>JAGPFL010000003.1 GCA_018056545.1 Syntrophobacterales bacterium
CGCTTTATGCGGCGGCGGCCGCCCTCCCCCTGATCGCCAACAAACCTTTTCTCTTTCCTTATCAGGAGTTCGTCTGGGGATATCCGGAGCCATCGGCGGCATTGCCTGTGCCGGCGCAGATCTCCACACCTCTATATAATTTCGAGGTCATCGAAACCCCCGGACACGCCGAGGGTCATATCGTGCTGCTGGAAAAACGGCAGGGTTGGTGTTTTTCGGGAGACATCTTTGCCCGGGAATCCCCCAAGTTTATCCGCCCGGAAGAGGATATGGCGGCGACGATCCTTTCCCTAAAGAGGATTCTGGAGGTCGCTCCGGAAAAGCTGATCCTCTTCACCTCCCTAGGGCGGATCGTCGAAAACGGCCGGGAGGCCCTCGCCGCAAATATCCGCTACCTCCGGGAACTGGCCCGCCGTGTCCAGGACCGGCACAGGGAGGGTCGCACGGTGGATGAGATCGTCGCGGAGCTGTTCGGCGGGGAACACCCCTTCGCCCGGATGACCGACGGACAATACACCACAGCGAACCTGGTGTGCTCCGTCCTGAAGATGAATCTCGATAGATGAGGGGAAAAGGATCAGGCGCATACGGCAACCTTTGTTCAGGATCACGGGGCACCGGCCGCTTGTTTGTTACCGAACGTCGATCTCCATTATGAAGAGGTGGCATGAGCAGCCGAAGCCTTGATCGGGAACCCTTTCGCCGGGATGATTTTGTTCTCTTTGCCCACCGGGGGGCCAGCGGCTACGAACCGGAGAACACCCTGCGCGCCTTCCGTCGGGCGTTGGTTATGGGGGCCCGGTGGCTGGAGCTGGATGTCTATGCCGTGGAGGGGGAATTGGTAGTCATCCACGATGCCACCCTGGAAAGAACGACCAACGGCAAGGGCGCCGTTATGGAACAGACCTTGAGTCATCTCCGCTCTCTCGATGCCGGCAGGGGGGAAAGAATCCCCCTGCTTAGGGAAGTGATCGATTTGCTCGGCAGAGATATCGGGGTCAATATCGAGCTCAAGGGGCCGACCACCGCCGCCCCCGTGGCGGAGCTCCTGGGGACATATCTGGAAAGTGCGCGGCTGATGCCGGAGCAGCTGCTGATCTCCGCTTTCGATCAGGAAGAGTTGGCGGCCTTTAAAACCCTCCTGCCCCATATCCGTATCGCCCCCATCGTCACCGGTGTCCCCCGGGGGTACGCCCGTTTCGCCGCCGCCCTGGGGGCCTATGCCGTGCATGCGGCGCTGCCGGCCGCTACGAAACGTTTCCTCGAAGACACCCACCGGCGGGGATTGAAATTCCACGCCTTTACCGTAAACAACCGACGGGATCTGGAAAAGATGCTGGCCCGGGGCGTGGACGGCGTATTCACCAACTATCCCGATATCCTGTCCCGTGATCTCTGAATTGTCTTCTCGGCCGACCCCCACGAACGATGAAAATGATTCCCGGAAGATCAACGGCGGCATTTTCATATAAAGGTAGTCGCCTTATGCCGATCTTTTTTCGGGGCAAAGGCGCACCTCCGGAGAGGAGGAAGAGGGAAGCCTTGCGTAACGGTGCGAAAAATATTCCTTGGCGGCGGCAAAGCGGCCTTGCTGCGGTTTCGACATAATCCTTGACGGCGCCGGGCATCTTCAATAATATCCCCCGCGTTCCTCAGGGGAAGAAATGAAAACAAGCACACTATTAAAGATCCTGTGCCTCCTGCTGCTCTGCGGCGGCGGCGCCTACCTTTTCCTCCACTACGATATGGGGAGCTTCTTTACGGACCGGGAGCGGGCTATCGCCTTCATAAACTCCTTCGGTCCCCTGTCGGTGGTGGTTTTTATCGGCCTGCAGATCCTTCAGGTCATCTTCGCCCCCGTCCCCGGCGAGGCCACGGGGTTCATCGGCGGTTATCTTTACGGGGCCGTCTTCGGCACCCTGTATTCGACCATCGGCCTCACCGTAGGTTCCTGGTTGGCCTTCAGCCTGGCCCGCTGGCTGGGTCTGCCTTTCGTGGAAAAGGCGGTCAGCCCGGCGATTCTGCAAAAATATGACTACTTCATGGAACACAAGGGAACCTGGGTGGTTTTCATCCTCTTTCTCATCCCCGGCTTTCCCAAGGACGCCCTCTGCTATATCATCGGCCTCAGCCACATGCCGACGCGATTGTTTCTCGTCGTCTCCACTATCGGGAGGCTGCTGGGCACCGCCATGCTCTCCGTAAGCGGCGCCTTTCTAAGGCATAACCAGTACGGTCCCCTTTGGCTGCTGGCCGCCGTCAGCCTGATCGCCGTAGTCGCGGCTTACCTTTATCGGGACAAGCTGCTGCATTTTCTCAAGCACAAGCCACCGGCAAAATCCTAAACCAAGGGTAAGCCGGGAATATTTCCTCACAAAAAGGGGAATATTTCCCCATTATTAGGGACACCGTCAGGGTTGCCGCACCGGCACCGACTACGCAACTACTCATGATCATTAGTGTTTGAATGTGAAAGATCTTTGGCATGCTTCTTGTTAAAGAAAGAAAAAAAATGAAAGGAGGTGAAACCATAAATGAAGAAACTGCTCTCGATCGTCGTTTCGATCCTTTTCGCCCTTTCCCTGTCCGGTTTAGCGTTCGCTCAGGCTCCGGCCGCGAAACCCGCTGCCGAACCCGCCAAGGCTGAAGAGAAGGCCCCGGCTAAGGAGAAGAAGGCTAAGAAGGCTAAGAAGGCCAAGAAGGCTGAGAAGGCCGACAAGAAGGCTGAGGAGAAGGCTCCGGCCGCGGAGAAGGCTCCGGCTAAGGAGAAGAAGTAATTACCTTCACCTTTTTGCTCTGAATAAAAGAGGTTCCTGTTTATCGGGAGCCTTTTTTATTTTCAGCGGCCGCCGCGGAGCCGGGGATCCAGGGCGTCCCGAATACCCTCCCCCAGCAGGTTGTATCCCAGTACCGTGATCAGGATCGCCAAGCCGGGATATAGGGAGAGCCACCAGGCGATGTCGATGTTATCCTTGCCGGCGGTGAGGATGTTGCCCCAACTGGGCGTCGGCGGCTGGACGCCGATACCGAGAAAACTCAGGGCCGATTCCGTGAGAATAGCCCCGGCCACCCCCAGGGTCGCCGCTACCAGGATGGAGGTTAGGGCATTGGGAAGGATATGGCGAAAAATGATGCGGGTGTCGCCGGCCCCCATCACCCGGGCTGCCGTGACGAATTCCCGCTCTTTCAAGGACATGAAATCCGCCCGGACCAGACGGGTGATCCCCATCCAGCCCGTCGCCCCGATGATGATCATGATATTCCAGATCGAGGGCTCCAAAAAGGCGATGACGGCCAGGATGAGAAAAAACGTGGGAAAGCAGAGCATCACATCCACCAGCCGCATGATGACCGCATCCCACCAGCCGCCGTAGTAACCGGCAAGGGCCCCGAGAAGGGCGCCGATCAACACGGCGATGCCCGTGGCCACGAAGCCCACCTTCAGAGAGATGCCGGCACCCCAGATCATCCGGCTCAAGACATCCCGGCCCAGTTGATCCGTCCCACACCAATGCTGACTTGAGGGCGGCGCCAATATTTCCTGCAGATTGATCGCCAGGGGATCGTAAGGGGCCAGCCACGGAGCCGCCAGGGAGACGATAAACAGCAACAGCACCACCAGCCCGCCGGTCACGGCCATCTTGTTTCTCACAAAGCGCTTCCAAAACTCGAAATACATGCCCGTTCCTCAAGTCACCCGGATCCGGGGATCGGCCACGGCGTAAGCCACGTCTGCCAGAAGATTTCCCAGGAGGGTGAGGACGGCACCGATGAAGAGAATCCCCATGATCGTTGGATAATCCCTTGCCATAACGGACATATAGAATAGCTGCCCCATGCCGGGGATGGCGAAGACCGTCTCGAAGATGACGCTCCCGCCGATCAATCCGGGAATGGAGAGGCCCAGAATGGTGATGACCGGCAGGAGAGCGTTCCGGAGGGCATGGACGTATATCACCCGGAATTCGCTCAGTCCCTTGGCCCTTGCCGTCATGATGTAATCCTGGCGGATCACCTCCAGCATATTGGCCCGCATGTACCGGGACAAACCCGCCAGGCCGCCGAAGGCGGAGATGCCCACCGGGAGGACCAGGTGTTTGATGAGGTCCCAGAAAGCGGCCCCGGGGGGAAGATATTCGTGATTCAGCGACCGAAGCCCCGAGATGGGCAACCAGCCCAGATCCACCCCGAAGAAGATCATCAGGAGCAGGGCAAGCCAGAAGGTCGGAACGGCAAAACCGACAAAGACGAAGACACTGACCGCCGCATCGAACCAGGAGCCCTGGTGGACCGCCGACAGCACCCCGAGAGGGATCGCCGTGACCAGGATCAGGAGTAGGGAAAGAACATTCAGGGAAATGGTGACGGGGAGACGCTCTCCGATCTTTTCCGCCACCGGGCGGCGGTCGGGGGCAAAGGATTTTCCCAGATCGAGGACGGCAAGGCGCTTCAACCATAAACCGTATTGTACATAGAGGGGTTTGTCCAGATCGTACATGGCCCGGAGGCGTTCCTTCAGCTCCGCCGAGGCCCGGGGATTCATCTGCGTTTGGAGATCCGTGGGCGAACCCGGAGCCAGATGCATGACGGCAAAACAGATGACGGTGATGCCGATCAGCATGGGGATCATCAAAACGGTGCGCTTAAGGAGATATTTCAGCAACGATCTTCCCCCCTGAGGAATCCCAAACGTTCCATATTCTCCAGGGATCGCCGGAGATTCCGCTCATTGTGGGCCTCGATGGTAAAGATCGGTCGGATGTCTTTAGTCCGGAGGAAGGTGAAAAACTCCTTAAAAGGAAAGACGCCATCGCCTACGGGGAGATGGGCGTCGGCCTCGCCGTTGTTGTCGTGGAGGTGCACATGACAGAGAAAGGGATGGAGGCCCTCCAGCCAGGCGGCCAGGGAGTCCCGGGAAAAAGCCTGATAATGACCCGTATCGAAGCAGAAACCGCAATCGGGGGAATCCAGGGCGGCAAGGAGGCGCTGCAACGGCCGCGGTTCCTGCTCATAGACGTTTTCCAGCACCAGCCGCACGGGGATTGCCGCCGCCCCCGCCAGGAGCTCCCGCCAGGTGAGGATGCTGTTCGCCAGCCATTGGTCTTCCGTGGAAACATAGTAGCGACTGTCGAAAGAGGGATGGCAGACGACGGCCTCGGGACGGAATATTTCGGCCAGGGCGAGCACCTGCCCGATACGCTCCCGGGATGCCTCCCGGATGCGGGGATCGATCGCCCCGGGGCGCAGATCCATGAAGGGGGCATGGAAGGTTATCCGCCGACCCGCCTCATGGAGCCGCTCCGCCACCCGGCGATAATCCGCCTCCCGAAAGTTGTCCAGGGTATCACTATTGAAACTGATTTCGGGATTGATTCCGTATTTCAACACCTGGGGCAGATACTGGGCGTGGAGAAAATGAAAGGGCAGGTGGACCTGAACCTTGCTCAATACGGGAAAAGAGGGTGTCGTTTCCAATTCTCTCCTTAAAAAAACGGCTTTACGCCAAGTTTTCTAACACAGGAAGGGCTTCCGAGACAACGGGGAAATGGCCTCATCTTTACGGTCGCGGCACCCGCCGGTGCCAGGGCGGATTTCCTGTTGACAACCATAACTTAATCTGCTATTGAAAACAACAAGTTATTACATCTTATCCGGAAAGGGGGGCTTCATCACATCGCCACCAAATCAGTTCCTTCCGCACCGGACAGGGACGATATGCCGTCCCTCCCCGACTCCCGGGAGCGGGTGCTGCGCTGCCTGAACACCGCCCTGGCCCGCAAAGCCAGCCGTGTGGTCGTCATGAATGTCCGGGAGCTGTCCTCTTTTGCCGATTATTTTCTCATTTGCAGCGGCGCCTCGGACCGTCAGGTGAAGGCCCTGTGCTCCCATCTGCAGGAAAACCTAAAAAAATCGGGGATGATGCCCCTCGGTGTGGAAGGGGAAAAACACGGCCGCTGGATTCTCATGGACTACGACGATGTGGTCATTCACATCTTCCTGGAACCTTTGCGGGAATTCTACGATCTGGAGCGTCTTTGGTCGGACGCACCCCGGATGCAGATTCCGGATGACGCGGCGTTCATCCCGGAGCTTGCCGAGGGGCTTTGAGGTGTGGAAGGGGCCCTGGCGCAGCCTCGTCGATGTCCTCTTTCCCCCCCGGTGCCAGTCCTGTGGGAGGGTTACGGAAAAGCTGACGGCCGGGATATTTTGCGAGACCTGCAACGGAGAGATCCAATATATAAATCCGCCCCTGTGTCCCGTCTGCGGTGCCCCCCACGGGGCCGGGGAGGGGGGAGACCGACTCTGCCGTGATTGCCTGACGACGCCCAAACCTTTCCAGATCGCCCGCTCCGCCGCCGTTTATGCCGGGGGATTGCTGCAAGTCATCCACCGTTTCAAGTATCATCGCCATCCGGAACTGGGCGCCGCCCTGGGGCAATTGCTGCTCGACGGTGCCTATGCGGGGTTGCCATGGGAAGATTTTACCGTACTCGTCCCGGTCCCCCTCCATATTCGGAGGCTCCGGGAAAGGGGCTTCAATCAAGCCTTGCTCATGGCCAGAACCCTGTCGGCCCGCTGCGGCATCCCGGTGGACTTTCTCAGTCTGGAGAGGGAGCGGGATACGCCGCCCCAGACCCGTATGGGACGCCGGGAACGCCGGGAAAACATCCGGGGGGCCTTCGTCGTGGCCCGTCGGGAAATGATCCGCGGGCAGCGGGTGCTCCTGATCGATGATGTTTACACCACCGGCAGCACTCTCGCGGAATGCGCCCGGATGCTCCTGGACGGCGGTGCCGCCCGGGTCGGGGTGTTGACCCTGGCACGGGCACTGCCGGATGGTTAGCCCCCTCCCCGAGCAGCGCGGGAGCCCGGCCCCGGAAAGAGGGAGGGCAAAACGCCTTTGGCAAAATCACCGGAGAGGGACCGATAAACATTTCCCTCTTCAAGGGGAAAAAGATGCAAAAAATCGTAACGAAAGAACAACTCAAACAAAGGCTCCGGCAGCTCCGTGCGGAGGGGAAAACCATCGTTTTCACCAACGGCTGTTTCGACATCCTCCATGTGGGACATGTCCGCTACCTCCGGGAGGCGAAAAAACTCGGGGACTTGCTGATCCTGGCCCTGAACAGCGACGCCTCCGTAAGGACGATCAAGGGGGAGAAGCGGCCCCTGGTTCCCGAAGCGGAGCGGGCCGACATCATGGCCGCCCTGGAATGCATCGACTATGTGGTCCTCTTTGCGGAGCCGACCCCCCGGGAACTGATCGAATACCTCCAGCCCGACATCCTCGTCAAAGGCGGGGACTGGGCGGAAGACGCCATCGCCGGGGCGGATTTCGTGAAGGCGGCAGGGGGAAGGGTTGTGACCATTCCCCTCACGGCGGGGAAATCCACCACCAACATCATCGCCAAGATCCGGGAGGTCTATGGCTGACGCCGCCGGCGAACTCATCCTGGCCATCGACAACGGCACCCAGAGCGTCCGGGCCCTCATCTTCGATCTCCGGGGCAATCTGGTCGCCAAGGCGCGGGTGCCGATCGAACCTTATTTTTCCCGGCAACCGGGCTGGGCGGAGCAGGAACCGGATTATTTCTGGCAGGCTCTCTGCCGGGCCTGCCGGTTGCTGTGGGCGGAAACGGACATTTCTCCCCTAGCCATCGCCGGTGTGGCCCTGACCACCCAGCGGGCCACCGTGGTCAATCTCGACCGGGAGGGAAAACCGCTCCGCCCCGCGATCGTCTGGCTCGACCAGCGCCGCACCGAGGGGGAGAAGCCCCTGGGAGGACTCTGGGGAATGGCCTTCCGCCTCTCGGGCATGCGGGAGACCATCGCCTATTTCCAGGCGGAAGCGGAGGCGGTATGGCTGGCCCGCCACCAGCGGGAGCTCTGGGATAAAACCCACAAGTATCTCCTTCTCTCCGGTTATCTAACCTATCGTCTCACCGGGGAATACCGCGATTCCGTCAGCAGCCAGGTCGGCTATCTTCCCTTCGACTACAAGCGGCTCCGCTGGGCCGGCCCCTGGGATTGGAAATGGAAACTTCTTCCCATCCGGAAAGACATGCTTCCCGACCTCGTTCCGCCGGCGGAGGAAATCGGGCGTGTCTCCCCCGCGGCGGCCGCGGAGACGGGACTGCCCCCCGGCCTTCCCGTGATCGCCGCCGCCGCGGACAAGGCCTGCGAGGTCATCGGTGCGGGCTGTCTGGAGCCCCATATCGGCTGCCTCAGCTACGGCACCACCGCTACGATCAATACCACCCATCGGCGCTACATAGAGGCCATTCCCCTGATCCCCCCTTACCCCGCCGCCGTTCCCGGCGCCTATAGCCTGGAGATTATGATCTATCGCGGTTACTGGATGGTGAGCTGGTTCAAGCGGGAATTCGCCCATCACGAGGAGAGAATCGCCCGGGAACGGGGTCTGGATCCCGAAGCCCTGTTCGACGATCTGGTCCGGCAGGTACCTCCCGGGTCCATGGGGCTGATCCTCCAGCCATACTGGTCGCCGGGGGTGAAGTTTCCCGGGCCCGAGGCCCGGGGGGCGGTCATCGGATTCGGCGACAGTCACAACCGCGCCCATCTTTACCGGGCCATTTTGGAGGGCCTGGCCTACGCCCTGCGGGAGGGAAAGGAGCGTTCGGAAAAGCGGAGCGGCATCAACATCACGGAGCTCCGGGTTGCCGGCGGCGGCTCTCAAAGTGACTCCGCCCTGCAGTTGACGGCGGACATCTTCGGCCTTCCCGCCGCCCGCCCCCATGTTTACGAAACCTCAGGTCTGGGCGCGGCCATCGACGCGGCGGTGGGACTCAAGCTGCACCCCGATTTCCGGACGGCCATCGCCGCCATGACGCGCCTGGGACGGGTATTCGAACCTGACCCCCGTAACCGGGAGATCTACGAACAGCTCTACAATCGGGTTTACCTACAGATGTACCGACGCCTCAAACCCCTCTACGAGGAGCTACGGGACATCGTCTCCCGGAGCTGAGCCGTCGGTGACGACGACACGACCGACAAGGTCTTCCGGTCCTGAGGACCTGCAATTTTTTCTTTACAAACCTCCCGAGATCGTGTATGACCTCTCCCCCAAATGTAGAGCCACACCCATTTTATGGTAGTTAAGGTGATGAAATGCCTTTGAAACCGGACAAACTGCAATTCTTCCGTTATATGCTGAATCAGAAGATCAGCGAACTGCTGTCGGATGCCGAAAAGACCGTTTCGGAAATGACGACCGGCAAGGAGAACTATCCCGATCCCAATGACCGGGCTTCTCTCGAGTCAGACCGCAATTTCGAACTGCGCATCCGGGACCGGGAAAGGAAGCTGATCGCCAAGATGCGGGAGGCCATCCAGAGAATCGACGACGGTGTGTACGGAATCTGCGCGTCCTGTGGCTGCGACATTTCCGAAAAGAGGCTGATCGCCAGGCCGGTGACCACCCTGTGCATCGATTGCAAGACCAAACAGGAAAAGCTGGAAAAAATGAAGGGCGAATAGTGCTCTTACCCCGCCTCCGTGCGGTCGGCGACAGGCGCCGTGTCCGGTGATAAAACCCCTACGTCGCCGCCCCCGCATCGCCGCTCCCTTTTCCTTCTCCCCCTTATGTGAACTACAACCGTATTTTGATCAAAGATGCCGCCGCAGTCCCTCCAGGCGAACGTTATCGCCTGGGGTGTGTCGAACGGCGCCGCCGGCGCATCTCCGCTTTAGACATTGAGTCGCAAAACTGGTATGAAAGCGGTGTGATGAGCTCAACGAGATCCGGCAAGAGGTAACGCCCGTGTTCGTGAAGATCGCCTTCCCCATTCCTGCGGAACAGCATTTCGACTATGCCGTGCCCGCCTCGCTGCGCGATCGGGCCGCTCTGGGGAAAAGGGCCCTGGCCCCCTTCGGCAGCAGGACCCAGACGGGCTATATCATCGGCGTCGCCGATACCGCGGAAGTGGAAAACACCAGGGAAATAATCGAGATCCTTGATCCCCAACCGCTCTTCGACGCCGGGGAACTCGCCTTCTACCGCTGGATGGCCGGCTACTATCTTTACCCCCTGGGCAAGGTTTTGCAGGAAATCCTCCCGGGAGGGAAAAACATCCGCAGCAAGACCGCCCAGGCGGTCATCGCCAAGGATCCGCCTCCCGTCGTGCCGGTTCTGACGCCCAGGCAACGGGAGGTGTTACGGCTCATCCGGGAGGGAGAGGGGATGACCGTGGCCGAACTGTGCCGGCGTCTGGGCAACGTCCGTTCGCTCTTGGCGGCGCTGGCCGGGAAGGGCCTCGTGACGATCGCCGAGCGGGAGCTGCTCCGGAGCTTGCCTCCCCGGCCGGCGGTGGGTCCTGTTTCCCCGATGCCCGTGGCCAATCCCTGGCAGGAAGCGGCCCTCAAGGAAATCCTCCGGAATCTCCAAACGGGAGAATTCAGAACCTTTCTCCTCCACGGGGTCACGGGAAGCGGCAAAACGGAGGTCTATCTCCGGGCCATGGAGGAGGCGCAAAGACAGGGCGGGGGGGCGATTCTCCTCGTTCCGGAAATCGCCCTCACCCCTCAGTTGCTCACCCGTTTGGCCGAGCGATTCGGCGGGGAGAACATCGCCGTCCTCCACAGCGGCGTATCCCGCGCCGTCCGCTATGACCAGTGGCGGCTTCTCCAGGCGGGAAAGCTGCGCATCGTCGTGGGCGCCCGCTCCGCCCTTTTCGCCCCCGTCCGGGATCTGAAATTGATCGTTGTGGATGAAGAACACGACTCCTCCTATAAACAGGACGAACGCCTGCCTTACTCCGCCCGGGACATGGCCGTGGTCAGAGGGCGCATGGCGGGGGCGACGGTGCTCCTCGGCTCGGCGACGCCGGCGGTACAAACCTATTTCAACGCCCGACGGGGCAGATTTTTTCCCCTGAGCATGCCGCAGCGCATCGCCGATCGGCCCCTTCCGGCCGTGGAGATAATCGATATGAAAAGGGAAAAGGTCTTCCAGGAGGAAGGCGCCGCCGGCATCCTCTCCCGGGGGCTGACCGCCGCCCTCGGCGAGACTTTGGCCCGCAAGCAACAGACCCTACTCCTCCTGAACCGGCGGGGCTATCACACCTTCCTCCTCTGCCGCGATTGCGGCCGGCCGCTCCGCTGCCGGAACTGCGAGGTCTCCCTGATCCACCATGCCCGAGAAAACGTCTGGAAATGTCATTACTGCGACTACTCCCTCGCCGGTCAATCGGCTTGCTTCCACTGTGGGAGCCCCCGTATCGGTACCTATGGCGTGGGCACGGAACGTCTGGAGGAGGAAATACGGAAGCGGTTCCCCGCCGCCCGGATCCGCCGCATGGACAGCGACACCATGGACGGCCGGGGGGCGCACGAAAAGTTGCTCCACGCCCTCGGCCGGGAGGAAATCGACATCGTCGTGGGCACGCAGATGATCTCCAAAGGGCATGACTTTCCCAAGGTCACCCTCGTAGGCGTCGTCCTGGCGGACATCTCCCTGAATCTCCCTGATTTTCGCGCCGCGGAGCGGACCTTCCAGCTTTTGACCCAGGTTTCCGGACGGGGAGGGCGGGGCGAGCATCCCGGGCGGGTGATCATCCAGACCTTCAATCCGGACCACTATGCCCTCCGCAGGGCTAAAGATCATGATTATGAGGGCTTTTACGAAGAGGAGATCGCGCTGCGCCAAAGCCTCAACTATCCCCCCTATACCCGGCTGATCCAGTTTACCCTCTCCTGCCTGCAACGGGAAAAGGGGGAACGGGAAATGGAGCGCCTGGCCGGCCTGGCGCGGCAACTTGCCGCCGGGGGGGACGGGAAGGAAATCACGGCGGTGGTGGGACCGGCGGAGGCCCCGCTTTTTCGTCTCCGGGGTCGCTATCGCTGGCAACTCCTCCTCAAGGGTGAAGACAGCCGCCGACTTCACCATCTGGCCCGGGAGCTGCTTGCCCGCTGCCATGCCCCGGGGGTGCAGCTCAAGGTGGATGTGGACCCGGTTTATTTCATGTGACCCGCGAAAATATTTTTCTTCCCCTTTTCGCCGATTTTTTATAAATGTTTCGGACTTTTCACGAAGTCGTCCATCTCGATGCCAAGGGGAGGTTATGCCAACATGCCCAAGCCGCGCCTGATGTTTATGGGAACGCCGGAATTCGCCGTTCCCGCACTGAAGATGCTCATCGAGGCCGAATATCCCATCGTCGGCGCCGTGACCCAGCCGGACAAACCCCGGGGGAGGGGGCGGCGTCTGCAGCCCTCGCCGGTGAAAGAACTGGCCGAGGCCCACGGCCTGTTGGTGCTCCAGCCGGAGCGGGTTCGCGACGAGACCTTTCTCCAGCTTTTCCGGGGATTGAACCCCGACGTGGTCGCCGTCGCCGCTTTCGGCCAGATCCTGCCGGCGGAGATCCTGGAGCGCCCGCCCCTGGGATGTCTTAATGTGCACCCTTCCCTGCTGCCCCGATACCGGGGCGCGGCCCCCTTGAACTGGACCCTGATCCGCGGGGAAAAGATCACGGGGGTGACGATCATGATGATGGATGCCGGCGTCGATACGGGGGACATAATCCTGCAACGGGAAACGCCGGTAGGGGAAGGGGAAACCTACGATCAACTCCATGACCGCCTCGCCGTCATGGGCGGGGAACTCCTCCTGGAAGCCCTGGCACTGATTGCGACAGGCGCCGCGCCGCGGACGCCGCAGCGTCATGAAGAGGCGACCTACGCCCCCCGGCTGAAAAAGGAGGACGGCCGCATCGACTGGCAGCGGGACGTCGCGGACATTGTCCAACTGATCCGGGGCCTCTCGTCGACGCCCGGGGCGTATACCTTTCTGGACGGCCGGATGCTTAAGATATACCGGGCTCTAGGAGAGCCGGGCACCGTGGACGTCCCGCCGGGGACGATCGGGGGGACAACGAAGAAAGGTTTGTCCGTAGCGGCGGCAAACGGGTGGGTGCATCTGCAGGAGGTGCAGTGGGAAGGAAAGAATCGGATGACGATTCAGGATTTTCTCCGGGGCTGCCGTCTGTCGCCCCAGACCCGCTGCGGGTGACAACGGCGCTTTCATCGACAACGCCGGACCGCGGGGAGAAAGAGATCGTCATGACCATGATTCGCCAAAGCCCCCGTTTAACGGCCGTACAAATCCTGACCCGCGTCGAAACCTCCGGCGCCTTTGCCGAGCCCCTGCTCGACCGCTGTCTCTCCCGGTGGCCACAGCAGGATCCCCGCGACCGGGGGCTGATCACCGAGCTGGTTTACGGCACCCTGCGGATGCGGGGATTCCTGGACGGGATCCTCGCCCAGTTTTTGCGCCGTGGTCTTGCCCGCACCGACATCCTCCTCCGGAATGTTCTCCGCACCGCCCTCTATCAGTTGTTCTTCACCGACCGGATTCCCGCCCATGCCGCCGTTCATGAAGCGGTCGCGCTGGCCGGTGAGCTCTGCCCCGGGCGGGATGCCCTGGTAAACGCCGTGCTGCGCAGTGTCCAACGCCGGCGGGAACGTCTTGCCCTCCCGGACCGCCGTACGGAATTCCGGAGTTATGCCGCCTTCGTCCATTCTCATCCGCCCTGGCTCATCGACCGCTGGGAACGACGCTGGGGTCAGGAAGAGACGCTTGCCCTCTGCCGGGCCAACAACACTTCCCCCCGGCAGATATTGAGAGTAAACCGATTGCAAAGCACCCGGGAAAAGGTTATAGAAGAGTTGTTTCAGGAGGGGATAAGGACGGAGAAAACCCCTTACTCCCCGGCCGGCCTCGTCGTGATGTCGGCGGAAAAGCCCCTGCGGGAAACGATCCCCTACCGCCGGGGGATGTTCCAGCTTCAGGACGAGGCGTCCCAATTGATCGGCAGCCTGGTGGCTCCCGCGGCCGGGGAAACGGTTCTCGATCTCTGTGCCGGGATGGGAGGCAAGACCACCCATTTGGGGGAACTGATGGACAACCGGGGCAGGATCTTCGCCGTGGAGCGGCAGAAAGGCAAGCTCCGACAGTTGCGCGGCCTGGCGGCGCGTCTCGGCATTCAAATAATCACGACGCTCGCGGCCGATGCGACCCTGCCCCTGCCCGAACCTCCCCCGGGTTCCTGCGACCGGGTTCTCGTCGATGTCCCCTGTTCCGGTTTGGGCACCCTACGCCGCTGTCCGGAGATCAAATGGCGGCTCACCCCGGAGCAACTGGACCGTCTGCCCGGTCTTCAGAAAAGGCTTCTGGAGCGGGCCGGTGATTACGTAAAGCCGGGGGGACGGCTGATCTACAGTACCTGCAGCGTCATGGCGGAGGAAAACGAGGAGGTCGTCATGGCCTTTCTCGAGTGCCATCGGGAATTCCGCCCGGCCTTCCCGAAGGGGCTGCCCCCGGATCTCCTCGATGAGCAGGGTTTCCTCCGTACCTTTCCCCACCGTCAGGGAACCGACGGGTTTTTCGGAGCGGTACTGGAAAAGAAAGGCTGACGGCGCCAGCCAACCGGGAGGCGGCAAAAAATCACCCTAAGGGGCCGCAGCATTGACGGTGATCCCGTTTGCCGATGAAACACCCATGACGGCATCCCGTCGCCGGGGGGAACAAAAACGGGGAACGATAAAAGTACCGTAATAAATCAATGAGTTACGAATGTATTTTCGGATGAAAGGCGGTATGATATGAAAAAACTGTCTTTGACATTCTTAGTCTTGCTGCTGGCCGGCTGCGCCTCCGGACCGGTGCTCTACCCGAATGCCCACCTGCAGCGGGTAGGTCAGGAACAGGCCGAGCGCGACATCGCCTCCTGCCGTCAGCAGGCGGAGATCTACGTCAAATCCGATGAAGCCAAGAAGATCGCCAAGAGTACCGCCATCGGCGGCGCCGGTGGGGCGGTGGTCGGCGGCGCCGTGGGGGCGGTAAGAGGCAGTTTCGGTGCGGATCTGGGCGTGGGGGCCGCCGCCGGCGCGGCGGCGGGTCTGGTCGGGGGGATCGTCAAGGCCTCGGAGCCGAGTCCTCTTTACAAGTCCTTCGTAAACCGCTGTCTGAGCGGCAAAGGTTATGAGGTCATCGGCTGGGAGGATTGACGGTGAAGAAACGCACCCTCATCGTCGCCGGTATCTTCCTTGTGTCGTTGGGGGCGGGGGCGGCGGTGATGTACAGCCTGCCCTACGTGACCATCTACCGGATCATCGCGGCCTTCGAAAACCAGGATCAACGCCGGCTTGCCGATCTGGTGGATTTTGTCCAGATCCGGGAAAACCTCAAGCGTTACATCGGCGTCAAGATCCGGGGAGATGCCGCGTCGCACGGCGAGGCATCGGGCATTCCGGACTCCCTGGTCAACCGTATCGTGGAGCGGGCCGTGAACGAGCTGATCACCCCGGAGGGATTGGCGGCCTTCATGAAAGAAAGGCTGGAGGCGCTGGCAGCTGCCGGGAAGGGGAACGGGTCGCCCCCCCCCTCCCCCTGGTCGCTCTTCACCGCCTTCCTCAGCCATGCGGAACTGGCCTACACCTCGCCGGCGGAGTTTGTCGTCTCCTTTCCGGCGGGGGAATCCGGGACGTTGCGGTTTGTCCTGCGCCGCAGCGGGTTTTCCTGGCGGCTCACCAATATGGAGTTTTGAGAGCGGCCGGAAAGATATCGGGAAGACATCAGGAGGGAAAGACCCATTGAACAAGGAAAACCTGGGAGACATCTGCCGTCTCGACGACCGGACCGGGGTCGATGCAACTCCCCTGGCGTTGCAGTTCCTTGACAGCCGGGCCTCGCTGGGTGATTCCCGCCTGCAGCGTCGCCTCCTGAAGGAATTGATCGAAAAATACGTCGCTCTGGAAAAACGGGTCAACGCCCTGCTGCGCAACACCCTGCCCGGTCCCGTGGCGGAGGAAATAAAATACCGGGGGCGTTACGCCCCCCGTCCCTTTGACTGCACCATTCTCTTTCTGGATATCGTCGGATTCACCCATCTGGCGGAAAGGATGACCGGGGAGGTACTGATCGACCTCCTCGATGAACTGTTCGGCGGCTTCGACGATCTCATCGCCCGCTGCCGGGGAACCAAGATCAAGACCATCGGCGATGCCTACATGGTCGTCTTCGGCGCCCCGGAGGCTTACCCCGGCCATGCCGCCCAGGGTATCCAGGCCGCCCTGGAGGCCCAGGAATTCCTGGCCGCTTTCAACCGGCATCACGCTCATGGGGTGCAGATGCGGGCGGGGATCCATACGGGCAGGGTCATGGCCGGGGTCGTCGGCAAGGAGCGGATGCAGTTCGACGTCTTCGGCGACGACGTCAATATCGCGGCCCGGTTCGAATCGTCCGGTCTCAAAGGTCGGGTGAATGTATCCCACGCCACCTACCTGGCGGCTAAAGACATGTTCGCTTTTGAACCCAGGGGAAAGATCCCCCTGAAAAACAAGGCCGACATGCCGGCCTACTTTGTCACCCCCAAAGGAGGGAAGCCCCGTGAACCGTTCCTATGAGTACGACCGGCCCATTACCATTGCCGAAGGCGTCTATTGGGTGGGTTTCTATGAGGAAAAAACCAATCTCCACTGCAATCCCTACCTGATCGTGGAAGGGGATGAGGCGGTGCTCATCGACAGCGGCAGTCGTCCCGATTTCGCTGTGGTGATGATGAAGATCCTCCAGGCCGGCCTGCAGCCGGGGCAGATCAAGGCGTTGATATACCAGCACTACGATCCCGATTTGTGCGGCTCCATGCCCAATTTTGTGGATATCATCGACAACCCCGCCCTGAAGATCATCTCCGACCCCCTGGACCGGATCTTTCTTACCTACTACCTGGGCAAGGAAAACCATCCTTTGCTGAGATCCGTCAATTTCACCGACCGGGGTTTTACGTTCAACGGCCGGAAACTCCGGTTCGTCAGGACCCCTTACTGCCACAATGCGGGGAGCTTTGTGACATACGACGCCAAGACAAAGACCCTCTTCTCCGGCGATCTTTTCGGCAGTTTCTCGAAAGTCTGGGATCTTCGTCTCAAGCTGAGCAGTAACTGTTACACCTGCGGGGATTACCGAAACTGTCCGAACCAGCGGGAATACTGCCCCCTACCGGACATCATCACATTCCATCGGAAGATCATGCCCACCGGCAAGGCCCTCAAATATGCCATGGAACAGATCCGCCCCCTGGACATCGCCCTCATCGCCCCGCAGCACGGCGGCATTATCTCCACGCGGGAGGATATCGCCTTCCTGATCGACAAACTGGCAAATCTGGAGCGGGTGGGCATCGACGCCTATCTCTGACGATAATCGCTTTGACCGGGGTGGAGATATCGGCGGCATGGTGAAGGTGGTGCAGACCTGGGACGACGGGCTGGTGGCGGACATCGGACTTATCGGGATCTTGCGCCGCCATCAGGCCAAGGCGACTTTCTGTCTGAATCCCGGCCTTTATCATGACCGGCGCTCCCTGGGATGGGTCCGGGACGGCCGAGAGGTCTGGCGGTTGAGCAGAGGGGAGCTGCGCGCCGTCTATGCCGGCTTGGAGATCGCCAGCCATTCCATGACCCATCCCGACCTTACCGCCC
Organism: Syntrophobacterales bacterium; assembly: GCA_018056545.1. Classification (GTDB taxonomy): domain Bacteria; phylum Desulfobacterota; class Syntrophia; order Syntrophales; family UBA8958; genus UBA8958. The sequence continues at coordinate 17,503 of JAGPFL010000003.1, forward strand.
TTTCCCGGGAGCAACTGCATTGGGAGGTGCGGGCCAGCCGGGAGGTTCTGGAAGATATCTTCCGTCAACCCGTGACCGGATTCGTCTATCCGTTCAATGCCTGCAATGAGGCTGTAAGGGAGGCGGTGCACGCCGCCGGTTATCGCTGGACCCGGGGACCGCGGCAACAGGAGGAAGATGATCCGGAGCCCCCGCCCGTAACCGGCGATTTATGGGAGTTGCCCCCGAGTTGTCATTACCTCGCCCCGGATTTCTGGCGGCTTTATGACCGCCAGCGCCTCCGGAACGGCGTTTTTTTCTTCTGGGGTCACAGTTATGAGCTGGATGGGCCGGAGAGTTGGCAGGAATTTGAGGAGCGGATCCGGGGTATCTCCCTGGATCCACAGGCGGATTGGTTCTTTTTCCATGAACTGCTTCCCGGCCGGTAGGTCGTCAATCCTGTTTCGGCACTCTTCCATAGCCCCTGTCCAGGGGGGGCTGCTGCGCCCCATATCTTCGGCAGGGAAACATATATAGAGGAACTGGGGGCCGGAAAAACTAAGGGCGGAGGCTTTTCGCCTCCGCCCTTGGCTTTGAGAGAGGCAGGTAATAATCTTTGTCGTTCCGGTGCCCTCTCTCGATCACTGCCGCGCTGGGGCAGTCATGGTCTTGTCTTATGTGCCGTCAGCCTTTCTTGTAGTGATAAGGCGTGCACATGGGGTCGATCCAACCCTTGTATGCCTTCTTTTCCTTCTTCATGATCCTTGCCTCCTCTCTTAAGTGAAGAATCTTTGTCTTGTCTTCGGCCCTGGGCTACCTGGTTTCAATCGGGGTGCACATGGGGTCCAGCCAGGTCTTGCCCGCCTTCTTGGCGAATCTTTCCTCTTTCTTGGCGCCTGTCTTTTTCATGGCTGCTGCCTCCTCTCTTAATGGTCTATAATCCTTTGAGCCCCACCGCATGGTTACGGTTGCTCCTGTTTCTCGTGGTGGTCTTCCCCAGGATATCTCTTTCGGGGTGGAACTCGAGTCTCTGGGTGCCGGTGGCGGTCATGTTCTTTAAGTCTCCTCTCTCTTTCTTTCGGCCCTAAGATAATCCCGGAGGCTTTTTTCAACAATCAGGGAGATGCTGAATGTGGGGTGGGAAATCGGCGTTAATGCGGATCAGGGGATGGGCGTTTCGGGATCGGGTTTTGTCCGATGTCGGAAGGGCGGCTTGGTTTTGATTAGGATGAGCGGGTGGCGGCGGGCCTTTGCTCCGGGACAATGAGCGGACCGGTGAGGGCTGATGGGTGGCGTTTCAAATACGGGTTGATTTTTGTCCCCGGACAAGTTAATCAAACAGGAGGCTCCGTGGCGCAGGTGAAATCGGGAAAAACTGGTGGAGAGCGGCGATCATGGAAAAATTCGACGTCATTGTGGTGGGGGCGGGACTGGCGGGATTGGCCGCCGCCTACACCCTGGCCGATAAGGGAGTGGAGGTTCTCCTCCTGGAGCGGGGGGACTATCCGGGGGCGAAAAACGTCACCGGCGGCCGCCTTTACGTGAACCCCGTCCGGGACCTCTTTCCCGAGCTTTGGCCCGACGCCCCCCTGGAGCGGTTTATCGTCCACGAAGGGGCCACCCTTATGGCCCGGGAGCGGTCCGTATCCTTCGACTATTCCGGCGACGAGCTGCGCCGGGAACCCCATCAGAGTTACAGCGTCCTGCGGGCCAGATTCGACCGCTGGCTGGCGGAGCGGGTCGAGGAAAGGGGGGCCATGCTCCTCACCAAGACCCTGGTGACGGATGTCGTCAGAGAGGACGGCCGGGTGGCCGGCGTCGTGGCGGGGGGCGACGAGCTGCGGGCCGATGTCGTTATTGCCGCCGACGGCGTCCTTTCCCTCCTGGCGGAGAAGGCTGGTCTCCATCCCCCCGAAACTCCTGATGAATATGCCGTGGGCGTCAAGGAGGTCATCGCTCTGCCGGCGGAAAAGATCGAGGACCGCTTCCAGCTTACGGGCAACGAAGGGGCGGCCCGCCTCTTCGTCGGGGCGGCGACGGCGGGGCTCTTCGGCGGCGGCTTCCTCTATACCAACCGGGAGAGTATCAGCCTCGGTCTGGTGGTCGGGATCGCCGAGCTCATGGAGAAGGGCGGCCCGCGGGATCTGCCGGCGCTGATGGAGGCTTTCAAACGGCGTCCGGAGATCGCCCCCCTGATCCGGGACGGCGCCACGGTGGAATACGCCGCCCATGTGATCCCCGAGGGGGGGTTCAAGGCCCTGCACCCCCTTCACGGCGACGGGATCCTCGTCGCCGGCGACGCCGCCGGTTTTGCCCTCAACCTGGGATTCACCGTCCGGGGGATGGAATACGCCCTCGCCTCGGGTTATTACGCCGCCCAGGCGGTTCTCAAGGCCCGGGAGGCGGGGAATTTCGGTGCCGAGACCCTGGCGGAATACGGCCGCCTCCTCCAGGAGAGCTTCGTCCTCAAGGATTTCCAGAACTTCCAGGCCGCCCCGGCCTTCGTGAAAAATCCGAAGCTGTTCGATTATTATCCGGAATTGAAGGGACGGCTGCTCCGGGATGTCTATGCCGTCCCGGCGGGTCCCAAGGACCGCCTCTATCCCACCCTGCGCAAATACCTACATTTGAAAGAAATATGGTCCATGTTCAAGGACTTCCGGGAGGTGACGAAGCTTTGACGGATAACCATGAGCTGAAGGCCAAACTGGGCCTGGATGTCTTCAAACCCGGCGGCCCCCCCCATATCCGCATCCGGGAGGGACGGGAGGGGGACCCCCGCCTGCGGAAAATGACGACAATCTGCCCTGCGGGCCTGTACGGCGAGACCGAAGGGGGTAAGGTATCCCTCACCGTCGACGGCTGTCTCGAATGCGGGACCTGCCGCCTGGTTTGCAGTCCGGAGGTTTTGTCCTGGGAATATCCGGAGGGCGGCACGGGGGTTCAGTTCCGTTACGGATGACCCTTGGGCATTAGGGGGCGGTATCTATAGTGACCAAGCCTGCCGTCGACGCTGACGGTTCGGCCGGCGAAGCTAAGAATAAAGGGGCAGAGGAAATCACGGGCCGCTTGCGGTCTTGGAAAATACGAACGAGGAGGGGAAATATGGAATTCAAGCTGACGGAGGAACAGGAACTCATCCGCAAGAACATGCGGGAATTTGCCGACAAATACGTGGAGCCCATCGCCGCGGAGATCGACGAAAACAGCCGTCATCCCGCCGAGGTATTCAAGCTCCTCGCCGAGGGGGACTGGATGGGGATTCCCATTCCCGTGGAATACGGCGGCGCCGGCGCCGATTATCTCACCCATATCCTCGCCGTGGAGGAGCTGTCCCGGTCCTGCGCCTCCACAGGGTTCACCGTCTCCATCCACGTGGGGATCGCCTGTATGCTGGTGCTCCTCAACGGGACGGAAGAACAGAAAAAACAATACCTTGTCCCCATGGCCAAGGGGGAGAAACTGGGAGCCTTCGTCCTCACCGAACCGGGGGCGGGCACGGACGTCATGGCCGCCACGACGACGGCCGTCCGCGACGGTGATGACTACGTGATCAACGGCACCAAGACCTTCACCTCCAACGGTCCCACCGGGGATGTCTACATGGTCTTCGCCTGGACGGACAAGGCGGCGGGACGCAAGGGCATGAGCTGTTTCATCATCCCCCGGGGCACCCCGGGCATGACCCCCGGCGAGCACTTCCGGAAGATGGGCCTCCGTTCCTCCCAGACCTCGGAGATGGTCTTCAAGGACTGCCGCGTCCCCAAGGAGAACCTCCTGGGCAAGGAGGGGGCGGGGCTGGTCATGGCCATGGCCGGGTTCGATCACGGCCGGGTGGGCATCGCCGCCCAATCCGTGGGTATCCTCCAGGCCGCCCTGGACGAGTCGATCCGCTATTCCAAGGAACGGGTCCAGTTCGGCAATCCCATCTCCCGCAACCAGGCCATCTCCTGGATGATCGCCAATATGGCCACGGATCTCCAGGCCGCCCGCTTCCTGACCTATCACGCCGCCTGGCTGAAGGATCAGAAACAGGTCTTCAGCAAGGAGGCCTCCATGGCCAAGCTCTTCGCCTCGGAAGCGGCGATGCGCCACACCATCAAGGCCGTCCAGATCCACGGCGGCTACGGTTACTGCAAGGGTGCCAAGGTGGAGCGCCTCTTCCGGGACGCCAAGATCACGGAGATCTACGAAGGCACCTCGGAGGCCCAACGGATGGTCATTTCCGGCAACGTCCTCCGGTGAAGGATAATCGGGACGGTTCTTCCTTTACCGGGAAAACGGAAGTGGGAAGCATTTATGAAAAATGAGAACCGTCCCCATTTCTACTTAAAGGATTGACCTATGCCCAATGTTATTGCCTGCTGCAAATGGGTAGTGGATGAAGCGTACATACGGAAGGGAGCCGGCGGGGCGCTGGATTTCTCCGCCGTCGATTACAAGCTCAGCGAGTACGACCGCAACGCCCTCGAGGAGGCGGTGCGCTGCCGGGGCGAGGCGGGGGGGAAGGTGACGGCCCTTACCGCCGGTGCCCCCGAAGCCGCCAAAGGGGTGAAGGACGCCCTTTCCCGGGGCGCCGACACCGCCGTTTTCGTCGGCGATCCCGCCTTTGCCGACCTGGATTCCTCCCAGACGGCGGCGGTCCTGGGCGAGGTGATCCGCAGCCGTATTCCCTACGACCTGATCATCTGCGGTGAGGGCTCCGGCGACCGGTACGCCCAGCAGGTAGGCCCCCGCCTGGCGGAGCACCTGGGCATTCCGTGCGTCTCCTACGTCCTGAAGCTTTCCTTGACAGGGGAGGGGGCGGGGATCACGGCGGAAAGGCGGGTGGAGGAGGGTGTCGAAGTCGTCGAGGTTCCTTTTCCTGTCCTGGTGACGGTCCTGCCGGAGATCAACACCCCCCGGATCCCCGGGGTAAAGGATACCCTCATGGCGGGGAAGAAACCCGTCGTCACGGTGAAAAAGGACGAACTGCCCCCCCTAGGAGAGGTGAAACTCAAGACCCTGGACATGACGGCGGCGCGGATGGAGAGAAACTGCGAACTCTTCGGGACGACGCCCGAGGACATCGCCCGGTTCGTGGCGGCGCTGCAACAGAAGGGCGTAATCGGATAAAGAGGTGAACATGGCCGGCATCTGGATCATCGCGGAAAAAAGGGAATTGCTGATGGAACTTCTCACCCCCGCCGGGCAGTTGGCCGCCCCGGGGGGGAAAAGGATTACCGTGGTCATCCCGGAAACCGAGGGCGACCCGGCGGATTATATCGCCGCCGGCGCCGGGGCGGTGGCGCTGTTGGGCTCTCTGCCCGAAGACATGGCCTTCGCGAGCTGGCTGCCCGTTCTGGCGGCGGAGATCGGGGCGGCGGATCCCGAGGTAGTGCTCCTGGCCGCCACCTCCCGGGGGAAAGAGCTGGCGGCCCGCCTGGCGGCCCGCCTGGAAACCGGTCTGTGCAGCAACTGCCTGTCCCTGATCCCCGGTCCCGACGGAAGCCTTGTCATGGAACGCCTTGCCTACGGCGGGGCGGCCCTCCAGCGGGTAACCGTTGCGGGACGGCCGGTTATGGCGACGATCCCCCCGCGGACCTTTCCGCCGGCCGCGACGGGTACCGGGCGGGAAGGGGAGGTGCGCAAGCTCCCGCCGCCCCCGCCGGACCCCGTCCGGATCGTCGCCCGGAAAGAGAAGGAGCGGAGCGCCCAGGACATCACCGCCGCCAAGACCGTGGTCTGTGTGGGTCGGGGTGTGGAAAAGCGGGAAGACCTGGACCTCGCCCGGCGGTTGGCCGCCGCCCTGGGGGGCGAGGTCGGCTGCACCCGTCCCATCTCCGAGGAGCTCCACTGGCTGCCCGACAACCTCTGTATCGGCCTGTCCGGCGTCCAGGTGAAACCGGAGCTGTACATCGGCCTGGGCGTCTCCGGGCAGATCCAGCATCTGACGGGACTGCGGGGCGCCCGGTTGCTCTGCGCCGTAAACCGGGACCCCAACGCCCCCATCTTTGCCGCGGCGGATCTGGGGATCGTGGGGGATCTCTACGAGGTCACGCCCAAACTCTTAGAGGAACTAAAGAAGATTCGAGGTTAAAGGGAAAATCTTTCTCACCCTGCTTACAACTTGATAAAGCGTCCCCGTAGGGGGCATGGGTCGCTGATGTGGCAGTGCATCTCCCGCGGTCGGACCGGCAACGGGAGGGGCGGTGTCGTATGGGACCGCCCCTCCCGCCGCTGATCACGGGTGCGGTGGATGATTAGAAATCATGGAAATCATCACCGGAGTGGGGTTTTTTCTCCTCTTTAAGGGGAATGAGACGCTCCGGATCGATTTTCTTGCCGAGTTTCGGGACAATTTTCCCGAGCGGCCGCCGCCGGGCGGCAGCGGCGGCGCCACGGAAGGACATGGCCTCGCCGGCGCTGCCGCCTACAATCTCGAGAAGGGTCTTCGCCACCTGCCGGACCTGTTCGGCCTGGGCGTTCATCTCCTCCGAGGCACTGGCGGTTTCTTCGGCATTGGCGGCGCTTTGTTGCACCACCTTGTCCATTTCCGAGACGGCCCGGTTGATCTGGTCGATCCCCGTGGATTGCTCGCCGGAGGCGGCGGAGATCTCCGCCACCAACTCCCCTACCTTGACGGCGCTTTGGGCCACCTCTTGGAAATCCTCGTTGGTGGTTTTGACCAGGCCGGAACCGTCACCGATCTTCTTCACCGTATCTTCGATCAGCACCGCGGTATTCCTGGCCGCTTCCGCTGCCCGGATGGCCAGGTTCCGCACCTCTTCCGCCACCACGGCGAACCCCGCCCCCGCTTCGCCGGCCCGGGCCGCCTCCACGGCGGCGTTCAACGCCAGCAGGTTTGTCTGAAAGGCGATCTCGTCGATGGTTTTGATGATCTTGGAGGTGTCTTCACTGGCCTTGGAGATCTCGGCCATGGATTTCGTCAACTTGTTCATGGATTCTTTGGCCCGGTTGACGATATTGGCCGTTTCTTTCATCATGGAATTCGCCTGTTCGGAATTTTCGGCGTTCTGTTTCGTCATGGAAGACATCTCCTCCAGGGAGGATGAGGTTTCTTCCACGGCGGCGGCCTGCTCCGAAGCGCCCTCGGCCAGAGACTGGCTGGCCCCGGAAACCTGGGAGGACGCCGAAGCCAGTTGTTGCGCGGCGTCGTTGAGTTCGTTGGCTGCCCTGGTGATGGGCACGCTGATCCTACCGGCAAAAACGAGCACTATGGCAATGGTTACGCCGAGGAAGACAAGGCTGATGATGAGGATGAAATTACGAATCCCGTTGGCATCCGCCAGAAATTCGCTCTCATTCTGGGTGAAACCGACGCTCCAGCCCGTCATTTCCACGGGGGCGAAGCCGCAGATCTTCCGGTCGCCCTTGAAGATGTAGGATTCCGAGCCTTTTTGCCCGGTGGTCATCTTCCCGATAATCTCCTTCATGCCCGCCTCTTTCGTCAGATCCAACTCGAGGATGTATTCCTTTTTCGGGTGGGCGATGACGATCCCGGCCTTGTTGATCAGGAAAGGATAACCGGTCTTGCCCACCCGGACGGCGGTGACCTTTTCCGCCAGAAAATCGATCTTCATCGCCGCGGCGGCGACGCCGACAAAATCGCCGCTACGACTGTAAATGGGGGCGCTGACGGAGGAAACGGTGTTTCCCGTCGCCTTGGACTTCGCCACATTGCCCACCACGGCCTTGCCTTCCTTGCCCGCCTTGAAATAATCCCGCTCGGAGACATCCAGCCCTTTGAGTTTCCCCCCTACGTTATCGGCGAAAATATGTCCGCTGGCATTGACGAGATAGTACTGGTCGTAGTCATGACCGATCTTCTTCATGATCTCCGCCAGGGCGTTGTTCACCGTTTCGACGTCTCCTTCCGCCGTCCCGCCGGCCTGTCTGGCGGCCGCCGCCACGACAAGGGGGTTCACGGATAATTGCTTTACCAGCTTTAGCTCCTCCAGCAGGACCAACTGCACCATGCCGGCCAGCGAGGCGGCAATTTGTTCCGACTGTTCCCGGGCCTGCTGTTCCAGTGCCCGGGAGGATTTTACCGCCGAGAAGGTACCCACCACGAGCAGGGGGATGAGGACCACCAACACCCCCCCGATCAACAATTTCATTTTTAAGGTCATCTTTTTCATAGGACTTGTTCCTCCCGTCAAAATTACGTCCGTTTCTTCTGCGTTTCCCTGCCTACGCCTAAATATTTCCGCACCGGGTCATTTTTTTGACGCCGGTAGTGCCGGGTCACGAGGCCCCCGCAAGCTTAAAAACCGCTCGTTAGAGGATATTAGCAAGGGTTTCGGTTCTCTATCTTGATGACGGGCGCTCTATCCGTACTCTATATGACATCTAATAACTGCAAAAGCTGTTCCATGGCATCGCCGGGACATTTGCTGGCGGTTTTTGACCTGATACGGGGAAGCAAAAGCTTTTTGTGGTGAAAAAGGGGCAAGCCGGACGGATAGACGAAGGGGAAGGCTGTTCGCTACACGTTTGGGGATGCCTGGCCGTAGAGGGCATACTCCAGGAAAGCTTTGGCGGCCCGGTTCAGGTATTTGTCCTTCCGGTAGGCGAAGAAAAACTCCCTGGTGAGCTCGACCTGCTCCAGGGGCAGGGATTTGATCAGTCCCAGGCGCTCCTCCCGGGCAACGGCGAGGCGGGACAGAATCCCGATGCCCAGGCCCGCCTCCACGGCCTTCTTTACCGCCTCCGTATGGCCGAACTCCATGGTCCGCGTAAGGACTATCCCTTTTTCCGCCAGCCGCGCGGCCGCGATCCGTCGAGTCCCGGAACCCTCTCGGGAGACCACGTAGGTCTCGTTCAGCAGGTCGTGGGGGGAGACGGCATCCCGGCAGGCCCAAGCATGTCCGGCCGGGACGATGACGACGAGCTCGTCCGTCATAAAAGGCCCGCTCATCAGTCTGGGGTCTGCTGTAGGGGCGCCGAGGAAACCGAGGTCCACCGAATTACGAAGGAGGTTTTCCTCCACGTGCCTGTTGAGGGAGACATCGAGGTCGATCTCCACCAGGGGATAGGTGTCCCGAAATTTTCGCAACACCGTCGGCAGGACATAGACGCCGATGGTCATGCTGGCGCCGATCTTCAACGCTCCCCCCCGGAGGATCTCCAGATCGTCGATTTCCGCCTTCATCTGCTCGATCATGGTGAAGATGGCTTCCGTTTTGGCGAAGACGATCTTCCCCGCCTGGGTCAGGACCACCCTTTTCCCCAGACGGTCGAAGAGCCTCGTTCCGTAATGCTCCTCCAGATCCCTGATGTGTTTGCTTATCCCCGGCTGGGTGATGAACAAAGCCGCCGCCGCCCGGGTGAAGCTGCCCTCCCGGGCGGTGACGTGAAAGACCTTGAGGAGATTGAGATGCGTATCCATAATTATTTTTAATGGTTATTATTAATACAATTCATTTGATTTATACAATAAACAGGAATTATTGTCCAGGCAAAAAGATCAGGAGGCCATCAAGATGGACAACGAGGATTTGGGGAAGCAGGCCTTTGCCTACTATGATAGCGGCTTTTGCTGTTCCGAGGCGATCTCCAAGACCATCATCGAACACTTTGCCGCCCCTCCGGGCGGTTATCCCGTCCGGATTGCCTCGGGTTTTTGCCGCGGCCTCGGCGGTTCACAGGAGGATGTCTGCGGCGCCCTGACGGGCGGCGTGATTGCCGTGGGCTACCTCTTGGGCCGGATGGAGCCGGGTCGGGATATAAGCGCGGTCCGGCAGGTGGTAAAAGATTTTCGGAAGGCGTTCCTAGGGGCCTTCGGTTCGACCAACTGTGGTGTGATCCTGAAGACCCTGGGGGAACAGGAGAAGTCCGCAAAGTGCAAGGCCCTTACGATGCGGGCGACGATCATCCTGGCGGATCTTCTGGATAGGTATCTGAAGCTAAATGGTGTTGAGCCGCAGGAGGCCGTGCCATCTTGCCCGACATCGGCATGCGCCGCCGCAAAGGCAAGACAGGGGGAATAGTGGTTTTCGTGAGGACCGCCCAAATCATCCGCGGGAACCTGGCGATGTCTTCCTTGGCCGTTTTCAGCGCGGGGTTGCTCGTCGGCTGCCACCACCCCCTGCCCGTGCTGCGGTTACTGATCCCCTTGGCCCTGCTGTTGATGCTTTTCCCCGCCTTTGTGGACATGGACTGGGAGCGGATCGGCCAGGTGGCGGCCCGACCGCTGCCCCTTCTCCTGGCGCTGCTGTTCAACCTCTTAGCCGCGCCGGTGCTCATGTCCGGGCTGCTGAGCTGGGCGGCGGGAACGATACCGGCAGGACTGACGGTAGGGCTCCTCATCTTCGGGATGATCCCCGCCGGCGGGATGGGACCGGCCTATACGGGCATGCTGGGCGGCAACGTCAATCTTTCCGTGGCGATCTCGGCGCTCAGCCTGCTGTTGAGCCTGGGCTCTGTCCCCTTCTGGAGTTGGCTGCTCATCGGCAAGGTCGTGGCCGTTCCCGTCTTCCTCATCGCCCGGTATCTGTTCCTGATCATCGTTCTGCCCATGATCCTGGCGATTACCGTGAGGACCTGGATTATCCGGCAGCGGGGCGCAGGGTACTTTTACCGCCAGAAAGATTTATGGCGGCATGTCTCTGTCCTGGGACTCGTGATGATCCTTTTTATCATCCCCGCGGGGGACGTGGGATTCCAGGCGGCCGGCCCCGCTTTGCTTGTGGGGCTGATCCTGCCGGCGGCCGCCTTTTCCGTACTCCTCGTCATCACGGCGGTTGTTGCAGGAAAGGTCTTCCGGCTGCCGTACGGGGACCGCATCGCCCTTACCGTCGGGGCGACAACGAAGAACACGGCCATCGCCATGGCGTTGGCCACGACGGCCTTCAGCGGCCGGGAGGCCCTGGCTGTCGCCGTGGCCGGGCCCCTGGTGCAGTTGCCCGTGATGCTCTGTTACCTGGAGATCCAGGGACGCCTGTCCGGTGGCCCGGAGGAGAACCGCCGCCTGCGATCCCGCTGAGTCCCGGGCCACCGGGGGGATAAACTTGGTCTTAAAGACGACCGGTTTCCGGTCGAAAAGGAACAACCAACAAAAGGGAAAGGAGAATAACTATCATGGAACAGGCAGACATCGACAGGATCGAAAAGATCATCCGCGACCGGAAGTATGCCCATAAATACTTTGCCCAGCGGTCCCGGACGTACAATGCCTTTGGGCAGATGGCCCAGGCTGCCTTCGCGGACGGGGAAGTGGACAGAAAGACGAAGGAACTTATGGCCGCCGCCATCTCCATAGTAATCGACTGTGAATCCTGTATGGAATGGCATATCGGGGAGGCCCTCCGCCTGGGGGCGACGGAGGGGCAGATAATCGAGGCGATCGATGTCGCTACGGAGATGGGCGGGGGGCCCGCCACCGTCGCGGCCCGGTTTGCCCTGAAGATTCTCGAATATTACGGACAAAAGGTGAGGTAGAGCCCCCGAGGAAGGAAGAAATATTTATGCCCTCACACAAAGCGGCGTCACTCCCTCCCCCGCAAGGGGAGGGCCGGGGTGGGGGAGGGCCGTCTTCCATGTATTGCTAATCCCCCCTTCCTCGGCATATCGAAAGGGGCAAGGACCTGCTCCCGTTGATGGTAACCGTCCGGCCAAGTTATCTTGAGCAGTTGTTTTTAAAGTTGGGGAAACTGGGACTGTCGGCCAGAGGTAGCGATTCACAGGAATAACTATGCTCACCGGCGTCAAGATGCGAAAACGGTCACGTGGTTGTCGAGGAAATTAAAAATCCCCGGGAAACCTGCGCCGGCATGCTTTCCGGGGATTCTCTTTTCAAGGGATTTCAAGGCCCTATTTGTGGGCCGCCAGATAGCCTTTGGCCAGGGAGGTGTTGACGTGGAGCACCCCCTTGTTCAGGGTCCGGAAGGGATAGTCCTCCGTGATGACCGGCAGTGCATCGGCCTGCTCCTGGGTCTTGATCACGGAACCCGCCGGGACGTAGCGGCCGTCGGCGACGGTGACCCCCATGAGGAGACATCCGGGTTCGATGACGCAGCCCCGGCCCACGAAGGATTTAAAGACCAGGGACTGCATGCCGACGAAGGTTTCGTCCAGGACTACGGCGGGGCCGTGGATCTGCACCTGGTGGGCCAGGGAAACACGATTGCCCACATAAACGGCGTATTTCTTTCCCTCCACGGTAAGGAGATTCTTCTCCACGGGCGCGCCGTTGAGCTCCGTTTCCAGGGCGTGAATAATGACGCCGTCCTGGACATTGGCGTTGTCGCCCACAAAGAGGGGCTGGCCTTCGTCGCCGCGGATGGAGGCGAAGGGGGAGACCATGATGTTTTTCCCCAAGGTGACATTGCCGATCACCGCCGCCAGGGGATGGACATAGGTCGAGGGATCGATCACCGGCGCCACGGCCTTGGCGCTGAAATCAGTTACCACGTTTTTTTCAATCATATCTGCTGAACCTCCCAGGTTTAAAGTCTTTGAATTTGTTTGCCATTTTTTGCAATCATCTTCCTGCCCCATGGAGGGGTTGGTATGGAGGGGGATAGGGTAAGAATTTGTGATGACGGTGTATAACCCCATCCCGGGCGTCTCCTTGCTGGGGAGGGAGCTGTTAGAGAATATCAACCATCCCGCCTGCGCCGCTCCCGTTCCCGAAGCTCCTCCCAGACCGCAGCGACCCGCCGTCTGGTTTCCCCTATCGTGCCGCGGTTGTCGATGACGATGTCCGCCCGGGCGAGCTTGGCGTCGATGGACATCTGGGAGGCCAGGCGGGCCTCGGCCTCCGGCCGGGTGTAGCCGTTCCGGGCCATGAGGCGCCGGAGCTGTTCCGCCGGCGGGATATAGACCAAAAGCACCAGGTCCACCATGCCCTCAGCTCCGACCTCGAAGAGGAGCGGGATGTCGGCAAGGACCACGGCATGGGGTGTTCGTTTCCCGATGTCCGCCAACTGACGGTGCCAGGCCGCAAAGACCGCGGGGTGGACGATGGCGTTGAGCAGCTCCCTTCGGGCGGCGTCCCGGAATACCAGCTCGCCCAGCGCGGTCCGGTTGATCGTCTCGTCCCCGTTCAGGATCTCCCGGCCGAAGACGGTCACCAGCTCCTGCCAGGCCGGTTCCCCCGGCATCTCCACCTGATGGGCCAGGGTGTCGAAGTCGATATGAACGGCCCCCAGCTCCACCAGCATTTGGGCCACCGTGGACTTACCGGAAGCGATCCCCCCTGTCAACCCTACATTCAACATCGCTTGTTTATTTATTGCGGAGATGGATGAGCCTCAGCCCCTCCAGGGTGAGCATGTCGTCCACGACGGCGATGGCCTTCGTCTCCGGGGCGACGATCTTCGCCAGCCCGCCTGTGGCGACCACCATGGGAGCCCCCTTGACCTCCGCCTGCATCCGCTGGACGATCCCGTCCACCAGGCCGGCGTAACCGTACATGATCCCCGCCTGCATGCTGCTCACCGTATCCTTGGCGATGACGGACTTGGGCTTGCTCAACTCCACCCGGGGGAGCTTGGCCGCCCGCTCGAAGAGGGCCTCGCTGGAGATCATGATCCCCGGGGCGATGCAACCCCCCATATATTCCCCCTTTTTCGAGACGTAGTCGAAGGTCGTCGCGGTGCCGAAATCGACGATGATCAGATCCTGCCGGTATTTCTCGTAGGCCGCCACGGCGTTGACGATCCGGTCCGCCCCCACCTCCTTGGGGTTGTCGTAGTAGATGGGCATCCCCGTCTTGACCCCGGGGCCGACGATGAGGGGCTTGAGATGGAAATATTTCTGGCACAGGGGCTCCAGGATATTGAGCATGGGCGGGACCACGCAGGAGATGATGATGTCGGAGATTCTCTTGGCGCCCCCGAGCTTGCTCGACTTGTAAAGGTTGTAGATCAGCATGCCGTATTCGTCCACGGTGTGATCCACGACCGTCCTGATCCGCCAGTCATGGACGAGATTTTCCCCGTCGAACAGTCCCAGCACCGTATTGGTGTTTCCCACATCCACCACGAGCAGCATACTTTCACTCCTTCAATAGATAAACATCCCCGGCGACCACCCGCCGCGTCACCCCCTGGGAGTCCTGCATGACCAGTGTTCCATCGTCGTCGATTCCTGTGACGATTCCGGAATGCACATCTTCCTTAAAGACGACCCGGACCGGCCGTTCCATGATGTCCGCGTACTGCAGCCACGTTTCCCTTACCCCCGGAAAACCCCGGTTGAGGAAAACGCTATACCATTTTTCCAGCCGGGAAAAAAGTTCGGAAATCAACTCCCGTCGATCGAATTTGGTGCCGGTGGCGATCTTCAGGGAAGTGGCGGTTTCCCGGATTTCGGGAGCGAAGGCCGCCCGTTCGGCATTGATGTTGATGCCGATACCCAGGATGATGAAGTCGATCCCCGCCGCGGAGGATTTCATCTCCGTCAGGATGCCGCATATCTTCTTTCCCCCGATGAGGATGTCGTTGGGCCACTTGATCGTGACGCCGGCGGGAAGATAACCGGCGAGGAGCTCCGCCACCGCCACCCCGGCCACGAGGGTGAGCTGGGGCGCGGCGGCCGGGGCGATCCGGGGTCTCAGGACGAGGGAGGTGTAGATATTGGTCCCCGGCGGGGATTCCCAGGAGCGAGTCAGGCGGCCCTTGCCACGGGTTTGGGCGTCCGCCACCACCGCCGTTCCTTCCGGAGCGCCCTCCAGGGCCAGACGCCATGCCTGGGTATTGGTGGAATCGGTAACGGGAAAGTACCGGATCGGGAAGCCGAGATGTCTTCCCGCCAAGGCTGCCGTGAGTTGCTCTTCAGTAAGTTCCATTTCTCTTAGGTCGGTGACAAAGGCAAACAACACTCCGGACGGATAATTTCCTCGCGGTTCATATGATGGAAAATACAACCGGAGGATGAAAAGCTTTCTTTTATGCCGAGTTGAGCCGGAGCGTCAGGGGTCGGCACCAACGATTGATTGGCCAATATATTCGACATGAAGACCTGCCTTCATCGCCGCCGTAAATTGTCTTCTGTCGGATGTTATAAACAGGTCGGCCTTCCACTCAAGGGCACATGCTACATGAAGAGAGTCCATCGCGCACAAGGGGTTGTTTTCGAGGAGCTTTACCGATCGTGAGACGATCGCAGGGGTGATCTGTAAAACCGTTGCATCACTGACATCATTCAACAGTTGTCTCTTGACGGTACGATACTCGCCAAGCGTTAAGAGGTTCTCCCTCAACCGCCTATTAAGGGCGGAGATAATTTCGGGCACCAAAACAACAGAGAAAGCCAACTCCGAAGCCTTCCCTAAGAAGCGCGCCAGTTCATCGCTGCCGGTCTCTTGCACATATCTCTTTGCCAAGGATGATGAATCAATCGCAAGCTTCATGAGCCTGTGTCACGCTCTTCTAAAATGGCGGAGGACAAATCGCTTCCCTGAATACGCAGACAGACTCCCGGTTCCTTCCACGACGGGGATCTCTGCGCTTTATCAGAAAACGGAACTATTTCAGCTACCGGCTTTCCCCGCCTGAGAAGAATGATAGTTTCTCCATGTTCTACCTCGGTTATCAGGTCCGAAGCCATTTTCCGGAAAGCTGTGAAGGCAATGCTTTTCATTAAGCACCTCATAATATGTACAGCGAACTGTACATTTTGGGCGGCATTATGTCAATGTTCTTTTTAAGCCAAAACAAAGATCGGCGGTGGGTGTAGCCAGTCCGCCGCCTTGACCGGTATGCGCCCGGCATGGGCGTGAACTTATGGGGCAAAAGTCCCCTGTAAATGAATCCGGTCGATCGGCTGCATTGACATAAATACTAGGCAAAGGAAAGGGCGGAACGGCAAGGGACCGTCTGCAGGAAGCGGTCATGGAAACCTATGCGTCGAAGAACAGAAACGGCACATAAAAGAAATGCCTCCGGAAAGACGGCCTTTGATGATCAGCACCTGTTTTCAAGGAAGGGAGGCGATCACATAAGCGGCGATGAGGGCCAGACCGGTCACGGTGTGAACCTTGATCATGGCCAGGTTGGCGGGGGCCAGCCGGAGGGGGTCGTGGCGGTGACGGACAAGAATTATCAGGGATCTCCATGCCCAAGGAAGACTGAGCCAGGCCAGGAGGATATAGGGCGGGGAGCTCCCCAAACAGACAAGCAGGGGCGGGATGAGATAGGCCAGAAGCAGCCCGCCGGCATAGAGCCCCACGGCGGCATCCCGGCCCAGGAGCACCACCAGATTGTTTTTTCCCCCCCGCCGGTCGGCGTCGTAATCGGGGATTTCGTTGATGACGATCATGGACCACATCATAAAGCCCAAAACGAGGGAGACCGGCAGCGGTTCCCAGTCCAGGCGGCCCGCCTGGACAAAATAGGACCCGAGCACGATCACCGGCCCGAAGTTGATAAGGAGCCCCAGTTCGCCGCAGCCCCGATAACCGAATTTTACCGGGGGCACGGTATAGAATACGGAGGAGGCCATCCCGAAGACGCCGAGAGCCAGCACCGTCCAGCCGCAACGGTAGGTGAGGAATAGGCCGATCACGATCGTGGCGGCGAAGCACAGAACCGCGGCGGTCAGCATTTCCCGCTCCGTCAGCAACCCGTCGGGCAGGACGCCGCTGCCGCCGGTGAAGGGGTTTTTCTCCGTAGATTTCTTCAAGTCCACGATATGACGGTAGTCGAAGACATCGTCGATCATGTTCAGACCGAGATGGTTGACGGCCACCCCCATGACCGCCAATATAAACTCCGGCGGTTTCAATGAGAAGCCATGGGACCAGGCAATGACAGCCCCGAGGATCCCCGGCAGCACGCTTGGCAAAACAAAATGTAGTCGGAAGGCCCGGAGCCAGACCTCCAGTTGTGACGGCTGTTTATCACCCAAGGTCGCCGTTTCTCGCACCAGTCTCATGAAAAACAGCTTTAGGGAAACCGGGGCTTGTCGTCAAGCAAAACAAAAGGATCATTGATCGCTTCATATAAAGCTGGTATAGGGAAAGGCACATGGTTTCGCCGGTCAATAAGGCACCGGTCCCGCCCCGGGCGGGTGATGACCGCCCAAGGGTTTTTCCGATCATAAGGAGTTTATTATGGACATCCTGGCCCTGAGCCGGATACAGTTTGCCCTGACGGCGATGTTTCACTTCCTCTTTGTCCCCCTGACCCTGGGACTCTCCCTCCTGGTGGCCTTCATGGAGAGCCGCTATGTGGCCACCCGGGACGAAACGTACCTGCGGATGACCCGCTTCTGGGGAAAGCTTTTTCTCATCAATTTCGCCCTGGGGGTGGTGACGGGGTTGACCCTGGAATTTCAGTTCGGCATGAATTGGGCGGAGTATTCCAAGTATGTGGGGGATATCTTCGGCGTCCCGCTGGCCATCGAGGCCACGGCGGCCTTCTTTCTGGAATCCACCTTTCTGGGCCTCTGGATCTTCGGCTGGAAAAAGGTGTCGCCCCGGCTCCACGCCCTCGCCATCTGGATCGTCGCCTTTGCCACCAACCTCTCCGCCCTCTGGATTCTTCTGGCCAACGGCTGGATGCAGAACCCCGTGGGCTTCGTACTTCGGAACAACCGGGCGGAAATGGTGGATTTCATGGCCTTTCTCACCAACGGGTACGGATGGCTCAAGTTTTTCCACACCATCCTCGCCGGTTACGTCGTCGCCGCCTTCTTCGTCATGGGGATTTCCGCCTGGCATCTCCTCCGGAAAAACCAGTCCCTCCTGTTCAAAAAGTCTTTTCGGATCGCGGCGGTTTTCGGTCTGGTCAGTTCCCTCCTCGTGGTCCTGATCGGGGATTTCCACGGCGCCGAGGTGGGGAAGGTCCAGCCGGCCAAGCTGGCGGCCATGGAATCCCTCTGGGAGACCCAGCGGGCCGTGCCCTTTTATCTGCTCCTCATCCCCGATGCCAAAAACGAGCGCAACGCCTTGGAATTACTGGGCATCCCCAAGATGGTGAGCTTCCTGGCCTACAAAGATTTCGATGCCGAAGTGAAGGGCCTCAAGTCCTTTCCGAAGGAAGAACGGCCGCCGGTTCTGGAGACCTATCTGGGCTTCCGCCTCATGGTGGGACTGGGGGGGCTCTTCATTCTTTTGAGCACCCTGGCGGTCTTCCTTTCCTGGCGTGATCTCCTGGAGCGGTATCCCCTCTTTCTCAAGGTGCTGGTCTGGGCGATTCCCCTGCCCTATCTGGCCGGGGAACTGGGTTGGATCGTCGCCGAGGTGGGAAGGCAGCCCTGGATCGTTTACGGGGTGCTGAAGACATCGGCGGCGGTGTCCAAAAGCGTCTCCCCGGAGCAAGTGGCCTTGTCCCTCGGGGTTTTTACGCTGCTTTACAGCTTCCTCGGCGGGATCAACGTATATCTACTCGCCAAATACGCGCGGAAAGGGCCGGAGGTTTGAGATGATCGACTATCAATCCCTGTGGTTCGTCCTCTGGGGGCTGCTGTGGGCCTTCTATTTCATGACCGACGGCTTCGATCTGGGCGTGGGTATCCTTTACCCCTTTCTGGCCCGGGATGATCTGGAGAAACGGATGATGATCCACAGCATCGGTCCGGTCTGGGACGGGAACGAGGTGTGGCTGGTGACGGCGGGCGGCGCCACCTTTGCCGCGTTTCCCGCGGCCTACGGCATGATGTTCAGTTATCTCTACACGCCCTTCCTGTTGATCCTCCTGGCGTTGATCTTCCGGGGGGTGGCTTTCGAATTCCGGGCCAAGGGGGAATCCGCAGCGTGGCGGCGGGGGTGGGATCTGGCCATATTTTTCGGCAGTCTGTTGCCGGCCTTGCTCTTCGGCGTGGCCTTCGGCAATATCTTCCAGGGGTTGGCCATGGATGACCGGGGCTTCCACGGCGGGCTGGTGTCGCTCCTGAACCCCTACGGGGTCATGACCGGCCTACTATTTGTGGCGATGTTCGTCTGTCACGGCGCTCTCTGGCTGGCCTTCAAGACGGGCAATGAACTGGGGGAGAGGGCGGCCCGCTTCGCCCTCAGGACTTGGCTGGTCCTGATCCTGGCGGCGGTGCTGTTTATGGTGAATACCGCCTTTGCCACACCGCTGTTCGACAATTATCTGAAAAACAAGGTCCTGTTCCTCATCCCGACCGCCGCGATTCTATCCCTGCTGGGGGTCGGCATGTTCACGTTGAAAAAAAGATACCTCCAGGCTTTTATCGCCTCCGGAATCGCCATCGGCTCGATCGTGGCGATCGGGCTGGTCGGCTTGTATCCCCAACTGCTGCCCTCCCGGATCGATCCCCGGTTCAGCCTGACGATCTACAACGCCTCATCGAGCCCTTACACCCTCCGGATCATGACGGTGGTGGCCCTGATTTTCGTCCCTCTGGTAATCGGCTACCAGGCCTGGGTTTATGCGCTCTTCCGGGGACCGGTGACAAAAGAGGATGTTCTGGCCGACCGGGATGCCTATTGAGCTGATTGTTCATTGGAAAAAATGATTTTTGTACCGCAGCGCAACTATCGTCTGCGGTAGCACAGAGAAAACAAGGTGCAACATTTATGACCGATCCCCGCTTGCCTGCCGCCATGACCGATCCCGGTTTCTATCCCCATCGCCCCGCCGCCGTGGAGCTCCTGCAGACGCATATCTCCTTCATCTTTGTCGCCGGGGAAGAGGTTTTCAAGATCAAGAAGGCGGTGAATTTCGGCTTCCTCGATTTCACGACCCTGGAGCGACGCCGGCATTTCTGTCGGGAAGAACTGCGCCTCAACCGGCGGCTGGCACCGGAGACCTATCTGGGGGTCGCGGCCGTGCGGGAGGACCGCCGGACGGGAAGGCTTTTCTTGGACAACAACGGTGGGGAAGGCGAGGGAGTGGTCGATTACGCCGTCCGGATGCGGCGGCTTCCCCAAGAGCGGATGCTGAAGAACATCATTGGCGCCGCAGATTTCGACCCCGGGATCTTGGAGGCGATTGCCGGTAAGCTGGCGGACTTTCACCACCGCGCCGAGACGGGCGGCCGGATCGACGAAATCGGCGGTCCGGAGACGGTGCACCGCAACCATGAGGAGAATTTCGCCCAGACGGAGAAATATGTGGGCGTCACCATCTCGGCCCATCAATTCCACTTCATCAAGCAGTATATCTTCCGGTTCATGGAGGACAATCAGGAACTCCTTGCCAGGCGGGTCCGCGAGCACCGGATCCGGGACGGCCATGGCGATCTCCACCTGGAACACATCGTCGTCGCCGACGACATCATCATCTTCGACTGCATCGAGTTCAACGAGCGGTTCCGTTACGGTGACGTGGCGGCGGAGGTGGCCTTTCTGGCCATGGACTTGGATTACAACGGCTACCCCGAATACGCGGAGCGGTTCGTCCGGGCTTATGCGGAACATGCCGCCGACGGCGAGCTGCTCAAACTGCTGAACTTTTACAAGTGCTACTACGCCTATGTAAGGGGGAAGGTGGTGGGTTTCCGGAGCGACGATCCGGCCATAGATGCCCGGGGAAGGGAGGAGGCGCGGGAAATCGCCGCCCGTTATTTCGACCTGGCCTATACCTATGCCGCCCGCCTGGAGCAGCCGGCCCTGATTCTCATGGCCGGGCTCATGGGTACGGGGAAAAGCGTTCTTGCCTCCCTGGCGGCGCCGCGCCTCGGGGCCGCGGTGATCCGCACCGACGTCCTCCGCAAGGAGATCCTGAATCTGGCCCCGACGGACCGCCATCATGTGGCGTTCGGTCAGGGGATCTACGGTGAGGAGATGTCGGCCCGCACCTATGCCGTAGCCCATGAGCGGGCGGCGGCCCTGTTGGGCTCCGGAAAACCCGTCATCATCGACGCTTCCTACAAGCGGGCCCGGGAACGGGAGGAGGCACTGGCGCTGGCCCGCCGGCTGAAGGTTCCCTTGCTGTTCGTGGAATGCGCGTGCCCCGATGATATCGTCCGGGAGCGTTTGGAGCGGCGGGTGAAGGACCCGCATGAGGCCTCGGACGGCCGGTGGGAGATCTATGCGGCCCAGAAGCACGATTACGACCGCCAAGACGGTCTGCCGGAAGAAAGTAGACTGAGGGTGGATACCTCCCTTTCCCCGGAAGCCTGCCTACAGCAGGTTATCTCGCGGCTTCGGTCTTGAGCGGCGCCTTGGCGGCGGCCGCCTTCTTCTCTTCCTTTTCTTTTTGCGCCTTTTCCTTGTCGATCCGCTTCTGCGTTTCGGCGAGATAGACCTTGACCTTGTAGTCCAGCCCCAGATTGGGATAGTTTTTCGCCAAAGTCTGGAAACGCTTCAGGGCCGCCGTGTATTTGCCCTGTTTGAAATAGAACTCCCCGACGTAGAATTCCCGCTCCGCCAGCTTTTGCCGGCATTCCCGCAGTTTCTGTTCCGCCATGAAGGCGAACTTGCTGTTGGGATAACGGGCGATCAGTCGTTCGAATTCCCGGGCGGCCTTGACGGTTGCCGCCTGGTCCCTATCGATGGTGGATGTCTGCTTGTAATGGCACATCCCCAGTTGATAGTGAACGTAAGGGTTGTTCTCGTTGGTGGGGTGTAGATTGATGAAGTCCGTATAGGCCAGCTCCGCCTCCGCATAGGCCTCGTCGGAGAAATGGGCGTCGCCGATGCCGATTTCCGCCTGCAGCGCCATGGGATGGAGGGGGTTTTCCTCCTTGAGACGGGTGA
This sequence comes from Syntrophobacterales bacterium, assembly GCA_018056545.1. Lineage (GTDB taxonomy): Bacteria > Desulfobacterota > Syntrophia > Syntrophales > UBA8958 > UBA8958. Next base: position 39,095 of record JAGPFL010000003.1, read on the forward strand.
AATACTCCACGGCCCGCTTGTAGCGACCCTCCTGATAGGCGGTGACGCCGGCTTGATAGAGGGCTTCCGGCGTGCCCTTGGCCATCTGCTTGCGGGACCAGAAGTCCTTCCACCAGGCGCACCCGGAGATGCCCACGGTGAGGATGAGGAGGAACGCGAGGACGGCCCGGCGGTGTATGCTCGATGTATGCTTCATAGCCCCTTCTTGGCAAAGGCCTCCAACTTTTCCTTGGGTACGAGGCCGATGAGGGTGTCCAGAACCTTGCCGTCCTTGAACAGGATCAGCGTCGGAATGCTGCGGACGCCGAATTTTTCCGCCGTCAGAGGACTTTCATCGATGTTGAGCTTGGCCACGGTGATTCGGCCTTTATAAGCGGCGGCCAACTCCTCCACCATGGGACCAAGGGCCCGGCAGGGGCCGCACCACGGCGCCCAGAAATCGACAAGGGCCGGGAGTTCGGACTTGATGACCTCCTGATCGAAATTATCGTCGGCGACATGTTTCAGATCTTCTGACATGAGGCTTCCTCCTTTGTCTTTCTTTTCTGGACGCAAGTTATGACACATCCCGGCAGATGTCAAATCGAAAATTTGCCGGCGTCGCCAAAGAGGTGTCTTCCGCCCTGTCCTCCAACGAACGCCGTTGAGTTGAGGGGTGCGTCCGTATGTGCCTTCGTCACCCGGCCGGTTCCCGGAACTCGGGCATGTGGAAGCGCCAAAAGGTGATCGGTTGAAAAAACAATCCGCACTGGTTTTGACTCCCGTCCGTGAATCTGGTATAGCACACGTCACTGCCTACATCTTGTCAGGTGACCATGATGGAACGACTGGGTATCATCTCCGGAACCATCCCCCTCCGGGAAAAGGGGGTCCTCAGAAATCCCGAGGAGAAACGTATCGAGACGGCCTGCGGGAACGCCCTGGTGCTCGTCGGCGAGGACATTGCCTTTATCCCCCGGCACGGCAGCGAACCCGGCGGGTACATTCTGCCTCATCTCATCAATAACGCCGCCAATTTTCTGGCCCTGAAGAGTCTGGGCGTCCGGGAGGTCATCGGAATAAATTCCACGGGTTCCTTGAAAAAGAACCTGCCGCCCGGCACCCTGGTCGTTCCGGACGATTTCATCATGCTGCATCCCGGCCCGGCGGTTTTTTCCACCCCTGCCGCCCACCTCACCCCACAGCTCAGCGAGGAAGTCCGGCGGAAGTTCCTCGCCGCCGTCGCCGCCTGCGGCTTGCCCGCAGTAGACGGGGGGGTTTACTGGCAGACGGCGGGACCGCGCTTCGAAACGAAAGCGGAGATAAGATTCATGTCCCAGTTCGCCGATCTGGTGGGCATGACCATGGCCGCCGAGGCGATCGTCGCTCGGGAACTCGCCATGGAATATGCCGCTTTATGTCCCGTGGACAACTATGCCCACGGACTGGTGGACAAGGAACTGTCGATGGCAGAGGTCCTGCAGTGCGCCCGGAGGAATGGCGAAACCATCGCCGGCATCGTGAAATGTTATGTGGAAAGGAGGAAGGGATGAAGTTTTCGAAAAAGGGGGATGGGGGGGAAACGAGTCTCCTCGGCGGACAGCGGGTTCCGAAATTCGATCCCCGGCCGGAGGCCTACGGCGTTCTGGACGAGGCCAGCTCGGCCCTGGGGGTGGCCCGGGCCATGACGGCGGACGGACGGATCAAGGAGATTATCCTCGGCGTGCAGAAAGACCTCCTCGTCATGGGGGCGGAACTCTCCTGCCTGCCCGAAGATATGGCGAAGCTGGGGGTGCGCATCGGCGCCGCCGACGCTCGCCGTCTCGAAGATCTCATCGACGAACTTCAGCAAGTCGTGACACTGAAAAGGGAATTCATCTATCCCGGCGAAAAGGTCGTCGCCGCCCAGATCGACGTGGGACGAACGATCGTCCGTCGGGCGGAAAGAAAGGTGGCCCTTCTCAAGCGCGAGGGTCTGGTGGACAATCCCCATATCCACGAGTATCTGAACCGCCTGGCCGACATGCTCTTTGTCCTGGCCCGGTACGACGAACAGCGGGGATAGAGAGGACTAAAAGGCCCCCAACTGGCAGGGTTTGATCTTGATCTGCAGGGCCTCGCAGGCGGCGGCGATCTTTTTCCGCGGCAGTTTTCCCTCCGCGGCGATGTTCCAGGCGGCGGCGCAGGGCAACCGGCCTCCCACGAGGGCGTTGCGGATGGCGCTTTCCAGTTCCGGCGCCACCGCCGGTGCCGGCGTCACGGATTTACCGGCGGGTTGGTAGCCGAAGAGCCCCAACTGACATTTGCCGATCCTGATTTCCAGCAGATCCAGTGTTACGCCGATTTCAGCGAGGGCAACCTGCCGTTCCCGGGCGATCCTTTCCGCCTGGGCGCAGCTCAATTCATCGTTGCGCTTTCTCTTGCCGATGGCCGCCGCTATTTCCGGCGAAACATGGCGGTCCGGGGGATGTTTCCTCTTGAATTCACCGGGCTGTTTTCTCATCAACGGCGCCTTTCCGTCAGTATTTCATATAGTGGAAGGGTTCCACCGCCGCCAGCGCCTCGGTGTCCAGGGTTTTGAAGCCTTTTTTCTCGATGATCTTCACCGCCTTCTCCGGGTCGTCCACATCCACGACAAAGACGGCGCGGACGCGGTTTTCCAGGACGAAACCATAGGCGTTATTGATGTTGATGCCCTCCTTGGCCAAAAGCTGCGCCAGCTTGTCCAGGCCACCCGGCCGGTCGTCCAGCAGGACGGCGAGGACACGGCGGATCTTTACGAGCACGCCCGCCTTCGTCAGGGCGTCAAGGGCCCGTTCCGGATCGTCGACGATGAGATGGATCACCCCGAAGGTGTCGGAGGTGGAAATGGCGGTGGCCCGGATATTGATCTTTTCCCCGGCCAGGATGCCCGTCACCTCGGCGAGCTTGCCGGGTTTGTTCTCCGCGAAGATGGATAGCTGACTGGCAATCATATGTATTCCTCCTCCGTCATTCTTTGCGGTTGTCGACGACCCGCTTGGCCTTCCCTTCGGACTGGGGCAGACTTTCCGGCGTCACCAGGTCCACTTTGGGGGTGATAAGGATGTCGCTCTTGAGCTCCTCGACGATACGCTTCCGCAGCGCCTCGAGGTGTTTCAGATCGCCGTCGAAGAACTGCCGCTCCACCTCGACCTTGATCGTCATGTGGTCGTTGTAGCCCTCCCGATCCAGGATAATGAGGAAGTTTTTCCCCACCCCGGGAATCTCCATGAGCTTCTTTTCGATCTGAATGGGGAAGATGTTGACCCCCTTGAGGATCATCATGTCGTCCGTCCGTCCCTTGATCCGTTCGATCCGCCGGTGGGTGCGCCCGCAGGGACATTCCCCGGGGATAATGCGGGTGAGGTCCTTGGTCCGGTAGCGCAGGATGGGCATGCCCTCCCGCCGCAGCGTGGTCATCACCAGTTCCCCTTCCTCTCCGTCCGGCACAGGCTTCAGGGTCACCGGATCGAGGATCTCTACAATGAAATTGTCTTCCCAGATGTGGAGGCCGTCCTGGCGGGGGCATTCGAAGGCCACACCGGGGCCGTTCATCTCCGAGAGGCCATAGGAATTATAGGCCTTGAATCCGTAGATGTCTTCGATCTTCTGGCGCATCTTTTCCGAGTGCGGTTCGGCGCCGATGTAGGCGATGCGTATCTTGGTGCCCCGCGGGTCCAGCTTGAGTTCTTCGAAAACCGTGGACAGATGGAGGGCGTAGCTGGGGATGATGTGGATCACCGTCGTTTCGAAATCCTGCAGGAGCTGGATCTGCCGCTTGCTGTTCCCGGCGCCGGCGGGAATGACAAGGGCCCCGATCCTTTCCGCGCCATAGTGGAAGCCCAGACCGCCGGTGAACAGGCCGTAGGTCATCATGTTCTGGAAGACGTCGTTCTTGCGCATTCCCGACATGTACATGCACCGGGCCAGCAGATTGGTCCATTCGTTCAGGTCCCCGGCGGTATGGAAGATGACCGTGGCCCGACCGGTGGTTCCCGAGGAGGAATGCATGCGCACCAGCTCGTCTTTCGGAGCGGCTACAAATCCATAAGGCCAGTGCTCCCGAAGGTCGTCCTTGGTGGTCGGGGGGATTTTTTCCAGATCCGCGAGGGAACGCATATCCTCCGGCGCCAGGCCGATGTCCTTGAAAAGATTGCCGTAATAATATGATTTCGCCGCCTGCTTCAGGGTCTGTTGCAGGCGCTCCAACTGCAGCGCCGCCAGGTTGTCCCTGCTTATCGTTTCGATATCTTTTTCCCAATACATCGTTTGCCTCCGCATTATCGTGCCGCGCCACGGCATTCCCCTGCAAATTTCCGCTGCCCGTCCGATTTCTTCAGCTTTTTTCCTACCCCGTGTCCGGGATTTTATCAAGTCAATATTGTTACCCCCACCACAAGTCATGAAGCACCCACCCTCGCAAGGAGAGGGCCGGGGTATAGATGGGGTTATTATATCCGCCGCTCTCCTCCTGTTCTAATTCAGCCTCCATTGATGCACAGAACAAGCTGAAAATTCATTTGTTTCAAAAACGGACCTTTCTATTGACCCTTGACATCAATATTGACCGCTCCTTGACATGCCCTATCCTTTACCCTATGCTTACCCGCATCATGATCAGGGCACAGGCCTTTGAACAGGAGGAACGGCGGCATGACCGGGGTTATCCTTTCGGGGGGTAAGAACACCCGCATGGGGACCAACAAGGCCTTTCTGGAGGTGGACGGCGAACGGCTCATCGATCGTACCGTCCGGATCTACCGTGATATCTTTGACGAAATCATCCTGGTGACCAACGAACCCCAACTGTATCTCGATCAGGACGTCACCATCGTGACGGACCTGGAAAAGGGCAAGGGGCCCCTGATGGGAATCTACACCGGTCTGTTCTGGGCCACCTTCGACCCGGTGTTTTTTGCCGCCTGCGACATGCCCTATCTCCAAGTCCCGTTTATCCGCTATCTGCTCGCCCAGAGCGGGGATGCCGACATAGTCGTCCCCGAAACCGCCGACGGCCTCCAACCCCTACATGCCGTCTACTCCCGCCGCTGTCTCGCCCCCATCAAGGCCCGCCTGGATCGGGAGCGCCTGAAGGTGACGGGATTCTACAAGGGCATGAAAGTCAGGACCATCTCCGAACATGCCATCCGCCGTTTCGATCCCCATGGCCGGATGTTCCTCAATCTCAACACCCCTGCCGAATACGTCAAAATTTCGTAGCAACCACCATCCCAAGCCCGGCTTGTCTTTATACTCGTCAATTCCGCCAGGTGATGTTTCCTGTCGTCCCGTCGTATTCCCCGGGGCTTTGGACCAACCGTTGACCTCTCCCGGCTCGGCGGGGGCGGTTCGTCAAAGAAGATCGATGCCGGCAATACCCCCTGTAAGGGCAGGGTGGAGAGGGGATGGATTTCCCCCCAAGTCGCCAAAATCTGATGGACTTTGCCCCTTGAGTGTGTTACTAAGCGCGGCATTATTATAAATAAGGAGGAATGTTTAACAATGGCAGAACAGAAAACCTTCAACAGGTGGCTGGTCGTGGTCGGCGCCATGCTGATCCAGGTCAGTCTCGGCGCCGTGTATATCTACAGCGTCTTCAAACCCGCCCTGAGCGTCAAGTTCCCCTCGTGGAGCCCCACGGACCTGGCCCTTCCGTCCCAGCTAATTCTGGCCTTTTTCGCCATCGGCGTCATCTTTGCCGGGAAGATACAGGATAAGATCGGTCCCCGCATCGTGGCCTCGGTGGGCGGCGCCATGCTGGGTATCGGCCTCATCATCGCTTCCTTTGCCTCGGATCTCATGATGTTCACCATCGCCTTCAGCGTCATCGGCGGCCTCGGAATCGGCGCCGCCTATGTGTGCCCCATCGCGACCTGCGTGAAATGGTTCCCCGACAAGCGCGGCATGATCACCGGTCTCGCCGTGGCGGGCTTCGGCGCCGGCGCCCTGGTCTTCACCCCTATTGCCAAGGCCTTCATCGCCTCTTCGGGGATCATGGCCACCTTCATGTATCTGGGCATCATCTTTCTGGTGGCGGTGGTTTTGGGCGCCCAGCTCATGGTCGTACCCCCGGCGGGATACAAACCGGCCGGCTGGAATCCCCCGGCCCCGGCTCCCGGCGCCGGCGCGGCCAAGGCGGCGGGCGGTGACTTCACCACCATAGAGATGCTCAAGACCCCGCAGTTCTATTTCCTATGGATCACCTATTTCGCCGGCTGTATGGCGGGCCTTATGATCATCATGAACATCACCAACATGTGGCAGTCCCCCTCCATGATCGAACTGGCGAAGACCATGCCCACGATCACTAAAGACGCCTTCAAAACCATCGCCGATCAGGGAGCCATGGCCGTCATGATCGTGGCCATCCTGAACGCCGCAGGCCGCCTGGTCTGGGGGCAGGTTTCCGACGTCATCGGTCGCAAGATGACCCTCATCATCATCTTTGCCTATGCCGGCGTCATCATGCTACTCCTCAACACCTTCACGTCCTACATGATGTTCCTCGTGGGCGTCTGCTCCGTCGGTTTCTGTTTCGGCGGTTTCCTGGGACTCTATCCGGCCGTGACGGCGGACTACTTCGGGACGAAGAATGTCGGGGCGAACTACGGTCTCATGTTTGCCGCCTATGGCGCCGGCGGTCTCGTAGGCCCCTGGCTGGCTCCGAAACTCATGACCATCGTGGGCCAGATCCCTTACGAAGCCCTGGATAAAGGCGCCGTGATCATCAAGCAGTTCGCCGCCGGTAACTACTCCACCTCCTTCATGATCTCCGGTGTCATGTGTCTGGCTTCCATCGGCATCGTCTGGATGCTCAAACCCCCGACAAAGTAAACATCCTGCATAAAATACTACTCTTTGGAAAGGCCGTCCCGGTAAAATCAGGACGGCCTTTTTTTCAGCTCCCACCGGTGAGCATGAAAATGTCTCCGCTGATCTTCTCGAAATCATTTCCTCGTTCGTGGCTGTTGGCCAAACATCACAATTTATCTGCAAATGCCTCCTTGACTCCTCGATCAATTATGTATGTTCTTCTCTTGCGTCATTTTCTTCCCCTTTTGCGGCGGCAGGGCGAAATGACTGCTTCCTTTCCTGTTGCGCCTGCCCGCGGACATACAGATTCCTTGAATAAATCTCTTCCCTTATCAGCTCACGCATCGGTTTGCGGAGCCGCTCATGACGTATGTCATGCCCTTTGTTCCACAAGCACTCCGTAATGCCGGAAATCCCTTAACGGAGATCGGTGGACTGCCATAAAAAAGTGGAACCCTCTTTCGAGGGTTCCACCGGACTGTAAGGACACGAATGATCGGTTAGCGTTGATTCAGGGCCGGTTATTTAGACCGGTAATGAGAGACGTGCTGGGGTCGCTTGAACATGAAGGCGACGACAAAACCGGTGGCGAGTAAGGCCGCCGCCGTCCAGAGCGCCGGCTGTACGGTGAACTTGGCGAAGACCAAACCGCCGATGACACCCGCCGCACCCCAGGCGGTCAGAACAAAACCGTAAACCTTGCCGATATAGGTGGGACCGAAGGAATCGGCCGCGAAGGCGGGCATCACCGCAAAGCCGCCGCCCAGGCACGACAGGAGATAGCAGGCGATGATCGTGAAGATCAGGGGACTGGTTACCGACGGGAGGTAAAAATAGAGGGCCGCCTGGGTGGCGAACATGACCAGAAAGACGTTCTTACGACCGATCTTGTCGGACACGGCCGCCCAGAAGAGACGACCGAGACCGTTGAAAATGGAGGCCGTGGCCAGGACGCCGCCGCCGAGAATGGCCAGTTGCGCGGGATCGGTGATTCCCTGCGCGATCTTGTAGACATCCTGCGCCATGGGCGAGAGCTTCGAGAGCAGACCCATACCGGCGCTGACGTTCAGGAACAGCATGGTCCAGATCATATACCACTGGGGAGTCTTTTTCGCCTCGTTCCAACTGAAGGAATCGGCAGCGGAAACCGTCGTGGCCGGCGGGGTGAAGCCGTCGGGAAGCCAGCCAGCGGGCGGATTCCGGAGGATCATGGCCGCCAGCCCATTGCCCACCAGATATACGGCGCCTAAGAGGAAGAAGGCGTTGGCGACGCCGATATTGAGAATCAAGCCGGGGACGATCTTGCCGATGAAGAACGCCCCGAGACCGAAGCCCATGACCGCCAGTCCGGTGATGAGACCGCGGCGGTCGGGAAACCAGCGAATCAAGGTCGCGATGGGCACCACGTAGGCCAAACCGTTACCGACGCCGGCAATGACGCCGTAACCTATATACAGGGCCCAGATGCTGCCCATCTTAAGGGCAACGCCGCCTAAAAGGACGCCGATGCCGTACAGGATAACGCCGGTAGTGGCCGCAAACTTCGGCCCCTTCTTATCCACCAGCATGCCGCCGAAGGCGGCGGAAACACCGATCGTGCCGATGATAATCATGAAGACCACCGCCACTTCCGCTTGTGACCACCCTTGGGCGGCCATAATGGGTTTGACGAAGACCGACCAGGCATAGACGGTACCCAGCAACAACTGGATAACCACCCCGGCGACGGCGATCAGCCACCTTTTTGTCATCAAATTTTCATTACTCATTTGTTCCTCCTATGACTTTTATTACAGCAGATATCTGCAAGTTGTTGTAATTATAAATACCTTTCCCCACAGAGGGGCATCTCTCCGCTATGCTCCCGCGGGGCCGCTCATCTATGCGCGAAAAGGGATTGCTTGTCAATCAGATTATGTCTGATATGTGCGGTGCGGCCGGTGAACGGCGTCTGGGCCGTCGCCGCCGCTTTCTCCTTCTTTTAGGCGTCGCACCATCGGTCGGCGGGACGCCGTCCCCGGCCGGGACGGCGATCGTTTCGGGTGGGGCGCCGGCCAGGAAGGCGTCCCACCATTTCCGGACCGGATGATTTTCCCTGCTCGTTTCCCCTGTGAGGCGCAGGTAGGCCATAGCCTCGGGGAATTCCGGCCGGGCAGCCAGGGCGGTGGGACGGCGGGGCGGGAGGCGGTGCAGTGCCGGTTGAGAGGCGAGGATGCGGCGCAGCCGGTCACCGGTTCGTACCGTGATGGCCACGGTTTGGGAAATCTCTTTCAAGGCGGCGGTGCAGACCTTGTCCAGGGCCTGCTGGTGGGGAACGCCGTCGTCCCGGCTGTAAGCCAGGGTTTCCGCCTCCAGGCCGGGGCCGAAGAGGGCGGCCAGAAGAAGCGCCGGCGATGCCGGTGTGTCGTTGCGGTGCCGTTGATCGAGTCCCTCCAGGTTTGTGCGCAGCCACTCCCGGTGCCGGGAATCCGCCTGGAGCCAGCGGCCGAGCCCGGGAAACAGGACGGCCAGCAGGCCGCTTTTGTCCAGGAGTTCGAAAACAGGTCTCGCAAAACCCAGGAGAAAGAGTTTCTGCACCTCTTCAAAAAGCCGGGCCGGCGCCGCCCGGGAAATGGTGGGGGAAAGACGGCAGATGGCGTCCCAGGTTGCGGGTTCGATCGTGAACCCATGGGAAGCGGCGAAACGCACCGCCCGGAGCATGCGCACCGGGTCTTCGGTGAACCGGACCACGGGGTCGCCGATGGGACGGATGATCCGCTCCTTGAGATCCTGCAGTCCCGTGGTGTAATCGATGACCGAGAAGTCGGCGATGTTGTAGGCCAGGGCGTTGATGGTGAAGTCCCGGCGGAGGGCGTCTTCCTCCGGGGTGCCGAAGACGTTGTCCCGGAGGACCATCCCGTCGTTGTCTTTGAGATGGCGGGGATGTTTCCGAGACCGGGCCTCCTCTTCCGCTTCGCCTTCATCAGCGGGGACATCCGGTTCTTCGGGGGCGGCGGCCCGGAAGGTGGAGACTTCCAGAATCTCGTCCCGGAAATGGAGATGGGCCAACCGGAAGCGGCGTCCGATGAGACGGCAGTTGCGAAAAAGTCTTTTGATCTGCCCGGGTGTGGCGTCGGTGGCGATGTCGAAGTCCTTGGGAGGGCGCTTCAACAGCAGGTCCCGAACGCATCCTCCCACGAGGTAGGCGATGAACCCCTCGTCGCGGAGACGATAAAGGGTGCGCAGGGCATTCGGGTTTATCTGTTTGCGGGAGATGTTGTGCCCCTTTCGGGGAATGATCAGCGGCGGCATTTTTCCTATTTCGGCAGCCAATCCGGGGGCTCTTTCAGAAAATCGCTTCTGAAATCCTCCGGTCTCAGGATTACGACGTTCTGTATCCAGGACCTAAATACATGTTGACATTTCCCCCAACCGGTACGAAATGACAGAACTTCGTCTGTGCAAGCTGCCCTTCCCCGATCCGGTCCTGGTTATACAGCGTTTCGAGCGTCCCGGTCCTTCGCCGGAAAATTGATGCAGCAGTGGATGCCGTCGTTGTTGCACCGCTTTAGCCTAAGGCAGGCACATCTCCCTGCAAAAGGTATGGACGGGGATAACCCTGACGCCGTTTTTTTCATAATCAGTTTCCCCGGCATGAACCTGGTAAAACCTCGGTATTTCAGTTCTTTCCTTAAAATAATACAGGGAAGGATTAACGCTCTTTTCCCCCGTCTTGCATTCTACGGCAAACAGCGGCTTGCCGTCTTCCAAAACCACAAAATCCACTTCGCGCTTATCCGTGTCCCGGAGATAGCGAAGCTCCATATCGTATCCTTCCGTATCTTCCCGGAAATGACAATACTTCAGCAAATGTGACGCGATGAAATTCTCGAATTTCGGCCCTTGCCCGGAAACGATCGACCAGTCCCACATATACAGCTTCTGTTCTTTCTTAACCGCCCGAACATTGCGGGAGCCATACGGGGGGATACGGAAACAATAATACATCCTCTCAAACACCTTGAGCCAGCGTTCAACGCTTTCATGGGACACAGCCAGCAGTTCCTTAATATTCTTAATGGAAAGAGGCGCGCCCACCCGGTTGGGGAGTTCCGCGGCAAGGAGTTCCAGCAGGCTTATTTCTCTGACATTTTCCAAATCTCTTATGTCTTCATAGATGATCCGCCTTGCCCTCTCCCTCTGCCATCTCCGCCAGAATCTTTCTTCCGAACGGCAATATGGTTCCGGAAATCCGCCAAATTTGAAAAGACCGGCGAAATCCTGCTGAGTTGGCTTATTGTTCAACTCCATCAGGGAAAAGGGATGAAGTCTGTAATAGTGATACCGCCCCTGAAGAGAATCGCCGCCTTTGCTGTAATAGTCCAGCCTTGCCGAACCCGTAACGATGAAGGCCTTTTCAGATTTCATCGTGTCAAAAAAACCTTTTACCAGATTCCGCCACCTGGCGAACTTGTGTATTTCGTCCAGCACGATGATTTTCTCGCGCGCCGGTAGTTCGCCTCTCATCAGTGAGGATCTTGTGACGGTATTATCCCAGTTCAGATAGGCAGGATGCTTTTCGGTCGGCTCGGGCAGAAACGTCAAGGCAAATGTTGTTTTGCCAACCTGACGGGGACCGCCGATAAAGACCATCCGCTCCCTGATGTCTTCGGCGACGTGCATCTTTAAGTAGCGCTCGTAAATTGTTTTATTCATGGCATCGTAGCCATAACACGATTTTACTCATGAGTAAAGTAAGGTTTACCGTTGGCGGTCGCCTCCGGCGGCGTGCCCTTTGCTTTTTTCCCGAGCTGGGTGCCTCTCCGACCAGGCTTCGGCAGTGCGCAAAATATCCGTTGACGGGCAAAAACACCATCCCATTACGCCGACCATCAAAAATGATTTTTCAATCAAGTTAAATCAGCGCAGCAGGTTTCCGGAGATGACCAGCCGCTGGGCCTCCGAGGTGCCCTCGTAGATCTCGGCGATCTTGGCGTCCCGCATGAGCCGCTCCACCTTCGCCCCCTTGATGTAGCCGTAGCCGCCCTGAATCTGCACCGCTTTGACGGTGTGCCGCATCGCCGCCTCCGTGGCGAAGAGTTTGGCGATGCTCGCCGCTTTCCCGAAGGGCAACTGCCGGTCCTTCAACCAGGCGGCGTGATAGGTAAGCAGGCGGGCCGCGGCGAGGTCGGCGTCCATGTCGGCGATCATCCAGGCAATAGCCTGGTGGCGGGCGATGGGAACCCCGAACTGGACCCGCTCTTTGGCATAACGGAGCGATTCGTCAAGGGCCGCCTGGAGGATCCCCGTCGCCTGGGCGGCGATGCCCACCCGGCCGTGTTCGAAACCCGTCATGGCGATGGGAAGACCGTCCCCCGGCGCCCCCAGCATATTTTCCTCGGGGACGCGGCAATTCCTCAGCACCACCTCCGAGGTCTGGGAGCCCCGGAGACCCATCTTGTGGAACGGCTCGCCGGGCTGGAGACCCTGGGTTCCTTTGGGAACGAGGAAGGCGCTCATGCCTTTCTTGCCTGCGGTCCGGTCTGTCCGGCAGAAGAAGATGTACATGTCGGCAAAGGGTCCGTTGGAAACGAAGGTTTTGGTCCCGTTGAGGACATAGCCGTTGCCGTCCCGGGAGGCGGTGGTTGCCACGGCCATGACGTCGGTGCCCGCCCCCGGCTCCGTCAGCGAGAAGGCCCCCATATACTGCCCTTTGGCCAGGGGAATTAGATAGCGGCTCTTTTGTGCCTCCGTGCCGAAGAGGTGCAGCGACATGCCGATGATACCGGCATGAAACGACAGGGTGAAACCCGTGGAAGAGCAGGCCCGGGAGATCTCTTCCACCACGAGGGCATGGGTCAGCAGATCGGCCCCGGCGCCCCCATAGCGCTCGGGAAGGGGGATTCCCAGCCAGCCTCCGGCACCGAGTTCCTTAAAAAGCTCCGTTGGATGGCAACTCTTTTCGTCGATTTCGGCGGCCAGGGGGGCCACCTTCGTCTCGGCAAATTCCCGGGCATTCCGGCGGATCAGTTCCTGTTCCTCCGTCAGTTGGAAGTTCATCGATCATCCCCTCCTGATCACAAACTATGGCGCATCGCCGTGCGTTGCCTGCGAAGACAGCACCGACCACGGTCGGCGGAAGCTCTCGTTAATTATAAAGGAATCCTTGCCCTTTATTTTTTACAGACCGGCACCGAAAAAGTTTCCGGCCGCAACTAAACTCATTTAAAGCTCGTTCCACAAGGCCAGCCGATATGCCGCCGTCCCCAGGATAAAGGACAATACGAGCATCAGAACCAATGACGCCGCGAACCATCGCCAGTTCCCCATTTCCCGCCTCATAACCGCCACAGTGGCCGCACAGGGAACAAACAGCATGAGGACCACCAGGAAGGCCAGGGCCGAAGCGGGGGCCATGACGGTGGGCAGTACCTTCATCAGCCCTTCATCCCCGACCCCGTAAAGGACCCCCAGGGTGGCGACGGCGTTTTCCTTGGCCACGAAGCTCGTCACCAGGGCCGTCATCATCTTCCAGTCCAAGCCCAGCAGCCTTCCCCAAGGCTCGATAAACTGTCCAAAGGCCGCCAGAAAACTGTCCTCCACCCGACCGTGGGGGAAATATGAAAGCCCCCAGACCAGCACCGAAACCCCCAGGATCACCGTGCCCGCCCGCTTGATAAACGCGGCGGTGCGATTCCAGATTACCAGGGCGATGGTCCGCAGGTCGGGTTTGTGATACAGGGGCAGTTCCATGATAAAGGGAAGGGGTTCCTCCTTGAGGAGGAACCGGTTGACGGTCATGCCCGTCAACCCCAATATCAGGATGTTGCCCGCCAGGAGGGACCAGGAGATCACGGCCGCCTGGGAGGCGAAAACCGCGGCGGTGACAAAGGTTAGCACCGCCAGCCGGGCGGTGCAGGGGATGAAAGGGGACAGAAAGATCGTCAGCAGACGCTCTTTTTTGGACTCCACGATCCGGGCCCCCAGGATCGCCGGCACATTGCAGCCCAAACCCAGACACATGGGGATGACGCTCTTGCCATGCAGGCCGATGACATGCATGAAACGGTCCATGACGAAGGCCGCCCGGGCCATGTAGCCCACGTCTTCCAGGAGGGCCAGGACGGCGAAGAAGATCACCAGAATGGGCAGAAAAGTCAGGACGGAACCGACGCCGCCGATGATTCCGTCAATGAGCAGGCCCTTCACCCAGGGGGCGTAGGGGTTGAGGAACGGCTCCACTTGCCGGGCCAGACCGCTCACCAGCCATTCCAGCCCTTTTTGCAGGGGATAGCCGACTTTGTAGGTCACCGCGAAGACACCGGCGAAAACCGCCAGCAAGATCGGAATCCCATAGAGGGGACGGGTCAGAAGGTGATCCAGGCGGTCCGTCATGACCACCTGCCCCATCCGGAAACGGGAGACGGCGGAACGGGTGGCGGCTTCGATCCAGTCATACCGGCCGCCCACCACGGCATGAAGGGAGTCCTCGTGTTGCACCAGAATACCCTGAAGGCGGTTCCAGGCTTCTGCGGGAAGCGCCGTCGCGATCTTTTTCGACACCTCGGCGTCGCCTTCCATGACTTTGGTGGCCAACCAGGAATGCAGGGGGTGTCCCGGCATATGTTCCGCAATGATCCTCTTGATCTGCCGATAAACATCCCGGTGATCGGCGGCAATCTCGGGGCGCCGGGGCTGATAGTCGAGCTCGCCGCCCGCCAGGGAAATGATGCGGTTGATAAGCTCCCTTATTCCCTGATTTTTCGCGGCCACCATCCCCACAACGGGAACGCCCAGGGCCCGCTCCAGGGCATGGATGTCGATGCGGATGCCCTGTTTCTCCGCCACATCGATCATGTTGACGGCGACGATCACCGGCGGTCCGAGAAGCAGCAGCTCCGCCAGGAGATATAGACTGCGTTCCAGGGCGGCGGCGTTGGCTAAAAGGACGATGACGTCAGGGCTGTCGTCCAGGATGAAGTCTCGGGCCACCCGCTCCTCTTCCGAAAAGGCCGTGAGGCTGTAAGTGCCGGGAAGATCCACGATACAGAGGTCTCCTTCCTGACAGACATAGGCCCCCTCTTTCTTTTCCACAGTTTTGCCCGGCCAGTTACCCACATGCTGGGAAAGACCGGTGAGGATGTTGAACACCGTCGATTTTCCCACGTTGGGCTGACCGGCCAGGGCCACAAGGATTCGCTTCGGCGCCTCCGGGGCCTTCTCCTCCGGCGGCAGGGACTCGATCCGGTAAACGGCGATCTTCTCCGCTTCCCCGTGACCGAGGGCGATGCGCGTTTCTCCGACCTGCACCATGATGAGTCCGCTGCTGTTGCGGAGCATGCGCAGCTTGGCATTCAGGGAGATCCCCAAGCCCGCCAGCCGGCCCGCCAGCTCCCGTCCCCCGGCCAGGGAAACGACAATGCCCTCCTCACCCTCCGCCAATTCGACCAAAGCCAGGGTGGCACCGTTGGGCATCGCTTTTTCTTCCGTTGCCGTCTCCGTCACGTTATTTATCTCTTTTTCCGACGCCGCCGACCCGACGCCGCTTTTTGTTATCCCCAGAGGTTATCGTTTCTTTAATGATGACCGGGCGTGATGTCAATGGCCGCGATTCACAAAACGTCCGGGAAGAGACTCACCGCCACAGCGCCGCCCCCTCGTTTTTCAGCCAGCGCCGCCGCTGACGGTAATCCGGGCAGTACTTTTCCACCAGGGCCCAGAAGCGCGGGGAATGATTCTTTTCCCGGATATGGGCGAGTTCATGGATGACGACGTAATCGATGACGGGCGGCGGAACCATCATGAGGCGCCAGGAAAAGGCCAGCCGATCATCGGCGGAACATGATCCCCACCGGGAGCGGGCCTTGGTGATCCGCACCGACCGGGGGGTGCAGCCGCAAAGACCGGACAAGAAATTCACCCGGACGGGCAGAAAGGCGGCTGCCGCCCGTCCGTACCAATCCCGGAGCCGGCTCTTTCCCGACGCAGCAGCCTCCGGCGCCAGCAGGAAACGTCCCCCGTCAAAGGCAAGACCCGCCTGGCCGCTATCGGCATCGTTCATGACCACCGGACAGGATTTCCCGAAAAAGATGATCCGGTCCCCCGCCGCCAGGGCCTCGCCCCGCTCGGGTTCCCGGACGGAGTCCAGAAAATCCAGCTTGCGGCGTATCCATTCCCGCTTGCGGTTGAAAAAGCTGTCGATCTCCACCTGGGGAACATGGCGGGGGGCCTGGATGACGATGCGCCCCCCCTGTCTTACCGAGAGAGAGAGCGTCTTTTTGCGTTTGCCGCTACGGATCAGTTCATATCTCAGGTTCATGTGATCAAAGCATATTGCCTTTTAAGAACGCCGTCAAGACAAAGGATAACAGACAAGAAATGAATTAAGCCGCCATATAGGCTCCGGCAATGCCGACGAGCGGCGGCTATGCAAAGTCTGCCCCTTGTGCTAAGAGAAGGGTCACGAAAAGCTGCGGAAGGTTGGTTTGTAGGTCCTGCCGAAAGAGAAATAAACGTGGGAACGTTCTCGAGGAGGTAGGCAAATCTACCGGCAGCGAAAAGCTTCCTGGCGGTGGCACGATATTTTAATATTTTCGGGGAGGAAAGAGTCATGGAAACGGATCATCGCCCCTGGGGCTGCTACGAGGTTCTGGCCGACGCCGCGGATCACAAGGTCAAGCGCATCACCGTCCACCCGGACCGGCGCCTGAGTCTTCAGCGCCACCGCCGTCGCTCCGAACACTGGTATGTCATCCGGGGGCAGGCCCTGGTCACCGTTGCCGGGAGGGAAATCCCCCTGGCCCCCGGCCAGGGGGTGGACATCCCTGCCGGCGCCGAACATCGCATGGCCAACCGGGGACGGGATAATGTCGTGTTCATTGAGGTACAGACGGGAGAATATTTCGGCGAAGACGATATCGAAAGGATCGCCGACGATTTCGGCCGGGTCTGAATTTCAGAGAACGATTTCCATGTCCCGGTAAACGGCACAGCAGTCCAGCGATCCCTTTGCGGCCCGGATCATCTCGATACCGTCAGCCAGGATTCCATCGACGCCCTCATCGGTCCGCTCCTGATTGTGGTGAAAGAGACCCAGGGTTTTAACCCCGGCCGCCATCGCCAGACGGACTGCGTCGCTATAAGTGGAATGACCCCAGGTCTGCTTGTAGTCGTCGTCCCGGAATTCGGCGTCATGGATGAGGAGGTCGGCATCCGCGGCAAAGCGGACGTAATCGTCGAACTTCATACCACCGGGATGGACATAGGACAATTCGTTGTCCGTGAGAAATACGAAGGCTTTTCCATCCTCTTCGAAGCGATAGCCCATGCCCTGATTAGGATGGCTCAGGGGGAAGGAGGTTATGGTCATGTCGCCGATGGTAAAGCGGTCCCCGCAGGTCTGGTGGTAGGAAATATCGCAGCGGACGTTCTGGTACTCGATGGGGAAGTGAGGCGCCGTCATGACTTGAGCAATGAGATCCTTCACGGAAATCTGGGCGAACGGGCAGCCGTACATACCGATAGTAATCCCCTGGAAATAGATGGGCTTGAAAAAGGGAAACCCCAGGAGATGATCCCAATGGGCGTGGGTGAAAAACATGTTGTAATCGCGACGCCCCTCGGCCAGGAGGCGGTTGCCGAGGCGACGGATTCCTGAGCCGGCATCGAGAATGATAATTTCGTCTTTCCCGGTCCGGATTTCCAGACACGTGGTGTCGCCCCCGTATTTGAGGTATTCCGGTCCCGATACGGGGATGGAACCCCGCGCCCCCCAGCAGCGTATGATCATGGCTCACCCTTTATCGAAGATGGTTACTTATAATTATCAATACCCTCTCTTGTCAAGCTGTAATTCATGTGTATATTGGCTATTATTGTTGTTTTCGCAAGGCCGCGAATATTATCGTCAGGAGACAAGATCATATGGC
This sequence comes from Syntrophobacterales bacterium, assembly GCA_018056545.1. Lineage (GTDB taxonomy): Bacteria > Desulfobacterota > Syntrophia > Syntrophales > UBA8958 > UBA8958. Next base: position 56,815 of record JAGPFL010000003.1, read on the forward strand.
AACAACGATCAAGATTGAGGGGATGTCCTGCGGACACTGCGTCATGGCGGTGACCAAGGCCCTGTCCGGGGTGGCGGGGGTGAAAAACGTCAGGGTGAGTCTGGAAAGAGGCGAAGCCACCTTCGACGAGGAGACGCCTGTTCCCCGGGAAATGCTCCGCCAAGCCGTACGCAGGGCCGGATACGAAACGCCTTAAAGGGCGGCACGGCACGACGGAATCGACGGCGGCAGTCAACAAGACCGCAGTGGGGCAATGACCTCCCCTTTTTGAGCCGCCGGAAGGGAACAGGAGTGTGCCCTTGGTTTCCCTTGTGTAACTTGCCGTTTTTCTTTTTGAAACACGATGTGGGCACGACCCGGCAGCGGCCGGCATTTGAAAAGCATGCAAAATATCTCCGGTCATAACTCCCGGAGGACGGCAGTCCCCGGGGAGACGTTGCAGGAAACGACGGTCTCCGTGGGGGGAATGACCTGTGCGGCCTGTGTGCGCCGTGTCGAGAGGAGCTTGCAGTCCCTGGACGGCGTGGAGGAGGCGGCCGTGAACCTTGCCACGGGCCGGGCGACCCTCCGCCACCATCCCGAATGGGCGGGCCTGGATGCGGTGGGAGCGGCGATCACCGAGGCGGGATACGATTATCTGGGTGTTCCGGAGGAGTTCCGGGCCGACCCCCTCGCTGCGGCCAGGGCGGAGGAGATCCGGGACCTGAAGCTCCGGTTTACCGTGGGCATGGCCTTGAGCATCGTGATCTTTTTCGGCTCCATGCACCACTGGTTCCCCCTGCTGGCGGATCTGCCGCGGCAGCCCCTGCTGACGGCCATGTTCCTGCTGACGACACCGGTCGTCTTTTGGGTGGGCAGCCGTTTTTTCATCGGGGCCATCAAGGCCGTCCGGCAGAAAACCACCGACATGAACACCCTGGTCGCCGTCGGCGCCTTTGCGGCCTATGCCTACTCCGTCCTGGCCACCTTCCTTCCCGGCATTTTCACCTCTTCGGGCCTCATGCCCCACGTTTACTACGACGGCGCGGCCCTGATCGTCACCCTCATCATCCTGGGCCGGCTGCTCGAAGCACAGGCCAAGGGGAAAACCTCCGCCGCCATCCAGCGGCTCATGGGACTGCGGCCGAAGACCGCCCGGGTGATCCGCAACGGGGAAGAGCGGGATCTTCCCATCGAGGGCATCATCCGTGGGGATCTCCTCCTGGTCCGCCCCGGGGAAAAGATCCCCACGGACGGGATTGTCGCTTCCGGAAAGTCGAGTGTGGACGAATCCATGCTCACCGGGGAAAGCCTACCGGTCCCCAAGGAACCGGGCGCCGCCGTCTATGCGGGAACGCTCAACAAAAGCGGTGCCTTCACCTTTACGGCCACCAACATTGGGGCGGAAACGGCCCTGGCCCGGATCGTCGCCCTGGTGGAACAGGCCCAGGGTTCCAAGGCCCCGATCCAGCGCCTTGCCGACCGGGTGGCGGCGGTCTTTGTCCCCGTGGTGTTCGTAATCGGCCTGGGGACCTTCGTCGTCTGGTATTTTTTCGTTCCCGACGGCAGTTTCAGCCGGGCACTGCTGAATTTCGTTTCCGTCCTGGTGATCGCCTGTCCCTGCGCCCTCGGCCTCGCCACCCCCACCGCCGTCATGGTGGGCACCGGTCTCGGGGCGGAACGGGGCATCCTCATCAAGGGCGGGGAAGCCCTGGAAAAGGCCTATCAGCTCACGATGGTGGTCTTCGACAAGACCGGAACCCTCACCCGGGGGGAACCACAGGTCACGGACATCCTGACCGCGCCGGGGATATCGGAAAAGGAGTTGCTCAAGGTCGCCCTGGCCATCGAAGCGACCTCCGAACATCCCCTCGGCGCCGCCATTGTGCAGGCGGGGAAGGCCCGCGGTTTGAAACCGGAAGCGGCTGAGGTGACCGATTTTTCGGCCGTGGCCGGTCTGGGGGCTGAGGCCCGTATCGCCGGGCGGACCTGCCTCCTGGGCAACCGCCGTTATCTGGAAGACGCCGGTCTGCCGGTGCATTTCTGGGACAAGGAGGCGGAACACCTGGCCGCAGCCGGGAAAACCGGCGTTTATATCTCCCGGGGTCAGGAAATCATCGGTCTCCTCGGCCTGTCCGACGTCCCCAGGGAATCCGCCGCCGAGGCCGTGGCCACCTTGAAAAAGATGGGGCTAAAGGTCGCCATGATCACCGGTGACCATGTCCGGACAGCCCAGGCGGTGGGCGCGGCGCTGCGGATCGATACGGTGCTGGCGGAGATCCTTCCTGGAGAAAAAGCATCAGAAATCAGAAGGTTACAACAGGGAGGGGAGGTCGTGGCCATGGTGGGAGACGGCATCAACGACGCCCCGGCCCTGGCGGCGGCCGATATCGGCATCGCCATCGGGACGGGGACCGACGTGGCCATGGAGGCCGGTGATATGACCCTGATGCGGGAGGACCTCCGGGCCGTGCCGGCGGCCATCCGTCTTTCTCATCAAACCATGAAGGTGATCCGCCAGAATCTATTCTGGGCCTTCATTTACAATATCATCGGCATCCCGGTGGCCGCCGGGGTTCTCTATCCCTTCGGCGGCATCCTCCTCAACCCGGAATTCGCCGCCGCCGCCATGGCCCTGAGTTCCGTCTCCGTCGTGGGCAATTCCCTGCGCCTCCGCCGGGCAAACATACATGCCTGACCAAAAATGGAGCGTCAACATTGCATAATCATAGGAAAAAGGTTCCCAAGCGTCGAAGTCATTTTTCAAAGTTGACGGAGTGTTTGCCGGGCCTATCTTTTTCGGTGAATTTTTTTGGTAACCCTTGCGACGATGAACCAAATGTATGCCGCCAGGCGGTCATGTCACAAAAATCGCGCCTTATGGCAGTATTTTCCATCCCTCCGTCCCCCGGCAGAGGGAAAATTCTTCCCTTGTCGTCCGCAGGGGCTTATTGTCCCCCTCATATTTTTCGGCAAAGGCGCTAAGACGTCGGCAGACATGGATGAAGGAGTCCATGGGGGAATCGGGAATAGCGGCGGGATCCAGCCTTTGAAACATATCGCGGAGCATCAGGGAAAAATCCGGAGCCGTCACCATAACCGTAACGGTGGCCCGCTCCCCCCGTACGTCTTCCGCCGCCATGACAAAAGAGACATAGCGCCCGATCATCCCGGCCAGCAGACCATTGCCCAGGGAGTAGGCCGCGGCGAATTCCGCCGGAGTCCTGCCCGCTCTGGCGGCCGCCGCCAGATAGCCATAGGCCTCCTCGGTACGGCCGCCGCGGAGGGCACCCAGGTAGTTTATGACCACTTCTCCCGGCGTCAGGCGCTTCCCGCGCCGCACCAACAAAAGCGTAACCACGGCGATCGTCAAGAGGATGGCGACAAACACGAACATAATGCCTGCCTTATTACCGCAAATGCTTCCTCACCGCCAGTGCCAATTAGTTATGCTATCCGTTTAAAAATCCATATTTACCCTTGACCATCCGTATTTTTTTGTCCATAGTGGGGCCGCTTGCCAAAGTCATCGGCAAAAGGTTGGAATGTTAATGTTCGAGAATCTCCGACATAAGAATTTTAATATCCTTACCCTTCATCATGCCGCAGCTATTCTTCGTCACGATTTGACCGGCGCAGTCGAAGAAATAGAAGAAGTTCTGTCCGAAATAACCATTCCCGTAGAAGAACTTGTCCGGGGCGGCGGCGGCGAAGGTCAGATGACTCAAAGACTGCGAAACTCTCTTGCCAAACGCGGCTGGAAAAAACACAAATTCGAGGTGAAAAAAGTCATCGACGGGAAAGAACGGGAATCCGTCTCGCATGAAATTGATCATGTAAAAAAATTCCCCGGGGGCACGTTTGCACTGGAAATCGAATGGAACAACAAGGATCCTTTCTATGATCGGGATCTCGAAAATTTCAAGCGTTTGCATGGAGACGGCGCCATATCTGTGGGCGGCATTATAACTCGCGGGAAAAGTCTTCATGCTTCATTAAAGGATCTCCTGGAAGAATTTGCCCTTTCAAGAGGCATATCTTCCATCGAACAGCTTGCCGGTTATAATTATCAGCCAACGGCGCGGCAGAAACAGCTTATACAAAATGCCGTACAGCGCTTTGGAAGCTTTGCGAAAGGGTGGTCGCACACCTTTGTGAACGATAAATTTGGAGAAGCCACGACGCACTGGGAAAAACTCGAGGAAAGAGTACAACGTGGCGTCGGAAATCCGTGTCCTCTGCTTTTAATCGGCATACCCAAAGAGGCAGTGCTGTTATAGGAGCTCTCTATATGAGTAAGATCATCAACATCGCCGAACCTAATCCTTCCCAGGATCTTCTCGCCAAGGTCAGGGGCCCTTATTCGACTATTTTAGCCGACCCGCCGTGGCAATTCCAAAACCGAACCGGCAAGGTCGCTCCTGAACATCGCCGGTTGCTTCGTTATCCGACCATGGAGTTAAAAGAGATAATGGAATTGCCCGTATCAAGTCTTGCCGCCGCCAAATCGCACCTTTACTTATGGGTTCCGAATGCCCTTTTGCTGGAGGGTATGAAGGTCATGGCATCCTGGGGTTTTACCTACAAAACGAACATCGTTTGGTACAAGATCAGAAAAGATGGTGGCCCCGATGGGCGCGGCGTAGGCTTTTATTTTCGTAATGTCACGGAATTGGTTCTATTCGGAATTCGAGGAAACATGAGAACCCTCGCTCCAGGCCGGACCCAGGTAAATCTCTTTGCCACCCGGAAGCGAGAACATTCCCGAAAACCGGATGAAATTTACGACCTTATCGAGGCTTGCTCTCCCGGGCCCTACCTGGAGCTTTTTGCCCGTTTTCGTTGTCCTGGATGGGATCAATGGGGAAATGAAGATGTGGAAGAAAATTCCCATTACGGTATAGCCCGCCGGAAGGGTCAAGGTTACCATGATCGGCAGTTGCGCCTCTTGGAAACCACGGCAAGATATGACAAGCTTGGTGAATCCTCCGTTGTCCAGAAACGATGACCGTCAATTTGTACTTGATAAAAGCGGACGGATAACTTGGGTCCCGGAGCTTTTTATATACATAGCGTCTTAAATAATTGCGCATAATTGGTGTAAAGTTTGATTAGGCACTTTCCATTGATGAAACTGAGATTCAAGGATCTGGACCATTTCGTTGAGCGAGGGAAAATACCTGTTATGCAA
>JAGPFL010000040.1 GCA_018056545.1 Syntrophobacterales bacterium
CGTTGGCGAGAGCGACAACGAGAACGAAAGCACGTCTCCTCTTTGCCCGACATACGGCATCAGATAGCTCTCTATTTGATGAAAATGTTGATTTAAGAATGTTCATTTATCTGTCGGAGTAGAATTAAATTCCTGGAAATTATGAATCAGAAGGGGGTACAGGCGCCGCTCATGTTTCTCACCGCCCGGGCGGATGAAGAAGACGAGGTCAAGGGACTGGAATTGGGGGCCCTGGACTATCTGAAAAAACCGATAAAAAAGGATGCGTTGCTGATGCGGGTCAAGCGTGCCCTGGGCAGAAGGGCAGGTACATGACGACCGGGAGAAATGTCCGTCCGTATCGTTTACCGCTACGAAATAAACGAAGGGAAGCGTCGCGGCGCCTGGAAGAGACGCTTCCCGTATGCCGGAGAGAAAAGTCTATGATCGGCTATATGGTGACGGTTATCTTGGTGGGCAAGGAGAAGAACAGCATCCCCCCCGGAACGGGTCCCTTCCCTGCGCAGGCGGAAAGGCCGCCTCAACACCGTGGCGACAACCGGGGCTTCACCCTGATCGAGATGGTGTTGGTCATCGCCTTGATCCTCGTTCTGCTGGCCGTCGCCGCCCCGCTGATGAGCGCCTACCTCGACAGGAGCCGGGCCACGAAGTGCCTTTCCATCCGCTATGTCACCGAGAAATCGGAAATGACCTACATGATCGAGAAGGGACGCAGCAGCGACAGCTTTACCGATCTCATCAACGCCGGCTTCCTCACCGGAGAGCCGCGCTGTCCCAGCGGCGGGACATATGTATGGCTCCAGCGGACGCCGGAGCCCATTCTCGGTTGTTCCGTCCATTACGGCGCCGTCACGGCGGGGGAGGAGGCCCGGGTCCTGTTCGCCAGCGCCTTCAACGATCAAAACGGCCTGACCAGGCTCATGGGGCAGTGGAATACCGGTCACGGGACCCTGAACAACCGGCCCGGTCAGGAGAGCCGCATCGCCTTCGGCGACAACGCCTGGACGGATTACGAGATCAGGGTCAGCGCCACCCTCACTCAGGGCAACGGTTACGGCGTCTATTACCGTGCCGACGGCAACCCCAATATCACCGGCTATGTCTTTCAATACGATCCCGGTCTCGGTAATAGATTTGTCGTCCGCAAGGTAATAGGCGGCGTAGAGCAGGCGCCCTTTCAGAGTATCGCCATGCCGGCCGGTTTCCCCATCTACAACCAGGCTCACGACATCAGCGTTTCCGTCGTGGGAGATCGCCATGTGATCAAGGTGGACAATCAGCCGGTCCTGCAATTTCAGGACAGCGCTTTCAACTCCGGTTCCGGCGGTTTCCGGACGTGGGGAAACACAGAGGCCAACTTCGACAACCTTAGCGTCGTGCAGAAATGAGGACGGGTAATGACTGAACTGGACAGCCGGCCGCAGACCTGTATGGGTTGCGGCAAACCCATAGGAGCAGTAAACGGCGGCGAAGAGCGCCGGGAGGGCGAGGTCTATTGCCCCCAGTGCGTCATCGCCCAGGCGGAAAGATACATCCGGCCGCCGGAGATAGAAACGCCGCGATTGCAGCGGTTGCGGGAGACATTGGCCTGGAAGGTGTCCCTGGCAATGATCGCGCTGGTTTGTCTGGGGTTCATCGCCTATCAGGTGCCGCGGATCATGGCGGCCTTCCAGGAGCCGAAGCCGGTGCGCATGGGTACCTATGCCACCGATGCCGCCACGGATCAGTGTCTGAAGAATATCTGGCGGTTGGCCGGCGATCTTCAGCAGGGGAAGAAAGGGATGGCGCCGGGCGTATTGTGTCCGGCCAGCGGCAAACCCTATGTGATCGGTGGCGGCGCGAATCCGGAAATACATTGTCCGCAGCCGGCGGCCCACGGTTTCCGGGATATTGTAGCGTCGAAGCGGAATCCTGTACCGGAAATGAAGAAGTAGCGTCGGCATCTTCCCGGAATACCGGGGATGGTGGGAGAAGATACGCGTGTCCAAGGAAAAGGTAAGTAAATACAAGCTGACCCTGGAATACGACGGCAGCGGTTATCGGGGCTGGCAAACCCAGGAGAATGCCCGCTCCGTGCAAGGGACACTGATCCGGGCCGCGACGGATTTCTTCGGGCGGCCGGTTGATATTCAGGGGGCGGGACGGACCGATGCCGGCGTCCATGCCCTGGGTCAGGTGGCCCATTTGACGATCAGGGGTGCGCCGCCGTCCATGCAGATAAATCAGATAAAGGAGGGGCTTAATGATATCCTGCCGGCTACCATCAATATCCTCCAGGTAGAGGAGGTTTCGGCAGACTGGCATGCCCGCCACGACGCCGTCGGCCGGATCTATATCTATGTTTTTTCCCGAAACCGGACCGCTTTTGCCAAACGTTTTGTCTGGTGGGTAAAGGACCGCCTGGATGCGGAGAGGATGAAGAGCGCCTGTCGGCTCTTTCAGGGCTTCCATGATTTCGCCTCCTTTGCCGACCGCCGCCTGGAAAGGAATGTTTCGACCATGGTGCAGATCGATGCCGCGGAGATCGAGGAACGGGGCGAGTTGATCATCTTCCGGTTGATGGGTTCTCATTTTCTCTGGAAGATGGTGCGGCGCATGGCGGGGGTCCTCGTAGAGGTCGGCCGGGGAAAGCTGACCACGGCCGAGGTGGAGGAACTGCTGGTTTCCCGGTCCGAGCTGCCGGCCCGGCTCACCGCCCCGCCGGCGGGTCTGTTCCTGTATCAGGTTCTCTATCCGGGAGATACAATGGCCCCCTTCACCCTACCGTTGCCCTTGACGTTTTACGGAAGCGGGAAAGTGGAGAAGGGCATGAGGAATTGACACCGGAACGGAACTTTGCAGGGGGATCGGCGTCACGGTTATGGAATCTTTGACTATGGAAAACTTCCGGGAGATACCGCCGCAAGGCAAGCCCTTCAAGAGGGCCTATGTGGCCCTGATGCTCTGGTTCGTCGGCCGGGCCGTTCAAGCGGCGGCCAAGGTGGATACAGGGGTGCGGGAGGAGTTCGCCGGCCTTCCGGAGGGATTCACCTTTTCTCTGGGCGTTTTGCCCCAGGGGCCGACTATGATCGTAGGCAAGGACGAGGACGGCCGGGTGCGCTACCGGGGCTGGCAGCCCCGGGGGAAAAAGATCGACCTCCAGATGAAGATCAAGAATCTGGAAGGCGCCCTGCTGATGTTCACCTTTCAGGAGAGCACGGCGGTGGCCACGGCCAGGAACCGCCTCATCGTGGACGGCGAGGTTCCCGCCGCCTGCGCCATCGTTCGGATCCTCGACCGGGTGGAGGTGTATCTGTTGCCGAAGATCATTGCCCGACTGGCCGTCAAACGCTATCCCGACTGGCCCTGGGAAGAAAAGTTAGGCAACCGGCTACGTATTTATGTCGGGGCCATCCTGGGCTGGTGATGAAGGAGGTCTGAGTGTTCCCGTCCGCAGGCAGTTACACGTTTTACAGCCCCGTCAAGGTGCTCTCCGGCAAGCGGGCCCTGGAAAATCTGCCGGTGGAACTGGCGGGGATGGATGCCGCCAAACCCCTAATCCTATCCGCGGCCGCCCCGGCGGCCCGGGAGACGGAAAAGATCATGGCGGCGGCCTTTGGCGATTCACAGCTCGCCATAGGTTTTTTCGACGGGATACCCCCCCGGCCGGACCGGAAGCTTGTCCGCGATCTGTTCCGGTTGTACAAGGACAAAGGTTATGACTCCCTCATCGCCCTGGGTGGCGGGCCGGTTCTGGATGTGGCCAAGACCCTCAAGGTAGCCGTTTCCGGTCGGCCGGAGGACCTGGAGACCATCGCCGCCGGTGGGCCGACGGCCATAAGAAATCCCCGGCCCCTTGCCGCCGTCATCGGTTTGGAGACGGCGGGTTATGAGCTGACCCGATACGCCGTCCTGGATTCCCTCCGGCTTGCGGCGAATGTTATGATTCCCGAACTACTGGTTGTCGATCCCCGGACCGTTACCCCTTCGGACCGCAAGACGACCGCTGCGGCCGCCCTGCTGACTCTAACCCAGGCGGTGGAAGCCCTCCTGCATCCCGGACGCAACCACTTGACGGACGCCTATGCCTATGGTGCGACCAGATTCGTCGTGGAGAACCTCCGTGGGGTTCTGCACGACAGCGCCGACCGCCGGCGCCGTATTGCCCTGGTCAATGCGGCTTTTTTCGCCCAGACGGCCTTCGACAACCTGTCGGGAGGAATGACCTTCAGCCTGGGCATGGCCATGTCCCGTCGCTGCGAGACGCCGCCGGGCCTGCTCATGGGTTTGCTCCTGCCCCACTTCCTGCTCCTGGAGATGAACCGGGAGGAAACGCCGGGCCGGGACCTCCTGCTGGCGGTGGGAGGCCCGGAGGATTATGTGGAGGTGGGGGCGGAGAAGAGACTCCGGAAGGCTGTGGACCGCGTTGTGGAACTGCTGCTGGAGATCCAGAGTCTGGTCCCGGATTTTCCCAGGAGCATCAGGGATGTGGGCCTGAAGCGGGAGGACTTGGAGGAGTTGGCCGGGGCGGTGGCGGACGTGCCGGGACGGGGAAGCTTTGCCCCTTCCGAACTCCGCTATTTGCTCGCCAAGGCCTGGGAAACGAGGTTTTAGGCGATAACACCACCGAGGAGTATATAGAGATGCACCTGCCGGGGTATTACGAATATTCTTGCCGCGTGAAGATCATTTCCGGACATGACGCCCTGGAGCAGGTTCCCGTTGTGCTCCGGGAGCTTGACGCCCGGCGGCCCATGGTGGTCACCGACCGGGGCGTCGCCGGGGCGGGATTGGTGGACATAGTCCTGGGGGCCATAAGTACCCATCTGGAAATCGGCGTGGTCGCCGACGACGTACCCCCCGATTCCGACCTGCGGGTGGTGAACCGTCTGGCCGCCCTCTATCGGGAACGGGGCTGCGATTCCCTGATCGCCGTGGGCGGGGGATCGGTGATGGATACGGCCAAGGGGATCAACATCGTGGTTTCCGAAGGGGCGGACGATCTCATGAAATTCAGCGGCGCCGGGGCGTTGAAACGGCCGTTGAAACCCCTCATCGCCATCCCCACCACGGCGGGAACCGGTTCGGAAGTCACCCTCGTAGCGGTGGTGAAGGATCACGAGCGCCACCTGAAGATGGCCTTCGTCAGCTATTTTCTCCTTCCCGACGCCTCCGTGCTGGATTCCCGCATGACCCTAAGCCTGCCCGCTCCCATCACGGCGGCCACGGGCATGGATGCCTTGACCCATGCCGTGGAGGCCTACTACTGCCTGAGCAAGAATCCTTTGAGCGACGTGACGGCCTTGGGGGCCATCCGCCTCATCAGCGGCAATCTCCTCAAGGTCACCCGTAATCCCGGGGATCGCGAGGGTCGCCTGGCCATGGCCAATGCCGCCACCCTTGCCGGGATGGCCTTTTCCAATTCCATGGTGGGAATGGTGCACACCCTGGGGCACGCCACGGGTTCCGTCTGCGGGGTTCCCCACGGGGTATGCATGGCCATTCTGCTGCCCTACGGATTGGAATACAACCGTCACAAGCGGGAAGCGGTGATGGGAGAGCTTCTTTTTCCCATCGGCGGTCCGGTCATCTATGGACAGACACCCCGGGAGGAGCGGACGAACCGGGTGATTTCCTATGTGCGCCAGTTGAACGAAGACCTCCATGAAGCCACCGGCGGCCGTCATCCCCGCTTCTTCGCCGAAGTCACGGACCGGGAGGGAAAACTCTCAGTGCCGCGGGAGCGGCTGCCGGATATCGCCCGGGCGGCCCTGGGAGACGGCTCGATCTTCTACAATCCCGAGGACCTCGATTACGACGATTTGCTCATGGTCCTGGAGGCGGCTTGGGAGGGCTTGCCCCTGGATCCGGGCCGTATCCGGAAGGGGTAGTTTGCCGCAGGAGCCACACTTCCCCGGGAAGACACTTTCATCGTTCCCGGGTATTGGCTAAAGATGATTATGGAGATGGAGAGAAACAATATTGTCTGCTGTGGTCGCCGGGAGGACGTTTCCCGGAGGCGACGGACCATGCCGCGCCGGAGGAGGCCGTTATGAGCGGGGGTTATCTGGGGAAGATCCTCTGGGTGGATCTCACGGCGGGAACATGCCGCGAGGAAACCGTCGCCGATGAGGTCTATGAACACCACCTTTCCGGGATCGGCCTGGCGGTCCGCCTCCTGGCCGACCGTATTCCCGCCGGGGCCGATCCTTTGGGGCCGGAGAATATCCTGGGCTTCGTTTCCGGCCTGCTCACCGGCACCGGTGCCCTTTTCAGCGGGCGCTGGATGGCGGCGGGCAAGTCGCCCCTGACGGGCGGCTGGGGCGACGCCAACTGCGGCGGGACCCTGTCCCCGGCCATCAAACGCTGCGGTTATGACGGGATTTTCTTTGCCGGTGTCAGTTCCCGACCCGTATATCTTTTTGTCGGTCCCGGCGGTCCGGAAATACGGGATGCCGCCTATCTCTGGGGCAAGGACGCCCCGGTGGCTGAGGAGGAACTGATGAAGGAGGCGGGAGGGCAGGCCCGGGTGGCCGTCATCGGTCCGGCCGGGGAGAGACTGTCTCTGATTGCCGGGATCTGCAACGACCGAGGGCGCCTCGCCGCCCGCTCCGGTCTGGGCGCCGTCATGGGTTCCAAGCGCCTAAAGGCCCTGGTGCTTACCGGCAAGGGGCGGATTCCCGTCCATCACCGGGAAGAGGTGCATCGCCTGAGCCGGGAGTGCAACAGGTGGGTCCAGCTCCAACCTCCCTTCCTTTCCGGGACGATGGCGGCTTACATCGGGACGCTGATGCGCCTCCTGCCCACCCAGATGGCTATGGACGGCATGGTTTACAAGCTCCTCCTAAAAAAGTGGGGAACCTCCAGCATGAACCAGATGTCCGTGGAGATGGGCGACGCCTCGGTCATGAACTGGAAGGGCACGAGCGCGGACTGGGGGCTCGGGAAGTCCCGCTCCGTCAACCCCGACGTCATCAGGGCCTTGGAAAAGGTGAAATACCACTGTTATTCCTGTCCCCTGGGTTGCGGCGGCATCTGTGCTACGGGAGGGCCGTTGGGGGAGGTCCACAAGCCGGAGTATGAATCCATCCTTGCCCTGGGCGCCCTCTGCATGAACGCGGACCTGGGGAGCATCATCACCATGAACGAGCTGCTTAACCGGGCGGGAATGGATACGATCTCGGCGGGGGGAACGGTGGCCTTCGCCATGGAGTGTTACGAGCAGGGCATCCTGAGTCGGGAAGACCTGGACGGTCTGGACCTGCGCTGGGGAAACGCCGAGGCCATGATCGCCCTCATCGAGAAGATGATCCGCCGGGAGGGCGTGGGGGACCTGCTGGCCGACGGCGCCAAACGGGCGGCGGCCAGAATCGGTCGTGGTTCGGAGGTCTACGCCATGCACGCCGGGGGACAGGAACTCCCCATGCACGACGGACGGAACGATCCGGGCTTCAATGTCCATTATTCCGTGGAGGCTACGCCGGGGCGCCATACCATCGGGGCGCAGCTTTACTACGAGATGTTCCAGCTCTGGAAGCGGATTCCGGAGCTGCCTTCTCCGCCCCTGTTTTACCACAAGAACCGAAAATACATCGCCGACGAGGAGAAGGCAATCATGGCCGCGGCGTGCAGCAAGTTCATGAATGTGGCCAACGGTGCCGGTCTTTGCCTCTTCGGCCTCTTCCTGGGGGCGGCGCGGATCCCGTCTTTTGCCTGGCTCAACGCCGCGACGGGCTGGCGCCGGAGCCCGGAGGAATATCTGGCCGTCGGGGCGGCCGTCCAGGATTTGAAACAGAAATTCAACTGCAAGCACGGCATCGATCCGAAATCCTTCCGGGTTCCGGATCGGGTACTCGGCCGCCCGCCCCAGAAACGGGGGGCCAACCGGGGCCGGACGATGGATATCGAGAAGATGTGCCGGGATTACTGGGAGCATTTCGGCTGGGAGGGAGAGACGGGGATTCCAACGGGAACGATCAATGGCCAGAGATAACAGAACGGTCGATTTTCATTCTTTTTCCGGCGGTTTCTATCGGTGTCGTTTTTTGGAGCTATGGTCGATGAATCTTAAAAAAGGCGGGTCACATGTCCTATCATATCACTGAGGCCTGCAACGGCTGTGGGGCCTGCCTCCGGCTGTGTCCCGTAGGGGCCATCACCGGGGAAAAGAAGGCGCTCCATGTCATCGATTCCCGGCGCTGCATCGAATGCGGCGCCTGCGGGAAGATCTGCCCCGCGGCGGCGGTACGCGACGCCTTCGGGATTGTCTGCGAACGACGCCGGCGCTCCGCCTGGGAGAAGCCCCGCTTCGAGAACCGGAGCTGCATGTCCTGCGGCATCTGCATCGACGCCTGTCCCACCCGTTGCCTTTCCTGGTCGGCCCCGGTTATGAAAAAGGAACCACACGCCTATCCTTTTCTCCAGGAGGAAAAACGTTGCCTGGGATGCGGTTTCTGTGCCGGGGAATGCCCGGTCGGCGCCGTAGTCATGACGACACCCTCTGTAACTGACGAAAGGGACATGGATGACAGATAGAGACGCCTCAACCGCTTTTCACTGAGAAACCCCAGAAACGTACCGCCACGAGATCTCTGAAAAACGGCTTCACCGCCGCTCTGAAGTCATTTTCGCCGCTCATGCAAAGCTTTCCCCTGAGGTTCCGCATCCGGCTCACTTTCCGGTGATGCCGATCAGCTCCGTCTTGGTCACCGTGGTCATGGTCGAGACCCGGGGGGCATTGAGCAGATGCCAGACGGTGTACTGTTCCGGGTAGAGGCTTTCGGCGGAGATGCCGTCCACGGGGATCACCACCTGCATGCCCCGGAAGGCCGCGCCGGCGGCCGTGGAGATCACCGCTCCGTGGGCCGCGGTGCCGGTGACGATCACCGTTTTGATCCGGCGGTCCCGAAGGATCTTCTCGAGCTCCGTGCCGATAAACTTGTCCGGCCCGGAGGTGACCACCGGATCGCCGGGGCGGGCGGCCAACTCCGGCGCAACATCACGGACCGAGGCTCCCATGGTCAGACTGTAAACGACCAGGGCGCCTTTTTCCCTCGCCTTGCGCAGGAGACGGCTGACGGCGGGGACGGAAGCCACACACCGGGGCCGCCGCTCAATGTTGCAGACCTGCCGGTTGAAATCCAGCAGGAGAAGCGCCGTGGTCGGTGCCGGCAGTTTCACCTCCCGGAGCTGCGGCGGCGCCGGAATGGTCACGGCGCCCCACTCGTCGATAATGGACGCCGCCGGGGCAGGGGCGGGCATAACCGTCATGAGAACGAGCAGCATCGTTCCCGTGATTCCCCTAAAACCGCCGCCAGCAAATGTTTCTTTCATGGTTTCCTCCTTTTCTTTCTTGGGCTCCTTTGCCGGTTGACCGATCTTCGCCGATCCTTTGTTGACATCCCGCACCGGTGGAGGTAAGGGTTTTCATGGCCCTCGTCCCCGGCCTTTTTCGGCGGACTTCCCGCTGTGTCGCGGAAAAACTGGATGAGACCTTGAAAAAATGGCTTTGCCGCAGCTTGGAAATCTTTTTCGCTTTCAAACAGGCGACGTATTATTTTTGTACAATTATACAGCCTTTCATCTTAAAGGATAAGAAAATTATGGCGACAGGGGAAACGACGATAAGGGTCGGCGTCCTCGACGGGCGCCGGGAAATCGGCGGTTGTTTTCACGGAAACTTTCGCACGGACGCCGGGGAAGTCCTGACCGGTCCCTTCCTGTTCACTGCCGGGTCCCGACTTGCACCCGTCGATTCCGATCGCCGACCCCCGGCCGACGGCGGGATTTCTCACCGCACCCGGGAGGGAAACCGGGTGCTGCCGCCGGGTGAACACCGCTTTACACCCGAGGGACAGGCTTTCTTCTCCCTCGACGAGGTGACCATCGGGGTGAATTTTCACTGGGAGCGACGGGAAGGGCAGTCCTTTCAAGGGGCCCTGGTGGTGTTTGCAGGGATGGACGGCACCCTGACCGCCGTCAACGAGATAGACCGTGAAGACTATCTGGCCAGCGTCATCTCCTCGGAGATGGCCGCCACCGCCCCGCGGGAATTCCTCAAGGCCCATGCCGTCATCGCCCGGAGCTGGCTTATGGCCATGCTGGAGAAAAAGAAGACCGTGCCCGCCGGTGCCGCCGATCGCGGGGGGGTCGCTTCGGCAGGCGGGCAGGGGGCGGCGGAGCAGGAGGATGCGACGGGAGAGATAATAAGATGGTACGGCCGGGAAGAACACGACCGCTTCGATGTCTGCGCCGACGATCATTGCCAGCGTTATCAGGGGATGACGAAGATAATTTCCGAGGAGGCCCGCCGGGCGGTGGACGCCACCCGGGGCCTGGTGCTGGTCTATAACGGCAGGATCTGCGACACCAGGTATCACAAGGCCTGCGGCGGCCGTACGGAGGCTTTTGCCAATGTCTGGGAGGAGGTGACGGTTCCCTATCTGATCTCCGTCACCGACGGTCCGGGATCGCTTCCTCCCGTCACCGGGGAGGCGGCGGCCGCCGTCTGGATAGCCGGTCGGCCGGATGCCTACTGCAACCCCGAGGATGTATCTATCCTTCCGCGGATTCTACCCGACTTCGATCAGGAAACCCGGGATTTCTTCCGCTGGGAGGTATCCTATGACCGGGAGGAACTGGAATCCCTGTTACAAAGGCGAGCGGGGCTCGATTTCGGCGAGTTACGCGCCCTCATCCCCCTGAATCGGGGGCCTTCGGGACGGATCATCCGCCTCAAGATCGAGGGGTCGCAACGGACGGTGATCGTCGGCAAAGAACTGGAGATCCGCCGTTGGCTGTCCCCCAGTCATCTCTACAGCAGCGCCTTCGTCGTGGAGACGGAAAGGGAGGGCACAGGAAAGGTCGTCCGCTTCAAACTCCGAGGCGCCGGCTGGGGGCACGGCGTCGGTCTCTGCCAGATCGGCGCCGCCATGATGGCCCTCCGGGGATTTCCCATGGAAGCCATTCTCCGCCACTACTTTCCCGGGACGACCCTCCGGCAAATCACCTGACCACGGCCGGGGACAACGGGGCCTTCGCCCGGGACGTAGTAAAGCCTTGGACAGCTTCGCATAGCCGTAGAAAAACGTTTCGCCGGCGGCGAATCAAAGGGTTTTTTACTGATTATCGGAATGGGCCTGCCGTAGTTGTTGCCCGAGCAGTTCGTAAACCTTCATATAGTTGATCTGCCTGGCGATGTTCTCGTCCTGGACGGGGAACGGCCTAACCTGCAGCGCCGACTTGATTACCGACTGGTGCGTCATTTCCGTGATGAGGATCGAGTTGCGCCTGACCTTGGTGAGTCCCTGCAACCGGAAGACCACGTTGACGGAATCGCCGATGACCGTGTAGTCCATCTTCTTATCGAAGCCGATATTGCCGATCAGCGCTTCCCCGGTATGAATGCTGATCCCCATGGCCAGCGGTTTGTCGATCAGGGTTTGAACCTCCTGGTTGATGCGGTCCATGGCGGACTGCATCTCCAGGGCGGCGGCAATGGCATTGTCGGCATCGTAGCCGGTCGCGACGGGGGCGCCGAAGATGGCCAACAGCCCGTCGCCGAGATATTTGTCCACAATTCCCCGGTGCTTCAGGACGATCTCGCCGATCACGCCGAAAAAGTGGTTGAGGATGGCCACGGTACGGCTGGGACTGAACTGGAAGGACAGGATCGAGAAATCCCGCAGATCGATGTTGAGGATCGTCAGGAGGCGAATCTCCTCGGTGATGCCTTCCCCGGTCTGGGAGCCGTGGATGATT
Source organism: Syntrophobacterales bacterium (assembly GCA_018056545.1). Classification (GTDB taxonomy): domain Bacteria; phylum Desulfobacterota; class Syntrophia; order Syntrophales; family UBA8958; genus UBA8958. Next base: position 11,740 of record JAGPFL010000040.1, read on the forward strand.
CTTTCCACCACCTCCTTGGGGACGAATTTCTGGAAGACGTTGCGGATCCCCCGTTCATGTTCCGCCAGCGATTTGGTCTCCCGGTACAACCGGGCGTTTTCCAGGGCAATACTCACCGAGGTGGCAATGGACTGGAGGAGTTTCAGGTCGTTTTCCAAGAATTCGCCGTTGATCTTATTGAGCACCTCGATGACCCCCAGTACCCGCCCTTGGGAGATGAGCGGGACGGCCAGAACGGAGCGGGTATGAAATCCCGAGTTTCGGTCGAACTCGGGGTAAAAATAGCGGGACCCCTCGGTATTGGTCACGATCAGCGGCTCCCCCCGGGCGGCGGCATAACCGGCGATTCCCTGACCGAGTTTCAGACGCAGATTCTTCAGACGATCCATATCCACATGTTCATGGATATTGAAGGCCTCCTTGAAGATCAGGGCGTCCTCTTCCCGCAACATGAGCGAGCCGCCTTCCACGTCCATGAGGGCGCGGATCATGTTCAGGGTCTGTTTGATGACTTCATCGAGATCGAAGGTGGAGGAGGCGAGAATGCTCCCGATCTGCTTGACGAAATCCATTTCCCTTTCCCGTTTGGTGATGGACGCTTCCTGGCGGTTGGTGACGACGGCAAGACTCAGAAGCGCCGCCAGCATGTCGATTTTTCCCTCGGCGGCGATGATGCCCCCCGGGGTTCTGCTGCCCATCACCAGCACCCCATGGACACGGCCGCCCATTTTCAGGGGCGCCAGCATGGCCGCGGCGGCGGTGACGGCGGCGAGAAATTCCAGCCCCTTGAGATTTCCGACACGGTCGAGATCGGGGAGGATGATGGTGTTGCCCTCCTGGAGGACCTTGTCGATCAGTGACCCATCGTAGTCGTAATTGTCCCCCCTCCGGAAGGGGACATCTATTTTCGCCCGAAATTCCATGATGTTAAGCCGCGGCGATGCCTCGTTTTCCCTGGCCAAGATTACGGCGATGTCAAAGGGGATGGCGCTGTTGATCGTCTCGAGCAGGGAGGGCAGAAGTTCCCCCCTGGCCACGGTGGCGCTGAAGATCTTCGCGATGTTCTCCACCACCCCGATCACCTCTTCCCGATCGTTTTTTTCCTTCATCAGGGACAGGTTGTCGTAGGTGAAAGCGGCGTTGCTCACCAGTGGCGCCAGGACATCGGCATCCGCATTGGTGAAAGGAACATCCACCCGCCGTCGGGAAACGGTGAGCACACCGAAGACATCCCGGATTCCCTTCAGGGGCATACAGAGAAACGACTTCGTTCCGTATTCGTCTTTGCTTTTCCTTGCGAAACGGTCGTCGTTTTCGATATCCTCGACGAGCAGGGGGGCTTTGTTGATCACGGCGAATTTGGCGATGCTCTTGGCGAAATCGATCCGATCCCCGCTTTTCAGTTTGTCGCCGTGGCCGATAGCGGCATGGACGATAAAGGCGTCCCGCTTTCCCCGTTCAAGGATCAGCACCGAACCGATGTCCCCGTTGACCATCTTCATCGCCCGCTCCAGGGTCATGTAAAGCAGATCCTCCGATTCGAGGGTTACATGACAAAGATCGGCCAACTCCTTCAGGGTGGATATTTGCGCCACTTTTTGGTTGAGGGAGACAAACTGTTGGTTGAGTTGCGTCTCCAGGGATTGAAAGGACGAGACGATGCTCTGGATTTCATCGGCAGCACTCGCCGCTCCGGTTCCGCCGGCTTTTCCCCCGTTGTTCACCGCCGGCACGGCGCCGGTGATCCTTTTCGCCAGCGAGGAGATGTTGTCGAAGATATTGCGGACGATGGTGAAGGCGAAAAGGGAAAAGACGAGGACCGCCACGATGAAGATGGGGATATATTCGTCGTTCAAGAGTTTATAACGGACGGCGAAGAAAAAGAAGCCGGTGAGCGGCACGAGGAAGAAGAGGGCAAAGACGATGGTGAGCTTGTAATACAGCCCCTTGCCCTCCATGGAGAGATTTTTGAACAGCTCTTTTATGTTCATGGGCCGTTCCGCTTTCTTCGCAGAAATTGATTTTATTCGAAGTCTGTAGAGAAAACCGGCGGCGATGTCAATGTAATTTCGCTGGGGGTCTCTTTTATTGCGGTCGGTTATCCTCACACATCACGTGTCGCCGTTCACGAATTGAAAGCATAGATGCCGCCGATCGTTAATCGGTGTCGGAGCAGGCGAACCTCTGATGCGGTCGGGGCCGGTATCTTCATCTCCGGCCGTCCTTCTTCCGGAAGAAATCGATGATGCCGTTGGGCATGAAGATGGTGACGACGATGAAAAGTGCCCCGTAGATGATCCGGGCGATTTCCGCCTGGGCGAAGGTGGAGAGTCCTTCGTTGACCACGGTGAGCAGAACGGCGCCGATGATCGGCCCGAGCCAGGTGCCGCCGCCGCCGAACATGGTCATGAGCACGATGAGGATGGAGATGTTGATATTGAAGACCACGTCGGGATGAATGTACGTCAGGTAATAGGCGAAGAGGCCGCCGGCGATCCCCGGGAAGAAGGCGGAGAGGACGAAGGCCTGGATCTTCAGGCGGGCGGTGGGGATGGCCATGGTCTCCGCCACCTCTTCGTCGGCCCGGATGGCCGTGAGCCCCGCCCCGAAGCGGGACCGGCCCAACCACCAGGCGACGGTGAGGGTGACGATCATGAGGAGGAGCATGACTTCGTACATGATCGTTCGGGAGAGCTGCTCCGGGATGTCCATGGTTTTCATCCAGAGGCCTTCCGCCCCGCCCAGCCATTCGATGTTTTTCACCGCCAGCTCCACGACGAAACCGAAGCATAGGGTCACCACGGCGAAGTAGGGACCCCGGATCTTCAGGCAGGGATAGCCGATGACCAGGGCGATCAGCGCCGCCAGGGCCGCCGCGGGCAGGGAGGCGAGGATGGCGAGGGGCGGCGTCAGGGCGAACAGCGCCGCCATCTTGGCGGTCGCAAAGGCGCCGATGCCGAAGAAGGCGGCATGTCCGAAGGAGAGATAACCGGCGTAGCCGCCGATGAAATTCCACGAGGACGCGAGCACGACGTACATAAACACGGAGAACATGAAGGAGAGATAATAGACCTCCGGATTCAGGGCGGGGAAGGCGGCCAGAAGGATCGTGAGGACGATGAGGGAGATAAGGCGAGTTTTATCCATCTATACCACCTGCTTGAAAAGGCCGTGGGGCCGGAAGATAAGGAAAACCATCAGGAGCCCGAAGGTTACGAGATTCACCCACTGGAAGGGGAGAAAGGCCATGGAAAGCCCGGTGATCACGCCGATGATCAGGCCCGCCAGGGCCGTGCCCACGATGTTGCCCACGCCGCCCACGATCACCACCAGAAACAGGTAGATCAGCCAGAGATTGTGGGAATGGGGTTCAAAGGAATTGAGGAGCGCCAGTCCGATCCCCCCCGCCCCGGCGGTGGACACGGCCAGGGCGAAGGTGATCATGCTGATCCGGTACAGATTCACGCCGTAAAGCTGCGCCGCCTCGGGTTGCTGCCAGGCGGCGCGCACCGCCATGCCCGTATAGGTCTTTTTCAGAAACAGATAAACCGCCGTGATCCCTACCAGCGACAGACCGAAGCCGACAAGATGGGGGTGCTGGAAATAGAAGGGTCCCACGATGAGGGCGCCGCTGGTGTAGGTAGGCGTCATGATCCGGGGGTCGGCCTTCCAGATCAGGACCATGACGTTCTCCAGAATGATGGCCAGGCCGAAGGTGAGGATCATGGAGGCTACGATGATCTCCTTGGCCTTGGTGATGGGCTTGATCAATAGCTGATAGACACCGCAGGCCACGAGGAAGAGCAGCGGCGCGGACACCGCCGCGGAAACGACGGGGTCCACACCGAAATGCTGCAGCAGGCTGTAGGCCAGGTAGGCGCCCAGGAGACCGAAGGCGGCATGGGAGATGTGGATGACGTGCATCACCCCCCAGGTGAGGGAAAACCCCACCCCCAGGAGGGCATAAACCATGCCCATCATGATGCCGCTGATCAGCGACTGGATGACTAAAACGGTGTCCACGTCACTTGGACCAGGCCGGTTTCGGATAGACCGGGGCTTTGGTGCGTACGTTCTTCGGCCAAATCAATTCCACCTTGCCGTTGATGATCTGGGTGGCGAAGTTGATCGGCGCCGGAAGTCCGTACTTGTCGAAGGTCATGGGTCCGGCGATGGTATTGACCTTGTGGGACTTAAGCCAGTCGCGGATCTTCGTCTGATCCAGACTCTTGGCCCCCGTCACCCCCTGCTGGAGGACCTGCATCCAGGCGTAGCCGAATCCGAAATAGAGGGGGTAGCCGTCGAGATGGTATTTTTTCTTCACGTAGGCGTTGAGTTTGTCGTTTCCCGGATAATTGAGCTTGCCGTGGAGTACGGTTCCGGAAAAGACGTAATCCCCGTCCTTCCCCAGTTCCTTGACCCAGGCGGGCACTACCGAACCGATTCCCTGGACGATGGCCTTGGGGTTGTAATCCAGGGCCTTGGCGGCCTTCATCGTGGTGACACCGTCCGGGAAGAAGCCGTTGGAGAACAGGATGTCGCAGTTCATCTGTTTGGCCTTGACGATCAGCGACGTGGCGTCGGGGAGGGGGGAGTTGTATTTTTCGTTGGTTGCCTCCGTGATACCCATATATTTCGTCCACCGTTCGATGCCGTCCTTCCGCGCCCTGCCGACGGGATTGTTGATGGTGTAAGCGGCG
>JAGPFL010000041.1 GCA_018056545.1 Syntrophobacterales bacterium
AGGGCCACCAGTTTTTCATCCGACGTCCCTCTTCATCCTTTTGTCGGTTATGTAAACCGGGGAAGTTCTGTCGCCAATAGATCAACCAGGGGCCCATGCAGTCCGGCGCCGAATGACGATAACGGGCCAAGACGGCGCCGTCCCACGGCTGTGCCAGATCGCGACCGCCGGGACCGCTCCCGATACGCCAGTCCTCGATGGTGGACAACACCCCTTGTCTGTTCTGCAGATCATAGTGAAACCGGCCGTTGGGCGTAAAATGAACGTTGCCGCCGTGGGCGATGTAGTCGTGCAGGGTGATCCGACGACCGTCGCGGGAAATGACGGCGGTTTTGGAATCGGGATAATCGATGCGGTCCTTGGGACCGAGGGCATAGAAGGAAACCCAGGGATACTGGGGATAGCGTCGGTTCAGGTTCATGCCGGCATAATCGCGGAAGTGCCGGCTGAAATAGGGGATCGCACCGGATTGGGCCGTCCCCTCGATGCCGTGGCTGAGGCTTTCCATAAAGCATCCGACACCCCTGGAGGCGTTGATGAAGGCGATCCGCAAACTCCGGCCGGTCCACTTCTGTTCCCCATCCCCGCCGTTTCCCGCCTGTACCCATGCCCGCCCGATCCGATGGAAGGATTCATCATAACAAGGCTTCTCCTCCACCACCTCGTAGGCGCGGAAATGCTCGTCATGCTCCACAAAAAACCAGAGCTCATGTACATAGCCCCCCTCGACGAGTTCGGCGAGACGGAGGAAACGCTCCGGTCTCTTGGGATCGCGAACCCCGTAGTAGCGGGCGAACTCCTCGCTGAAAAATCGGTTGTAGTCGAGATTGAAACCGGTGGACACCCCGGTCTTGAGGGGCAGCTTGGTGGAGTTCCCCCTGCCGCCGCCGGCATCCCGCAGATCGACGAACTTGAAGAGCCGGTATTGCAAAAAGGCGGGCGCACCTTGATCTTTATATCCGTGGTAGCGGCTGCCCTCGGCCAAGGCGGCGATGATCTTATCGAGCATCCCGTCAAGGTGGTCGCGTCTCGCCTGGTTGGAAAAATTGAGAACCAGAAGACGCGGCTGCATCCGCCGTATCAGGTCGTGATGCCGGACCAGCCAGGCATCGCTGTTGGCGCGGCTGACGCGATTGGGCCAGATTGAAATATCGGCGGGATCATCCGCCGGGGTGGACAGGGTTGCGGCCGACACACCCGTTGAGAAGACCGTCAGGAGAACGATACACCCCAGGAGTGCCCGGAGGCCACTTCTTTTGCTTGTGAACCATCCCGACATCCTCCTCCTCCGATCATGCTTATACCGCTGCGGAATTACTCGTCCCGTTTTTCAGATGCGGTTCACGTCGATCCCGGCCTTGATGGCCAGTTTGTAGGATTCCCGCTTGTAATATACCCCGGCGGCGAGCAGACAGAGGGACAGGGTCAGCCCCGCACCCATGCCGACCAGGAACAGGCCGGCACCCCACTGGGTAAAAACGACGAACACCAGGGGCAGGAACATGATGGTCAAAAGCAGGCCCACCTGAAAAAGGCGGTCGCCCAGAAGCCAGTAGCGGGCCGCCCGAGGCGATTTCTTCTGCATCGCCTCGAACAGGGGATAATCGAGAGAGGTAAACCCCTTTTTATTCATAAACCCCATACCTCAAATCAAGCAGGACAAAGGACGGTTGAACGCAAGCAGCCGTTTTTACGCTATCTCCAAGCCCTGGGCTATCTTATCGATCACGGCTTTTTCTTCCTCCGAGAACTTACCGTCGGCCAGAGCGATGCGTCTGGCGATGGATAGGGCTTCCGCCCGTTCCTCCTTCGTTTTTATAAGTTTGCCCAAGCTTTTAAGGGCGGCGTTTTCATCGGCCTGAAGGATGCGGGCCTGGAGACGGGCGATGCGCTTGAACTGGACCGGCTTAATCTTGCGTAGCACCTTGTGGGTCATGGCGATTTCCTGTCCTACCTCGAAAAGACGCCTCTTGATGATGAAATTTTTGCGGGCGACCGCCATGATGATCCTGATCAAGCCCTCGGCGACGCCCCCTTCCGTCAGGGCCGCCAACCGCTTGTCTTCCCCTTCTTCATCCACCGGCGCCGGCGGCATCGCCGACCCGTTGGGCATGCAGAAGAACCGGACGGTCGGATTGTCGTATATTGCCCGAAAGCTCCATTCAATATAGCGATCCCGGGCATCGCGATAATGGTTCAGCCAATTGACCATGAAATCGGAAAAATGGTGTTCGAAGTCGACCAAAGGATTATCGGCAGGTACGGGCTTGCGGTTCGCCTTTACGGCCGAGGCCAGATATTTGAGGGGCCGAAGAAAAGGATTGATGTCCGAGATCATATAACGCTGGACGCGCAGGGGGTGGAGTAGGCGGTTAATCTCCGCTGTAAGCTCGGAAGACCAGAGGCGGACCCAGGGGCGTACATAGATCTTGTACTGATCGTTCAGAAGATTCGAAACCCGATCCACGGCGGAGAAGTTTTCCTCATCCTCGGTGCCGTCATCCATGGCGAGGATATCGTCGATGGTACGCTCCTCCAGACGGGTATCGATGTCACCCGTCTTGATATCCCCTTCGATGATCATCTCGTAGAGACCCGGCGGCAGATAATCGATCATGTCGAAAGTCGCGATGATCTCCTTGTGCTCCTTCTGTGCCACGCTGGCGGATACGAAGATGCCTAAGTGTCCGATGTCCTCATGAATAATGTAGATGATCACCTGTCCCGCCCTTTTGATGCTCTCCGTGGTCGGGTGGACCTTGGTGATCCAGTTGAGGGCCTGCTGGGGCGGCGTGATGTTGTCGCCCCGGGAGGCAAAGACGAGAATGGGGCTTTCGATTTTCCGGAGGTTGATGTTGGTTCCCTTACGAATCTCCAACTCGCCCTTCTCCAGTTTGTTGCCCACAAATAGGTTGTCCACGATAAATTCGATTTCCTCCGTATTCATGAGGAAAAAACCGCCCCACCATTTCTCGAAATTCAGGTAGCGTTCTACCTCCTCGTCTATGTTTTTATAAACATTGTACTGTTTGGTCCAGATGGTATTGGCGGGGTTAAGGGCCTCGAAGTTGGAGACAAGATTGGCGCCGTCGAATTTCCCGTTTCCCAGGTCGCTCAACAGGGATACCATCCAAGAGCCGCCGCTGAGACCGCCCCGGTAGCGCATGGGATTTATTCCTTCCACGCCTGCCCAGTAGGAAAGGGGGGCGCCGTTGAGAACTAGTGGCCCGGTGATGTCGGGGCGGTCGGCACATAAAAGAGCCGCAGCCCAGCCCGCCTGACAGTTGCCTATGATGACAGGGGCGTCGGCATATGGATGAAGTTTGATGATCTCCTCGATAAATCTCGCTTCCGCTTCTTCCACATCGCTTAGGGTCTGGCCGGGCATCGGTTCCGTATAAAAGAGGATGAAATACACGGGATAGCCGTTTTCGAGGGCCATCCCGATCTCCGAGTTCCTTTTCGAGCCACCGATGCCGGGACCATGACCGGCCCGGGGATCGATAATGACGATGGGACGTTTGGGCCGCTCAAACTTTCCTTTTAGCTCCTTGCGGCGGAGTGCTTCCCTTTCTTCCGGGGTTCTCTTTTTGGCCCTCCGTTCGACGATTCTCACCAGGGCGTAATTGACGGGCCGCTTGAATTCCCGTCCGTCGAGGATCATTTCATATTTGAATACCAGAACGGGCGGCTGCCCGTTCTTCAGATGCTCGATGTAGGTGTTGCCCCTTCTGCGCAAGGCGTCGGCAAAAAGAATGGAACGCTGCCAGGCGTCCGTGATATAGGCTGCCACATCCTCAAAGCCTTTTCCGGCGGGGGTTGAAGAAACTGATGTTTGATTGTTGGGATCCACGAAGTACATCTCCTTTTTTAATTGTCGGGAAGATAGGCCATCGAAAGGCAAGTGTCAATAGAATATAATCGGTGATTATACAATTGTAAATGGTACTTATCTGGTCAATAAATATACCATCCTGAAGACGGGTTACTCCTTTTCCCGGGAGAGGAGTTCCCCCATGACCTCCCGCCAGTAGGGATCTTCCCGCATCTGGGCGAGCTTGCGCTGCAACTGGCGCACCGTGATGCCCAGGATATCCGCGGTCTGCCGCCGGTCGCCGCCGGTGTTCATCAACACGTAGGCCACCTGGATCTCGTCGTTTTCCTTGAGGCTGCACAGACGCCGGGCGAACAGGGACTGGCGGGTGGGTTGTTTGCCCAGGTGGTGGGGGAGGATGATGCCCCCTTCGCACAGCAGCACGGCGTTTTCCACGATCTGGGCCAACTCCCGGACATTGCCCCGGTAATCCCGGCGGATGAGGACGTCCATCGCCTCGGGGCTGAAACCGCTGATCTCCTTCCGGTGACGGCTGCCCGCCTCCTGGAGAAAGTGATTGGACAGCAGGGCGATGTCCCCCTCCCTCTCCCGGAGGGGGGGGATGTGGATGTGGGCGGATTGGAGCCGGTAGAGAAGATCCAGCCGGAACCGTCCTTCCTGGCAGGCCTTGTCGAGATCCGTGTTGGTCGCGGAAATGACGCGGACGTCAACCTGCAGGGCCTTGGCCCCGCCCAGGGGGGTGAAGGATTTTTCCTCCAGGACCCGGAGGAGCTTTGCCTGGAGACCGAGGGGCAACTCCCCGATTTCGTCGAGAAACAGCGTGCCGCCGTTGGCCTGCTCGAAGAAACCCCGATATGTCCCTTCGGCGCCGGTGAAAGCCCCCCGGACATGGCCGAAGAACTGGGTTTCGAACATGGTGCTGGGGATGGCGCTGACGTTGACGGCGACGAAGGGGCCGTCCGGAGCGGGACCGGCCCGGTGAATCCCCCGGGCCATGAGTTCCTTGCCCGTGCCCGATTCCCCGGTGATCAGGACAGGATTACCGCTCCGGGCCATGACTTGGGCATAAGCCAGGAGGGATTTCATAAGAGGGCATTGGGTGATGATCTCCGCGAAGGCCGCCGGCACCTCTCGGGCCTGGGTGCGGCTTCCCATCGACAGCCCCTTGAGAAGCCCCTTGCGTTCGTAAGCCCGTTCGATGGTGAGAAACAGGAGGTCGTTGTCCACCGGTTTGACGAGATAGTCGTAGGCCCCCAGACGGATGGCCCGGACCGTGGCGGGGATGTCGTCCACGGCGGTGAGGATGATGAATTCCGTCCAGGGTTTGAAGGGCTTCGCGGCTTCGAGAACCTGCATGCCGTCCACCTCCGGCATGAGCAGATCCAGCAGCACGATGTCGTAATCCTTTTCCCGGATACGGCGGATCGCCTCCTGACCGTTGTCGCAGATCTCCACATCCCGCATGCCCCGCCATTTCAGGAGGCGCTGAACCGAGGTAAGGGCGATTTCTTCGTCATCGACGATGAGGATCTTCATAGGCGCTGTCTACCCGTTTCTTCGATCATCTTCCGGAGTTTCTCCATAGCAAAATGTTCCTCCATGGTAAAGGAGGGAGCGGTGGTCCCTTCCCGGTCCCGGCGGCGACCTTTTCCGTCTTGCCCATAGATTACCGTGTAAAGGAGGGGATGGCGCTTCCGGATAGCGGCGATGACCTCTCCGCCTGTCAGGTGCCGCAGGTCGGCGGCGCAGATCACCCAGTCCACTTCCGGCGTATCGTCGAGTAAGCGGAGGATCTCCTCCCCGTCCGCCGGCGATTTGACGAGCCAGGTGTCGGCGTCCACGAAATGGGCCTGTATGTCCTCGAGAAAGGAGCCGTCGGCGTCCACGAACAGGAGCCGGGGATTGAGGGGGGGCAGGGTTTTTCCCTCCACAGGCAGATAAATCGTGAAGCGACTCCCCCGCTGGGGTTGGGAGAGAACCCCGATGTTTCCCCCGTGTTCCCTAATCAGGCCGTAGGAAATCGACAGCCCCAGCCCCGTGCCCCCCGAATCCCGGCGGGTGGTGAAGAAGGGGTCGAAGAGATGGTCCATTATCTCTCTGGTCATTCCCCGGCCCGTGTCTTCGATGGTGATCGTTACGGCATGGAGGCGGGGCAGATGCCTGGTGCCGATGACGATCTTTCCCTTGCGGCCCGGGGCGATGGCCTGATGGGCGTTGATGAGCAGATTGGTGATCACCTGTTCGAGCTTTTGGAAATGACCGCGGACGGGAGGAAGATCGGAGGCCAGGCGCTGCTCGATCACGGAGACGGTTTTGCGTACCTGGGCGCCGACGATGACCAGGGCGCCCTGGATGACCTCTCCCACCTGCACGGCCTTTTTACCCGACCGTTCGTCGCTTCGGGAGAAATCCTTCAGTCCCGTGATGACACGGCTGATGCGGCTGGAGGCCATCTTGAAGGCATGGATGATCGCTTCCATGTTCTGCATGATCTCTTCCTGGGGGAGGCCCCGCTGGGCGCAGACCTTCGCGAAGGCGTCGTTGCCCTGGAGGACCGGCGCCAGGGTTTTCCAGATCTCTTCCAGGAGGGGGATGTTGTAGGAGATGAAACTGACGGGATTGTTTATCTCATGGGCGACGCCGGCCACCACCTCCCCCAGGGCCGTCAGCTTGTGGGTCTGAATGACCTGTTGCAGTCGCTGTTCGTTTTCCTGGCGGATCCGCTTTTCCTCCGTCACGTCCTGCCAGATGCCCACGAAGTAGGGAACCGGGTCGTCGGGCATGCGGACCAGCCGCCAGAAGTCGGAAAACCAGCGGTAGCTCTGATCGGCGGCCCGGAAACGGTACTGACAATGATGGGTGCCCTCTCCCCGGGCTTCCCGGAGGGATTTGAGGACCCGGTGCCGGTCGTCGGGGTGGAGCTGCTCCTGCCAGAAGTCGCGTTGTTCCATGAATGATCGGGGGTTGTAGCCGGTGATCTCCGTTACGGAATGACTCACGAAGGTCATTTCGTATCCGCCTCCGGCGTTGCGGGTATAGGAGACGATCGGCAGGGATTCCAGGAGCAGGGACAACTGATCGGTGGTGCGCTGGAGGATCTCGTTGGTTCTGGCCAACTCGAGGGTCCGCTCCCGGACCCGGGCCTCCAGCTCTTCATGGGCCTTCAGGAGGGCCTCCTCCGCCGCCTTGCGTTCCGTGATGTCTTCCAAGGTTTCCACGGCCCCCAGGACCGGTCCCTGAGGATCCCGGAGAAGGGCGGCGGTGAAACGGAGCCAGCGGCCCTTCTCCCCCAGTTCGGGGAAAAAGTCCGTCGCTTCGTAGGCGTCCGCAATGAGGGGTGACTTGAGGTATTTCCCCTCGTACCAGTGGGTGATATCGGCGACGGCCCCTTCCACGAGCAGATCGGCCAGACAGGGGCGCTGGCTGCTGTAGAAGGCGCGCCAGTGCTGATTGGTGCCGATTACCTCGGCGGCGCTGATCTTGCTGAGTTCCTCCAGGGCCCGGTTCCAGTAGATTAGGCGATGATGACGATCGATGACAAAGGCCGGAATGGGGGAGCCGCCGATGCAGCCCATGAGGAGTTCCAACTCCTCCCTGGCCAGCGGGACGGTAACATGGCGGTTGTTCTCACCGTCTTTCTTCATGGATCAATGACCTGCCGAATGGTTCGAGAATCCCTGTTAATCTGTTCCCCCTCCCGGAAAATTGCCGGGTGCCATTTATGGGAGAATGTCGGGAAGTTGCCGATATCTTTCCTTTGGGTTGCGCCGGCCCGCAGACATGAAAGCTCTTAGTCTTTCCCGTTGTGAAAGAAAGGATGGCTTTTCTCGTCAAAGCTTGTTAAGGTGATATCACTAATAAGAAAAAGGTAACGACTCTTTCCCGTGTACAGCCATTTTGAAAGGGAGGCGCAGCGTATGGACCTCGGAGATATCGTCATGGTGGACAACCCCCGGCACCCGTTTTACGGGCGGACGGGAAAGATAATCGGTCGCCGCGGTCTGCACGGAGAAGGTGATCCCTGGTTCCTCATCTACGTGCCTTCCCACATGCGCAGCTTCCTCGTTCCGCAGTCCATGCTCTGCCTCGAGAAGGACGCCGCCGTGTCCGTGGAAATCTTCACGGAGCGCCTCCAGTAATTGTTCTCCCGCTGTCTCCGGTTTATCGCCCACCGATCTCTTCCGGACGGAAAACCCCCTCCGTGGTGACGATCCCTGTGATCAACTCCGGTGGGGTGACATCGAAAGCCGGATAATAGGCCCGGACTTTCTCGCCGGTAATGGGTGTTCCCTGAAACTCCAGAACCTCCCGGGGATCCCGCTCTTCGATGGGAATGTCGCTTCCCCGCTCCGTGTGTCGGTCCGGACCGCCGTAACCCAGGATATAGAACGGGATGCCGGTGTGACGGGCGCAGATGGCCAACTGCAGCGTTCCCACCTTGTTGGCCGCCGACCCGTCCAAGGCGATCCGGTCCGCCGCCGTGAAAACCTTCGTAATCATCCTTCGGGACATGCACCAGGCCGCCATGTTGTCCGTTATCAAGGTCGTGGCGATGCCCAATTCGCTCAGTGACCAGGCGGTCAGTCGCGCCCCCTGGAGATAAGGCCTTGTTTCCGTGCACAGGGCCTTGATCTCTTTGCCGTTTTCCTGAGCGTATTTGAACATATAGAGCAGACCCGCCCCGGCAAAGCAATGGGTGAGGATCGTGTCGCCGGTCGCCAGCAGTGCCTCCGCCTGCCGACCCGTGGCCTGGGAGATCTCCCGCTGCCGGGCCAGGCTTTTTTGCAATGCCGCGAGGATGATTGCCGAGGCCTTGCCGTCGGGGTTTTTCCGCACCCGGTCCAAAAGCTTACCCAGCAGCAAGGCCAGATGATACCCCGTCGGCCGGGTGGCGCAGAGACGGTCGGCGGCGTGCTTGAGAAAGGCCATGTCCCGACCGCCCTTTTGCCGCTCCATTTCCCTAGCGGCCAGATAGAGTCCGTAACCTGCGGTGATGGCCAGGTCCCCCGCCCCCTGGACCATCATCTGTTCGATGGCCCGGGCCACCTCCACGTGGTCGGTGCAGTAAACCTCCGCCTCGGAACGGGGGAGCTTCCGCCGGTCGATGATGATCAGGGCGTCCTCCCCTTCCAGATAGACGTTGTTCTCCAGGTGCATCAACAAAGGTTCCGTCGTCATTCCTCCTCCGGGAAAGCGTCTCTTGCTGTGTGAAAAATGTTCGCACAGGTGCTTGGGGAATATTAAGGGCGAAAGGGTGGTAAAGTCAAACAAATTTCAGGATAATGACATTTTGGCTGGATTAGCCGCGCGCAGCGGCGCCTTGAGGCGCGACCTGCCTGTCGTCGCGAAGCGACATTTATGTCGCCATAGAATGTTGCCCAATTTTATTAGATAAAATATCATCGGTTGCCCGCTTTACCGGGAGATGTCTCGATTCACCGCGACCTTTTCTTCATCCCCCTAAGTACCCCCGGCTTTTTGCCAAGCAATTTGACAAACATATTCGATCACTTACAGAAGCATGGCGGTGGGTGCGCCGCTGGTACACCCCTTGCTGTACCGTAAGTCAAAGGCAGGAAAATGCTAAGGAAGGGAGGGATCGCAGATGGTAGCCTCGATGAAACTCATTGATCTGGTCGAGAGTCATGCGGAACAGATCGCGACACAGTGGTCCAGGGTGGTGATTAAAAATCCTTTTACCCCTTTTTACCATGACAAGCCGGCGGAAAAACTGGTTCCTCAGGCCGTCCGCTTTTATCGGAATTTCCGCAAGCTCTTCCTGGAGCCAAAGCCGGCGGAAGCCTCCGATGGGTATTTCACCGGTTATGCCGAAAGAAGATACCGTGAGGGAGTTCCCCTGCAGGAGGCGATTTACGCCCTCATCCTGATGAGGAGACAGATCTGGCTCTATGCGGAATTCCAGGCCGTCTTCACCACAGCCGTGGAGAAACAGCAGGCCATAGAAAGCGTCACCCGCACCATCCTCATGTTCGATTACGCCGTGTACTTCATCACCAAGCGCTATCGGGAGTTGATGAAGCTGGAGTGGTTCGAGGCGCCTAATACCTGAGGAACAAACGGACCGTTGGCGGAGCGCGCCGTCCGGCAGCGGTCCGGGAAAATAACGGCCGGGGCCGTAAGAAGGAGCTTCTCGGCGGTGGAGCAGAAGCGGGCCCTGGAGAGCCTGATCCATACCATTCTCATGTTACGCCTCGATATATAATCCCAGGAGTATTAGTTTCGTTTCCCTCCGCTGATTCTTCGAATGGCGGGTTTCCGCTTTTCTGTAGCACTGTAATGCGTTGCTCCCGGTACGGAAAGGGATTTGCATATTTCCCGCCGTTGTTATAGTCGGGATCGGTGATATAACCAACAACGAGGTGGATAAATGCTTATGGAAGGAAAGAGAGTCAGAGAGAGTTCCGTCATCATGGCCCAGCAGATGAACCCCCAGGACGCCAACCCGGCGGGCAACGTCCACGGAGGGGTCATCATGAAACTCATCGACACGGCGGCCGGGGTGGCGGCGATCCGCCATGCCCGATCCAACGCCGTCACGGCCTCCGTGGACCGTCTGGATTTCTACCACCCTGTCTTCGTCGGAGACTTCGTCACCCTGCGGGCGAGTGTCAATTTCGTCGGCCGGACCTCTATGGAGATCGGCGTCCGGGTGGAGTCGGAAAACCTCCGGACCGGGGAGCGACTCCATACCTCGACGGCCTATCTGACCTACGTCTCCCTCGACGCCCAGGGCCGGCCCCGGGAACTGCCGCCGCTGATCCTGGAAACCGAGACCCAACGACGCCGTCACGGCGAGGCGATGACCAGGCGGAAGATGCGTCTGGCCGAGAAGACCCAGGAGAAGTCCTGCCAGCAGGAGCAGGAGGCGCCGTGAGGCAGGTTTGCGTTGGGCATCACAACCGGTTAAATAATTCCGAGTTCCGCTATTTCCGCTTAAAAATGCCTATCTGCTGACCTTGGGGAACGGAAATTCCTCCTATGCTTTTTTCCGTCAGCGTAATGACCAGCGAACCCCCGTAGGCAAAATGGCCCAGTTTCTCCCCTTTGCGTACGGGAACAGGCTTGTCCGAGGTTACTTTCTTGTACTTGTTTTCGAAAACTACGGACCCGATGGTGTCGAGGCCCACCGGAATCATCGCCACATGGCCGTGCTCTTTAGTTTTGATGACAAAATAGCCGCGGCGGAAATGCTCAAAAACACTGTAACTCCTGCCGTAACCAATATTCCCGCGATTGAGAAAATCGGTAAGATCGTCGATGCCCCAATAAGATCCGGCGATATCTTCCCTTGATTCCACAATATCACCCGTAGCTACGGCATGGTAATGATGGTATGTATCCGGCAACAGAATGCAGGAAATCGCCGTCCCACTTTCAAAGAATTTTGCATATTCCGAACCGGCCATCAGTTCCCGCACATTAAGCTTTTGGTTCAGCTTAGTCGGAATATTTGTTTCCCCAGTCACCGGATCAATGATGTTCAGCATACAGTCGGTCGGCGCAACGATAACGGAATCGTCGTCAGGAGCAGCAACGGTTCTTGCGCCGGGTTTCAGGTTCCGGGTAAAAAATTCATTGAAAGATTGAAAACCCTCCGGCGGAACGACATATTGATCATTGTTCAGGGAGGAATCGTCAAGCCACTGTTTCACCGTTCCCGTCGATTCTTTGCTGTCCAGAAACTTTCCCCGAGCGGCCACGAAATCCCTTGTCCAGCTCAACCCCGGCTCCCGCCCGACAAAGCGCTGCCCGGCTTCATTGCGGTGATAGAACCAGGAAAACTTCTTGATGTACTCAAATTCATCCTGAGTCGGGCTGTTATTTACAGGTAAAAGATAAAACCATTCGTTAAAAAACCTGCATAGATATTGGAAATCTTTTTTGTACCAGGGGTTTTTCTTGTCTTGAATTGCCGCGAAAGCCTGATCGATAGTGTTTCGCAGTTCCTCGTTGCCGGCGTACAGGGCTCTGAGCGCTTTTACCGGAGCTGCTTCGTTTTCGTTTCGCGTTTCTGAAGCGGCCGGAATAGCTGTCGCCAGAAGAAACAAACACATCCAGGCAAAGATTTTTTGCCATCTATAGACCATAATATCTCCACCCTCCTCTTTTGATATTGAATTCCGTAATATCGTTACATGGAAGAAACCCGATTAATATTATCACGAAAGACATTTCTCTGCCAAGCCAATTTCCGGTCAACTCTATCCGCCTCATGCTCAACCGCAAGATGCGATGAAAACCCCACACGGTTTAGGCTACTCTTTTGAATTGTTATTGTTGACCGGGTAGAGCCGCGCGACGTTGTGGGCCGTATTGACGTCAAATGAACAGTATGGTAAAAAAAATAATTTAGAGGTCATTTATGGAGTTTATATATCGTTTTATCAACCTCGGAAATATGGGGGTGACGTCGATGAAGGGAAAAATTGCGTCCGTGTTCGTTGCGATCACCCTGGCAGGGGTCCCTCTGCTCGCCGGTCCGGCATACGCTGACTATATCTACCACATCAGGCTGCTGAACGGCGGCACTTTTACCGTTCGTCATTACGAATTGAAAGACCAGAACATCGTCCTGTATAAGTATGGTGGTTACATCAGCTTCAGCCGTTCGGAAGTGGCTAAGATTGATAAGGAATTTATCGACGGCGATATTTCCGGCACCACGTCCGGTGAATTCCCTACCCCGGAGAAGAGATCCGTGGCAGGGAAGAAGCAAGTGGCGGCTCCGAAAGACGAGCGGGCCAAAAAGATCGCCCAGTGCCAGCGAAGCCTCAAATCGGCGCAGCAAAACGTGCTTACATACTGCGGCCAAGCCGCCGACGCCAAGATAGCCCGGGCACCCAACCTCCCGACGGCGAACCGGACTACCGTATCGGAAGCGACGGGCAAACAATTCCAGGACCATGTGCAAAGCAAGGTAGCCGCCTTCAAGGCCAGTTCGTACTGTGATTATTACAAGCGCAAGGCCGCAGAGCTCGAAACTGAGTGCGGCGAGAAGTGAAGGATATCCCGCCGACGGTGAGCGTTTCCTTATGGAACTGCTTCCTTTTGGCTGCTATCTTTTTTTGCGGATTGCCCGTCACAGCGTTTATATGAAATTGTCCGCAAGGTCCTGAATATTTTCGTTTTTTCGTTGTGCCTTCGGTAGGCATGGTGGTTATTGAAACGCCGATTTGGCATTTGTTGTCGATGACACCTATTTCAATTCCCGGAACTTCAACACCATCGGCTCGAAGATGGAGGACATGTTGGGTAGCCAGTCGGAGTTCACCATGGCCATGAAGAGTATCTTCGAGCTGGCGGGAACGCTTGTCCAGGTGCTTGCCCTGACATATTTGGTCAAAAAGGTCAATACGGCCCTCACCAACGCTATCACCAAGATAGAATTGAGCAATCACGGCATCACGGCCACGGCCCTGGATACCGCAGCCCAAGGCGTCCAAAGCGCGGTGCAGAGTAGTGCCTTAAATATTCCCACCCTCAACGATTATCCGGCCTTGATAACCTTGAAGCAGGACAACGAGGGCGAGATAAAGATTGCCACGGGTGTGAAACCCGGCCCAATGGTCACCGGGGGTTGCATCACCCAGGGAAACGTCAATGTGACAGCGCAAAAGGGCAACAAACAGCTCGTGGTGGTGGGGCAAGCGTCAATATCCAAAACACATCGGCGGCGCCGACACCATCGTCGGGGCGTGAACTTGGGGCGCGGAAGGAAACATACCGAAGCATCCGCGAACCTTAAACCATGAAGCTCATCAAACCGCTGCCCCTGGGGATTGTTTACGGAAGCTGCCTCATCGACGGCAACCCCGTCCTCTCCCTGGCTGCCTGATCCTGCTCAACCTCCGACGAGGACCCCTCAGACCGCCGCCGGGATTATATCCGGGGTCCCAGCATCCGATCTTTGCCGGATAACTTTCGGATGACCGTGATGAGGCCCATCGGAGGCGACCTGTCTGTCACCAAGGGGCGACATTTATGTCGCTATTCAATATTGTTTGATATTATTAAATAAAATATCGTCAGCCCCCGTCTTGCTGTAAGGCCTCTCCAATCACCGCGACCTTTTCTTCATCCCCTCTAATTGGTTCCGGATTTGCAGTAAATAATTTAATGAATATATACGATCACTTGCAGCGGTGAGGCGGCAGGAGTGCCGCTGGTACACCCCTTGCTCTTCCGTAAGTCAAAAGTGGGAAAAATTCAAGGAAAGGAGGGGAATGATGATGTCCGGTTCGCTCAAGCTTGTGAATCTCATCGAGACGCACGCCGAACCCATTGCCCGGCAATGGGCCCGGGATGTGAAAAAGAACCCCCGGACGCCGTCCTATCACGATATTCCGGAGGATAAACTGGTGCCCATGGGGGTGAAATTCTATGACCATTTCAAACAGATGTTCTTTACCGACAAGCCGGCCGACGTCTCCCAGCAGTACTTCGCCCGTTATGCAGAGGAAAACCACGCCCGGAACATCCCCCTCAACGAGGCCCTCTATGCCCTGATCATGATGCGGCGCCATATCTGGCTCTATGCGGAATTCCAGACGATCTTCATCTCCGCGGTGGAGCAGAAACAGGCCGTGGACAGCCTGGTCCGCACCATCCTCATGTTCGATTACGCCATCTACTTCATCAGCCGGCGGTATCAGGAGCTGATCTGCGAAAAAATCGAGGACAACCTCGGTGTCGTGAACGTCCTGCGCATGGAAAGCCCCCTGGGGGCAAAACTGGGACCTTACAAGAACGGCATCATGGCCGTCCTGGTGCTGGGGGCCATCGGTCTGACCTATTACTGCCACGCCGTCCTGGGCGTCAACGTCATCTTCACCCATCTGCTCTACATCCCCGTGGTCCTGGCGGGCATCTGGTGGAAGAAGCGGGGCATCCTGGTCGCCGCCGGTCTGGGGGTGTTTCTGCTGGTGAGCCATATGGTCTTCCTCAAGGGAATGCCTTTTGCCGACGACGTCATTCGGGTGGTGATGTTTCTCGTCATCGGCACGGTCGTGGCCTTCCTGAGTGAAGGGGTCTCCCAGGCGGAAGAGTTGTACCGGGCGCCGAATGCCATGTCCAAATAGTAAAGGAGAAAAGGGAGCGCAATGATGAAACAGGAACACTACGAAGGAACCGTCGTTTCCGTCCGGGGCAGCGTGGTGGATGCCCGCTTTCCCGCGGGCCGTCTCCCCGCCATCCGCAACGTCCTCCGTGCCGGAGACGACGGCGGCATCCGCATCGAGGTGATGGTGCAGCTCAACGACGAGGTGGTGCGCGGCATCGCCCTCCGGCCCACCCAGGGCCTGGCCCGGGGATCGAAGGTCGTCAATACCGGTGAACCCTTCCTGATTCCCGTGGGCAAGGACCTCCTCGGCCGGGTCTTCAATGTCTTCGGGGAGCCTATCGACAACCGGGAAGGCCTTTCGGGAGAGCAGCGCCGGCCGATTCATGGCGTTCAGATTCCCATCACCCAGCAGTCCACCGTCTCGGAGATCTTCGAGACGGGGATCAAGGCCGTGGATGTCCTCTGCCCCTTGGAGCGGGGCGGCAAGGCCGGTCTCTTCGGCGGTGCCGGGGTGGGCAAGACGGTCCTGCTCACGGAGATGATCCACAACATGGTGGGTCACCATCACGGGATCAGCATCTTCTGCGGCGTCGGCGAGCGATGCCGGGAGGGGGAGGAATTGTATCGGGAAATGAAGGAGGCGGGCGTTCTGGCCAATACCGTCATGGTCTTCGGACAGATGAACGAACCTCCCGGGGCGCGTTTCCGCGTCGGACACACCGGACTCACCATGGCCGAGTACTTCCGGGACGACGAACGCCAGGACGTCCTCCTCCTCATCGACAATATCTTCCGCTTCATCCAGGCGGGGCAGGAGGTTTCGGGCCTCATGGGCCTCCTCCCCTCCCGTCTGGGTTATCAGCCCACCCTGGCCTCGGATCTCGCCGAACTGGAGGAGCGAATCTGCAACACCTCCACGGGGGCCATCACCTCCATCCAGGCGGTTTACGTCCCCGCCGACGACTTCACCGATCCCTCGGCGTCCCATACCTTCAGCCACCTGACGGCCTCCATCGTCC
>JAGPFL010000042.1 GCA_018056545.1 Syntrophobacterales bacterium
ATACTGTTCGGGGCTGAGGATCTGCTCCAGGAGACTCCCCAACTGGATTTCACCGAAGGTGCCCCGGGTCTTGATATTGGTGAGGACCTTTTTCAGGTCCCAGACCCCGGCGGCCAGGGTCTGCATCTCGCCCAGCCCCTTCTGCACCATCTCCAGCCGGTCGCTCACCAGTCGGAACGACTCGCCGAGACGCTTCTCCAGGGTGTCCTGAAGCTTTTCGTCCACCGTGGCGCGGATGGTCTCCAACTGGCGGCGATGATCCTCTTGGAGATTGCGCAGATGCAGGTCCAGGGTTTCCGTGATTTTATCGAGTTTTTGGATATTCTGGGCCGTGAGAGAGGCCAATTGCTGGGCGAATATTTCCCACTGGCCCTTCTGCAGCGTCATCCCTTCCGCCATCCGGTTCAGGAGGGATTCGTTGAGATCTTTCAGGGAGCGGGTCAGTTCTTCCCGATTCCTGGCCCCCTCCTCCCGAAAGGATCGCTCCGTTCGTTCCTGTATTTTTTCCATTCCCGCCAGGCGGCTTTCAAGGTCGGGCAGCGGCGCCCGGGGCGATCTAAACAGGAGGATGAGCAGCAGGAGCAGCACCGCAACGTTGACGGCCAGCAGGCCATAGAGGAGGGAAAGGCTCATGGAAAATTTCTCCGGAGTTTGACGATCACGAGGCGATGTTTAGTGGAATCCGCCGGAGATTGTCAACATCTTTCCGCAAATGCCGAATACCGTTGACTTGCGGCGGCGGTTTCGCTACCATCGCCCCCTGGGAAACTTTCATATGCAGGCAAGAAAGAACTATCCCCGGGTCGGCAGGCTTTCCGGGGCGGAACATACCGAGATTGTCCGGGAGATCTTCGCCACCATCCCCGACGGCTACGACCTGTTGAACCGGGTGCTGAGTCTGAGGTGTGATGTGGCCTGGCGGCGTTTTGCCGTGAAAAAAATGCATTTCTTCCGGACACGCCGTCTTCTGGACCTGGCCACGGGGACGGCGGATCTGGCGATGGAGGCCGCCCTGGCCTATCCGGAGATAAAGGTACTGGCCCTCGATTTCGTCCCGGAAATGATCCGGAAGGGGCAGCGGAAGGTTGCCGGGAAGAGCTGCCACGACCGTATCCAGCTCCTGCAGGGGGACGCCTGTCTGCTGCCCGTAGCCGATGGCGCCGTAGATGTGGCGGCCATCGCCTTCGGCATCCGCAATATCCCGGACCGTCTCCAGACCCTCCGGGAAATGGTGCGGGTCGTCGTTCCGGGCGGGCAGGTGATGGTCCTGGAGATGCACCTCCCGGAGAAAGCCGTTGTGCGGGGGGGCTATCTTCTCTATCTGAAGCATGTCCTGCCCCGGATCGCCCGCTGCTTCACGAAAAACCCGGCCGCCTACAGCTACCTGTCCGATTCCATCATCAGCTTTCCCTCTCCGGCCGGATTTGCCGGCCTCATGAGGGAAGCGGGTCTCCGGGAGATCCGGCAGTATCCCCTGACCCTGGGGACCACCTGGCTTCATATGGGGCGGCGCTGAACGCCGGTATGGCCGATTCCCTGCGGTAGTCGCCGGACGCGGTTTTGATCCGGAGCCTCTTTTGCCGGCCGGAACCTTCGAAAAATGGTTTCGGCGCCGCTCAGGAGGGAAGGGTGAAGTAGAAGACCGCCCCCTGCCCCGGAGCACTTTCGGCCCAGATCCGGCCCCCGTGGCGGTTGACGATCCGCCGGACCGTAGCCAGGCCGATGCCCGTGCCGGGAAAATCCCCGCTGCTGTGGAGCCGTTGAAAGGCCGCGAACAGGTTGCCGGCTTGGGACATGTCGAAGCCCGCGCCGTTGTCCCGAACAAAGTATACCCGCTCGCCGTCTTTCGCGGTGACACCGAATTCGATCCGCGGTCTTTCAGTCCGGCCGGTGAATTTCCAGGCGTTGTCCAGCAGATTGTTCATCATGACCCGCAGCAGATTGGGGTCGCCCCGGACGACAACGCCTTCTTGGGCGGAAAACTCCACCCCGTCCGGGACCGCGGTCTGCCGAAGACCGGCCGCGATTTCCCGGACCAAGGCGCTCAAATCCACGTCTTCGCTTTTCATTTCCGCCCGGGTCACCCGGGAGAGCATCAACAGATTCTCGATGAGAAGTCCCATGCGCCGGGCGGCCCTGATGACCCGCTCCACATGGTCCCGGCCTACAGGGGTAAGATCCGTGCCGCAGTCGTCCAGCAGTGCCTGGCTGAAACCTTCGATGCTCCGCAGCGGTGCCCGCAGGTCGTGGGAAACGGAGTAGCTGAAGGCCTCCAGTTCCCGGTTGGCCTCCTCCAACCGGGCGGTACGATCTCGTACCCGCTGCTCCAGTTCTTCGTTGAGTTTCCGGATCTCTTCCTCCGCCTGCTTCCGGGCGGTGACGTCCTCATAGGTCGCCACCACCTCGCCCGAGGGCAGCTTGTAAACGTGGTTTTCCCGCCAGCCTGAGATGCGGTCGTCCTGGTAGAAGGCGATATCGAAATCCTCCGGGATGCCGGTGCGCCAGACCCGCTGAAAGACGGCAAAGAGGCCGAACTTCCGGACGCCGGGGAAGACCTCCGTGACCCGCCTGCCCAGTATTTTCTGCCGGCTGACCTTTTCGATCCTTTCGCCGGCGGCGTTGAAATCCCGGAACACGAAGTCTTCGCCGTCGTCCACTGCCTCGTAGACCGCCACGGCGTGGCGCATCCGCTCGAAAAGGCTGCGGTACCTTTCCTCGCTCAGGCGGAGTTTCTCCTCTCCCGCCTTGCGTTCCGTGATGTCCCGGACGATGGCCTGGAAGAAGGGTTTCGCCTCCACGGTGATGAGGCGGGCGCTGACCTCGACGGGGAAGGTCGTCCCGTCCTTCCGGCGGTGGACGGTCTCGTAGATATGTCCCGCGCCCTCGGTGATACGGAGGGCCTGATGCTCCATTTCGGGGATGGTCTCCGGAGCCCGGAGGATGGTTACCCTTTCTCCCAAGAGTTCCTCCGGCCGGTAGCCGTAAACCTCCCACACCCGGTCGTTGGCGTTGACGACGCGCCATTCTTCGTCCATCAGGAGAATGATGTCGTTGGCGTATTTGGTGAGATATTCATAATGTCTGGATAACGCCTGCCGCCGGAGCTCTTCGGTGTATTGCCGGCGGAGAAAGTCGGTTTGCTGGCGGTGCCAGTAAAGGCCGATCAAGGCGGCGGCAGCCATGATCATGGCCGCCACGAGGAACGTCATCAGTACGGCCCGGAACCTGATGTCCCGCAGGACCTCCTCCCGATCTATCTTGCTGACCAGAAACCAGGGGAATCCCGGCACGGCCTTTATGGAGGCCAACACCTCTATCCCCCGGTAATCCCTTCCCTCCACGTCCCCAGTGACGCCCCGGGCGGCCATAGCGGCGGGCAGGTGTTGGTCGGAGAGGGGAAGGCGGAAATTCAGGGCTGTGCCCCGGCGATGACGCAGTTCATTGAGGTAAACGATCTCCCGGTCATCGGGCATGATCAACAGGGTTTCGGCGGTGGGGCTGGGGGTGGGCCAGCGCTGTATGAGGGGGTAGAGAAAATCATGAGGATCCACCCTCAGGACGCACAACCCCACCGGCAAGGTTTCGCCGCCGTTGCGGATCAGGAGGGGCGCCAGGATGTCCAGGCACGCCCGGCCGGTTTTTTTATCGCGGTATAAAGCGGTGAAAACAGTCTCCCCATTCTCCAGGGCACGGATTGCCGCCGGGGTTTCCCCGGGCGGCGGCGCCTCGCCGCCGCCCAGGGCCAGCCGCACCGTCAGTTTCCGATCCAAGAGGAGGATGTCCTGATAATGATACGGCTTCCTGATTACCTCCAGATCGTGGCTAATGTCCCGGCGGAGACGGGGGGAACTATTTTCCAGGAATTTCTGAATCCGGGAGATCAAAAAGGGCCGGCGCATCAATGCCTCTGCATCCCCCCGCCGCTCCTGGCGCCAGCGGACCAACTGTTCCACCTTGAGATCGGCGATGGCGGAAAGCTTGTAAAATTCCCGCTTCAAGAGGTCTTCGCGCTGCTGGGTGTAGTAGAAATATCCTAAGGTGGAGATAAGGACGACGACGGCCAGAAAGACGAACGCCAGATGCCGGGGAAAGACATGGGGCTGGGTGGGTTGCTGCATGTTCATGGTTTGCACCTTGCCGGGTCCGAGGACGATGCACCGCCTTGTTTACCAGAACATCCGCTTCATCACAGAAACTCTTATAAATGATTTTCAAGAAAAGTCAATGGATTGGGAACCAGGCGGCTTAAAATGACTTTGCCGCCGCTCAAATATCCCTTTCGCCTCCGACTTGGTGACGTAAACTCTTCCTCATACATGATTCCGGGAGGGGAACGGGGCGGCGGAAGGGACAAGAGCCGCGACAGGGCCCTACATCATGCGGGATCGCGGGAAACATGGCACAGCCTTTCATAGACGGCCACATACTGATCGATCATGCGATCGAGATCGTATTTACTCCGCGTCTCGATCATGATGCGGCGCATTTGTTTCGCCCGCACTTCCCGGGGCTGCCGGTGGAAAGACAGGCTTTTTTCCAGGCCGTACCACAGGCCGTTGATGTCGTAATCACGAAAGAGAAAACCATTGCCGCAATCCTCCGGGGTGCCGTCTGTGGAGATCTGCAAATCCCGGATCTTGTCATGATAGCCGCCGGTATCCCGATTGGTGGCCGTGGTGCCGAAAAGGTTGCCGATCTGATCTATCTGGCCGCAGGGTTCATACAGGGACGCCCCAAAAACGTCGTTGGCGGCGGCATAACCCAGCATGGAAAGATCCTCGCGAAAACGGTGGTAGCAGATTTTTCCTCCCGATGCCCAGGCGATGCGTCCCATAATCTCCTCATGGGTGGTATCCCGTCCGATCCCGTCGCCGATGACCGCTATCTGAGCCTCCGGGTGGGTGTTTACGAATCTCAGTGCCACCTCCTCCAAAAGCTCGACCCCCTTCTGGTTTGGATCCAGACGGGAGGGCCAGTAAAACAGGATACGGTCGGGATCTTCCTGCAACCCTGTCCGTCGCTGGAATTCAACCCGGTTATCCCCCTTGGCTGCCAGGAGATCGTCTTCGGGGCCGTAATTGCGGGCCAGATGAAGACAGGTTTCCGGATACATGCCCGGCGCCGGGGCGTTCAGGATCGTCAAGGTCTGCCCGTGGCGGTATTTTTCCTTGATCTCCCGGCGAAGGCTCGGTGAGATGATGGGACGGTCCTGAAAGTAATCGTTGACCACCTCCTCCAGGAAACGACAGCCGACGAAATTGATGAGCGAGGCGTTCTTTATGGCGGTGGATTGTGCATCGACGCAGGTGCGGCCATATTCATGGGAAAAATAGATAAAGGGAGACAGCTCGGCGATATTGACCCCGACCAGCTTTTCCACGGGGATGTGTCCCGTATGAACGTTGTGGACGGTGTGGAGGATGGGGCAGCCCCGGGATTTTGCATAGGCGGTGATCACACCGCCGGCCATCCAGTCATGGCTGTGGATGATAATCCGCCCACCGTTTTTTGCCCGGATGTCCTTGATGATCTGATTGACGAGACACCGCTGAAACTCCGCCGCCGTCTCCAAGGGGTTGCCGGCATAAGCGCTGGGTAGGTCGGCAAATATCGACGAACTGACCAGGTGTACGCGATCGGGATCGATGCGGTACCGGACCTCCCGCCACTGCTTCTCGTCCAGGCCGCATTCCTTCTGAAAACGTTTCTTGAGGTTGAGGGTGGCGATATGACACTCGATACCCCTTTTTGTCAGCCCTGCGCACAGAGCGGCCACCACTTCCCCCAGGCCGCCGCTTTTGCCGGATATATAGCGGGCGATCGTTCCCATGTCTTCGGGAAGTCTTCCCGTTTCGGGGGCAATGAGGAGCACGGGGGTCTTATCGAGGGACACGAATCCCTCCTCTCCGGCTATTATTCTTGAGGAAACCCTAATGAGTCATCAGGGTGACGACGAGTTGATCGTCCCTTACGCCTTGCCTGCCGAATCTCCCCTGGCCGGGAAAAAAGATTGCCAGAATTTGGCCGCCGCCGTGGAGCGTTCCTGATAGTATTTTTTCATCAGCGCCGCCATCTCCGTCCAGCATTCGTTTCCGTTTTTGAAAATCTCGCCGGTGTTGCCGTAGTAGCCCGAGGCGAGCATTTTCATCGAGCGCTCCACCCACAGGGAATAACATTTCAGACCGTATCCCTGATCGATTTTCCAAATTTCCCGGCAGGCTTCCCGCTGTTTTTCCATGTCGAGGAATGTCGTGGGGAACCCGGGGGGATGGTTCTTCCAAAAGGAAAAGAAATCTTTATACGCGTTTTCCGATCTCTCGGTTTGTGTTGTGTCCATGTCTCGTCCGCTCCTTTCTTTTTTTCCTTTATGATATGGTGGGTGTCTCCATTTGACAACACGGATAATAACCGGGTTTAATCCCAGGAAAATACTGGGATTAAACAAGAGAGAGGAGAAAGGCGCGCAGATTGACCTTTTTGTTTTTCAGCCCGAGTTTGCGGCGGATGTTTTCGCGGTGAAATTCGACGGAACGGTCGGAGACATGGAGAAGAGAGGCGATCTCCTTTGTCGAGCTGCCTTCGCGGATCAGATTGGCGATGCGGATTTCCGTGGGGGTGAAATAGGCATAATGGGCCGTGAGGGTGCGCAGGAAGGGGGAGGCGATATTGTTCAGATTGGTTTCGATAATCTGGAGGCAGGATTGTTGTTCGGCCTTGGAGCGGATCGACTTCAACTTGTTCACGTAGGGGAAGACCAACTCCCGCAGGTTCGACAG
Organism: Syntrophobacterales bacterium; assembly: GCA_018056545.1. GTDB lineage: Bacteria > Desulfobacterota > Syntrophia > Syntrophales > UBA8958 > UBA8958. The sequence goes on from JAGPFL010000042.1 coordinate 6,777, forward strand.
GACATTGGCTTCCAAAAGCGCTTTATCCTCTTCCCGGCGCTGGAGGAGAACCGTAAGGGCCGTGTTGAGCTCCTCAAGATGACGGGATTTGTTTTCCAGCTCCCGGCCGCGGATTCTCAGTTCTTCCCCCGTTTTTTTGCTCTCCGTGACATCCAGAAAAGAACCCACGCTTTGTCTCGTTCCGGGAATCATGGCGATTGTGGCGTCGATGTCCCGAAATTGACCCTGGCGGTTCCGGAAACGGAATTCGTAGCGTGTCGGGGCCTGGGAGGGGTCGATGCGGCGCTGCTTATGGTAAGTCTTCATCCTTTCCAGGTCTTTCTTCGCCACGAATTCCACCCATTTCTTCTTTCCTTCCACCTCTTCCTTGCTGTATCCGGACTGCTTCTCGAAGGCCGAGTTGACCAGAGAGATGGTCATGTCGTCCTCGATGATGATGGTGGCGATGCTCGTGGCTTCGAAGATGGTTCGGTAGCGGTCTTCCGTCTTCCGCAACGCCTCGTGGACCGTCTTCCATTCCCGGGTGCGCTGTTCCACGAGTTCCTCAAGATGGTTCTGGTAGAGCTTGAGGGCGGCCTCCGTCTCTTTCCGGTCCGTGATGTCCCAGATCATGGCCTGTTTGGAGAGGGTGCCATCCTGCCAACGGATCGGGGTGTTGACGATATAATACCAACGGTTGTCTTTGGGGCTCTGTGCCTCCCAGCGCACCGTTTCCCCCTGGAAGACCCGCTCGTTGACGCACCAGGGACAGATATCCTCCCGGTCGTGGATCACCCGATAACAAAGTTCACCGGTTCCGTCGTAACCGGTGCGTTCTATGAACCGCTGGTTCATGAATTCCACCCGGTAATCGGCGGAGCAGACGTAGATCAGACCGTCAAAGGCCTGGATTACGGCTTCGAGTTGAGCATGAACATCATTGTTCATCTTGCTTACGTCAACTATTATTCATTTCCCGTCTTTCCCAAAACCCCGGAAAACTCGCCGGATGTATGGTCGCCGCTTCACGAGGCGAAGGTCAGCTTCGTTCCCGCCATGTTCAGATGAACTTTTCCGACAGGGACAGGATTTCGACTCTATCTGCCGGTTACAAGTTGGAAGAAGCCATTGGTCAATCCTTTTCCGTCCTGCCGGCTTTGCTGATCCGGCAGGGGATCCCCTTGAGGTTGGGGGTGCCGAACTCCCGGCCCAGCTTGGTCACGGAGGTGAGCATGTTGAAATTCGCCTTGTCCCAGTCGTACTGCCGCTCCGGAGCGCCCTCGGGGAACCACCAGCCGTGGGCCCCGCAGACCACCCGGGGATCGATGCCGTCGGTGAGACGGGCCTGCTGGGTGATCTTTCCGTAAGGCGTCTCGATGACGATGTCATCCTTGTCGGCAATCCCGTATTTTGCCGCCGTTGCGGGATGAATCTCCAGACGGGGATAAGGGCGCAGCTTCCGGAGCTTTTCCACCCAGCGGTAGGAGGAATGGAGATAGTACCGACTCTTGGCGCTGGTGAGGAGCAGGGGGAACTCCGGGTTCTCCTCCTCGGGGTAGCCGGCGAAAGAGGGCAGGGCCTGGAGCCGGAATTTTTCCGCCACGCTGAGTTTCAGTTCCACCTTCCCCGTGGGGGTCTTGAAGCCCTTTTCCTGATAGGAGCGGAACCGGTCCGGTCCTTTCAGGTACCCCTTCTCCACGAACTGGGAGTAGGTGAGGCCGGCGGGTTTGAGGAGGTCTTCCATCAGCTCGTGGTAATCCTCGGGCCAGAGCTCCGGAGGGGTCATGAGCTTGCCGAGCTCGGTGATGATCTTCTTGTCGGGCCAGCATTCTTCCGGGGGGTCGACGACCTTGGGCCGGGCGAGGATGTAGCCGTGGCCGATGCCGTAATGGCCGATGTCGTCGCACTCGAAATGGGTCGCCACGGGCAGGACGATGTCCGCCAGGGCCGCCGTGGGGGTCATGAAGAGATCGGCGACGGCGAGAAAGTCGAGGGACATCAACGCCTTGTGGGTCAACCGGCTGTCGGCGTAGGACAGCATGGGGTTGGAACACATCATGTAGGCCCCCCGGACAGGGTAGGGGATCCCTTCGAGGACGGCCTGGCGGAAATAGGCGGGGGCTACGGTCATGAGGCGGGGAATGATCTTGTGATGAGCGCTGATGAGCTCTTTGCGCTTGTCGGGGATGAGATCGGCCCGGACGAAAGGTCCCAGGCCCATGATCTTCGGGTCGTGGGCCTCGACGTTGCCGCCGGGGATATCGAGATTCCCCGTAATGGCCATGAGGCAGATAAGTGCCCGGGTGGCATCGAAGGTGTGAATGTTGTGTTCGATGGGGTTTCCCCACTGGATCGCTGCGGGTTTGGCGGCCGCGTAGGCCCGGGCGGCCCGGCGGATCTCCTCGGCGGGCGCCCAGGTGATTTCTTCCACCTTTTCCGGTGGATAGCCTTCAATGTGGGCAGCCAGCTCCGCGAAGCCCTCGGTCCATTTCTCCACGAATTCCCGGTCGTAAAGGCCCTCTTTGATGATTACATGCAAGAAGCCCAGCGCCAAGGCGGCATCGGTGCCGGGGCGGATCTGGAGCCAGTGCTGCGCCTTTTTCACCAGGTCGATGCGCCGCGGGTCGATGACAATGAGTTCCGTGCCCGTCTTTAGTTGCTCCAGGAGGAGATTGCAGATCTCACCTTCTTCGTTGGTGGCGGTGATGTTGCTTCCCCAGAGGATTACGAGCTTGCTGGGTTGATGAAAATCCACGACGGGATAGAAACCGCAGGTGTGGATGCCCGTGATCTCCCGGGGGGCGTGGCAGACGTCCTGGGAGGCGATGACGTTGGGGGAGCCGAAAAGGTTGGCCAGGCGGATCTGGAAGAAATGATCCAACCCCTTGGGCATGCCCACGCCGAAGGCAACGGCCCGGGCCCCGTGCTCCTCTCTGATTTTCTTGAGATTGTCGGCAATCGTCCCCAAGGCCTCGGTCCAGGAGATGCGCTCCCACTTCCCGGCGCCCTTTTCCCCGACCCGCCGGAGGGGGTGCCGCAGGCGGTCGGGATGGGTCAGGCGGTCCGGGGAGACGGCCCCTTTGGGGCAGATGTAGCCTTTATTGAGAAAACCGTCCGGGTCGCCCTTGACCTGAACGATCCTGTTGTTCTCCACGCCGACGAGGAGGCCGCAGCCGCCGTGATCCATCCGGGCACAGTGGGTCTTGAACCATTTCACTTCCGTTGTCGCCATTTCCATTTATCTCCTTTTTCTTCATTCTATTTTATGGTTTATCCCCCGCAAGGAGTCTTTACGCCGGCTTGTCTTCCGGCAACGTTTCCCCCAGGGCCAGGCGGCAGATGTCGCTGATCATGTAGTTGCTCATGCCGGCGCCTTGCACCTGCTTGTTCAGGGTCCGGAAGCACATGGGGCAGAGATAGACCATCGCTTGGGCGCCATGATCCTTGGCATCCTGCACGTTCTTCTCCCGGAAGGGGGCGAAGTTCTTTCCCCGGGGAAAGAGCTTGAGATTGGGGCCGGCCAGCTCCACGCCACAGCAGATGGCGTTCATGCCGTCATACTGCCGGGCGACGCGCTCCACACCGATGAGGGAGAAGATTTCGTCGAGGTAGTGATCCTTCTCCGGCGTATAGCGGGAGGCGCAGGGACGCTGGTAGGCGACCTTCATGTTGAGCTTGGTGATCCGTTCGGGGTGTTCCTTCAGATACTCCGCCAGGTACTCCAGGATGGAAACGGGGCGGAAAGGCAGCTTGATTCCGTATTCCGGGGCCATGCCGGCCAGCAGGGCGTAGCAGTCGTCATGAACGAAGACGATCTCCTTGGCCCCCGATTTGGCCAGGTTGTTCACCAAGCCCTGGAGGCGGTCCCGCATGATGGATTCGTCCCCCATGTGGGCGAACAAGACGTTGCAGAAATAATGGCGGCCCTTCAGCAGGGGCAGCTCCTGGAAAAGGCTGCCCTGAATCGCCCAGGGCATGCTGCCTTCCATGACGCAGATGGACATGACGCGATCCTTGGGTTCCATGGGGCGGGGGTCCCCTTCGGCCTTGAAGCGGTCGGCCATTTGGGCCTTGAGTTTGGGGTCGGTGAAGTCGCCCGCCTCTTCCATCCGCTGGAGGATCAGATCGAAGGGCCGGGCGTCCTTGGGACAGTATTCGTTACAGGCGATGCAGGTCACACAGTCGTAAAGCCAGTCCTGCTTCTCTCCCCGGACCAGCTTTTCGAAGGCTGCGCCGCCGGTTTTTTCATCGAAATCGAGATAGTGGCACCGGGCCAGACAGTCGCCGCAGAAGTCGCATCGTTCTTCATGAAACATTTCTGATTCCTCCTTCGTTAATATATAATTTTATTGAACCATTCTGTTTTATTGCGGTCGCCGTGACCGGACCCAACCGCTCACCATCGGCAATGCGGAGGATGTTTTTCTTGCTGCCGGTGAGTTTCAGTATGCTTAGAAGACGATCAGCTCGTAGCCGCTTTCAAGGTAGCGGGCCATGCTCGGGTGCCCCATCATTTCCCCGCACATAGGCAGTCCCTGTGCCGTTGCCTCGTCGTAGCTCCCCGTCTTCTTCGCGCAGGCCTGGCAAACGCAGTCGATCAATCCGGCGGCCTTGACCTTTTCGTACAGCGGGGTGAAGGGTGTCGGGGCGGCCGTCAGGTCTCTTATGAGCTTCGTTGCCGTTCCTTCGACGATCAGCTTTACCTCGTAACCTTTGTCCTTCATTTCCAGGGCATTGAGCAAAACGTGGGCAAAACACATCACTTCGCCGTTGAAGGCGAACAGGGCGACCTTTTTCATTTGATTCCTCCTCTTGTTGCTACTGATATCGATCTGGACGGATAACGCCATCACGCCCCTGGGTGGCGATTATTGCCGATAAAGGTCTAAATAGCAAATTTTCTTTTGCCGGTTCAGTGATCGCAGAGATTCCGACCACAATATCCAGATATTGTCTGTTGATGATGGTGAAACTGAGACAAAAATAGACACTTATATACGACGTATTTCAAGGGCAAAGGTTGCATATTTGCGATTATTCTCGGAGGAAGCGCCGGTGATGGGCAAAGGTTGATGAGGCGCGTCAGATGCAGAACTCCACAATATTGCCGTCTTGCAGGACATGGTTTCGCGGCACCATCTGGCCGTCACGGACACCCTTACCCCAGATGCGGGCATATTTTAGCCGGACGGCGAATTCCTTGTGGATCCTTGAGGCCAGTTCTTCCACGACGCTTCCGGTGGGGATGATGAAAGGGGCGGTCATGTCCGCTTCCCTACCGGGGCGCTTGGTGTAGACCCTCAGGATGCCGGCAAGGGAAAAGATGGTCTGGGGAAGAGAGGAAACATTCAAGCCGGTTTTTGCCGACAGACCCAGACAGGGGGGCGTGACGCCGGACAATTCCCGGAAGATTTCCAGTGCTTCCTGGTCTTCCGGGCGGTCCATCTTATTCACGATGATCAGGAAGTTCTTGACGAAGGGCCGTTTTGGAAGATTGTCCGGCAGTGGGCATTGAGGCGAGTAAAGGCGCGCTTCATGAAGAATGGACATCGTCTCTTCGTATTGACCCATCGGATCCGCCGTCAGATCCAGCATGAGGATGATGATGTCCGTCCGGCGGAGCAGATCCAGCAGGGAGGGATCGGTGTACTGGCGGGTGATCGGTGGTGTGTCGATGAGTTGAAACTGGATGTTTTCGAACTCCATCATCCCCGGGGTGGGTCTATGGGTGGTGTGGGGAAACGGCGCCACCTCCGGAGCGGCGTTTGTGACCAGTGCCACGAGGGAGGACTTGCCGGTATTGGGGGGGCCGACGATGACCGCCTGTGCCGCCCCTTCCTTTTCGATGCTGTATGCCGTCTTCTGTTTGCCGGTTCCTTTTCTCTCCTGCGCCTGGGCGCGGAACTTCGAGATGCGTTCCCGAAGCATGGCCTTGAGTTTGTCCGTGCCCTTGTGCTTGGGCATGACGGCGAGCATTTCCTCCAGGGCCTCGATCTTGTCCTCCGGGGTCCGGGCGGCGCGGAAGCGCTCTTCGGCGGCGAAATAATCTGGGGGGAGATTTGCGGGCATAGTGGTTTAGAACATATATGATTGATCCTCGTTATTCATGTCTTTCCTGCGGCTGTTTCGATCCCCAGGGCCTTGATCCGGCGGAAGAGGGTGCTTTTATGGATGCCGAGTTCCCGGTTCGTCCGGGTGCGATTCCCCTTGTTCCTCCGTAGGGCGTTTTCGTGATTCTTAAAGGATGATCCGGGGGAAATCAACCCATATTTGCCTCGTCCGGAAAACGGGGCGTTTTGGGGCCTTCTTTCCGCCGGGGATGATTTGTTGTTGAAGATATCCGGACGAGGGGGTAAAAAAGATAAGCGCAAAGTGCATGAAGTATGCGTTGAAGGTGCCGCCCATAAAGGATAGACGATGCCGTCTAAGAGACGTGGGGAGGGGGCTGTGAAGAGGAAAACAAACTTGCAACAGTTGATGGCGCTGGCCGTCTGTGGGTTCGTTGTCCTTGTGGGGGGGCGAACGCGCCGTGCCTGGCGGAAGACAAAAAGAGGTGCCGCCGGGGGAAATCAGGGGAGAGTTAATGTCCCCTACGGAAATGGTTGAAGTCCCTCGCCTTTAGGCGAAGCATAATTTTGCGAAATCCCGTAGGGATGAGCAATATAACCCGTTCTTTAGAGCGTCCGCATGGAAGTCGAATTTATATGATGCGAACGCAGAACATATCGGCTTCAAGCTGATGGTGATTCGGTTGGTTGTTGGCTTCCTTTGATAAATGGCGGTGCTGAAAACGAGCCTACATGGCGGCAATCTGAGGAAATTGGCGGAGGCGGCGGGACTTTCTCCGGCGCATATCCTGGATTTTTCCGCCAACATCAACCCCCTGGGACCGCCGGAATGGTTGCGGCCCTTGATCATCAGCCGGGTGGCGTCCCTGGTCCATTACCCGGACCCGGACTGCGCCGAGTTGTTGCAGGCCGCCGCCGCCCGCTACGGCGTGAAGACAGAAGAAACCATTGCCGGCAACGGCTCCACGGAGATTCTCCACCTGCTTCCCCGGGTCCTTACCGCCCGGCGGGCCGTTGTTTCCGTCCCCGCCTATGTTGACTATGCCCATGCCGCGGAGCTGGCAGGACTGCCTGTGGAGAGGGTCCCGCTGGCGGAGGAACGGGATTTCCGTCCGGATCCCGAAAAGATTGACCGGTTCCTCAGAGACGGAGATCTGTTTTTTACCGGACAGCCGAACAATCCCACGGGGCTCCTCTGGGATGCCGCTGACTTGCGAAGACTGGCCCGGAGACATCCGGCGGCTACTATTGTCATCGACGAGGCCTTTGCCGATTTTGTGCCCGGGATGGACAGCCTGACACAACGGCGTCCTCCAAATGTGGTCGTGCTTCTTTCCCTGACCAAATTCTTCGCTGTTCCGGGCATCCGGCTCGGCTGCGCCGTTGCCGATCCGGCGCTCATCGCCCGGATCAAGGCCGTGATGCCCCCCTGGACGGTCAACACCCTGGCGCAGGCCATCGGTGCCGCCGCCCTTGCGGATGCGGCATACGCGGAGAAAACGAGGGCATATGTAGGGGAGGCTCGGGAAACCCTTGTCCGGGATCTTACTTCCTTAGGTGGATTTTACGTATATCCGGGGGAGGCGAATTTTCTCCTGGTGAAGATCACCCGCCGGGACCTCGACGCCCCGGAACTGGCCGGGAAACTCCTCCGCCGGGGCATTGGCATCCGGGTTTGTGACAATTTCGCTGGTCTGGATCGGCGTTTCTTCCGGATCGCCGTCCGGACCGGGGATGAAAACCGGCGCCTCTGCCAGGCCATAGGAGATGTTCTGAAGCAAAGGGAAACCCTTCTGCGAAACGGATAGGGAAGCCCCTCCTGACGTCCTGCTTTCCATTTGTTTGTTCACGGCTACTTTTTTCCCCTCGGAACATACAAAATGCTGCTTCTGGCTGCAAAGGGATGATACACAGCGGACTCTTGGTAAATGAACGGCTCATCACGGCATTTGCCGAAAGAGCCATGATTCCTTTCCAGCAGGGATATCTGTTCCGTACCCTGTCCTGCCCGATTGCAAACCATAGTCAATTTATTGACCAACAGTCATAGGATTGAACTGCCACCCCTGCTTCCCAATGCTCAAAACGTAGCGAACATTTCATCATACATGATGGAACCCTCCGATTGAAAAGGCAATATGCCCGATGTAGCACACATCTTTCTGGTATGGAGAATACAATAGCATAGAATTTGCATCTTATAGAGGCATTTTGCCAGGGAGTTGACGCTCTTTGGAGGCTTCTTTGACAAATGATTTTTCATCGTGGCGGAGAGATCTTACCTTGCTGCGAAATAAAATAATCATGGGGGATTAGATTATGTTAGCGTTGAAAAGTCGTTTTTCTGTCGGCGGTCTGCAGTTCAAGTTGATGTGTGGAGGTTTTCTCATGGCCATGGTGCCCCTGCTAATTCTCGGGCCCTACTTCATCTTTAATGCCCGGGTGGGGGTGGTCAAGGAAACGAACCGACAGATCGCCATGATCTCCAAGAGTGTCGCCGACATGGTGGATGCCGTGCTCGTCTCGGAGCTGAACGGTCTGGCTATGCTCGCCCAGCGTGAAACGGTGATCGAGGCGGTCAAAGAGGTCAACGCGAAAGGATCCAGTCAAAAGTCCGAAGCCTTACAACGTGAGCTGGGGAAGCTCCAGTCCATCGCCCAGGACCGTTACGATTTCATCTATGCCGTTGGTAAAGACGGAGTCGGCTTCGCGGACAGCGTCAACGGGGCGACGAAGGGGATCAGCATCGCCGATCGGGATTATTTCCGCAAGGCTCTCCAGGGAAAGCCCAGTATGGAGTCGGTGGTGAT
>JAGPFL010000043.1 GCA_018056545.1 Syntrophobacterales bacterium
ATCAGCAGCAGGGCGATCATCCTCGGTAGGACGAGATAATCCATGGGGGGAATGCCTAGGGTCTTGAGGGCGTCTATCTCTTCGGTGGTCTGCATGGTTCCCAACTGGGCGGCGAAGGCGGCGCCGGTCCGGCCGGCCATGATCACCCCCGTCATGATCGCCCCCATTTCCCGGAAGACGCCGATGCCCACGAGATTGGCGATGTAGATCTGGGCGCCGAACATGCTCAACTGGATGGAACCGACAAAGGCGAGAATCAAACCCACCAGGACACTGATGAGGGAGACGATGGGCAGGGCCTGAACCCCGCATTCCTGAATGATGACCATAAGATCCCGTCGCCGGAAACGGGCGCGTCCCCGTAGCATCCGCCCGCAGGCCGCCGTCGCCTCGCCGATGAAGGCGAAGACCTCTTGGGTGCTTTGCCAGCCGTCCCACGCTTCCTTACCCAGGCGCTCCAGGAGGGACGGCCGCACCCGGTCCTGCCGGGCCCCGGGGCGCTCCGGCACCGCATAGGCCAGCTTCAGCATCCCGGTTATCCCCGGCGGCAGGCCCTGCTGATCCACAACGATCCCCTGGCGGCAGCCATAATCGATGATGTTGACAAGAAAGTTGATGAGGACGCTGTTCCATCCGGTCAGTTCGGAACAGTCGAAGGCGACGTGCGTTGTTGCCGGGGGCGGCGCCATCTGCCGGTAAACCTCGGCTGCAGGGGGGTGTGCCCCCCCTGTCCGCCATTCGCCGCGCAGAGAAATAAGCAACCTTCCTGTCTCCGGCCGGCTGAACTCAATCATCTCAGGATATTTTCAGGTCGAGGGCCTTGGCGATCTTGACGGCCAACCGACTGCGCGGATCGATCCGGGCGTTGCTGATCATCATGATCTCCATCATCATGGCGAGGCATTTCTCCCGCTCCTCTCTGGTCGGCAGGAGCTTGGCCAGGGAGGCGATGGCCCGATCCTCGTCGATGACGAGCATGAAATACTGATCCCGGATCATTTCCCGCCATTCTTCCCGACTCAAGTCGTCTTTGTGCGGCCGCCGTTCTTCGAGTTTCTTCGCGATGAGATGGGAGCGGTAATCGATCATGCCGATGTGGATCATCGCCGCCATGACCAGGCGGATCAGGGCTTCGACAAAGCCGCCCTGGTCCATTCTGCCCTTCAGCTCCTCGACTTTGCGATGGATCGCCGCTTCCCGTTCCACGTTTTCCTGCTCCAGGACCCGGGCCTGTTTGCCCGGGAAGAGGTTGGCCAAACCCAACGGGCCGTATAGGGCCTTGAAGAGATTGCGGTAAACGTCGTCCCGGAGTTCCCGATAGGTATCGAGGGCGTCTTCGACGGTCTGGGCCATGTCCCGTTCCACGGTGACGAAATAGTTGTCCTCCCGGACGGCCCGGCGGTTTTTTCGCACCCATTCCGCCCAGATCCGGAAAAGCGTCATGGCGGGATTGAAGCGTTCCGAGAAAAGATAATACTTCATGCGGCTGGGGTTCAACCAGCGAAGAATTTCCGCCGACTGTTCGGTGGTCAGGAGCCGTACCAGTGGCCTGAGGAAGTTTCTGTACAATTCATCATTGAACTCGGACACTTCCGCGACGGAGGAAAAATAATCCTCCTCCCGGCGGCTGTCGCTCATGGCCGTGATATCGGCTATTTTCCGCATTTCGAACCGGGCCACGTAATCCCCGGGGATCAGTTCGGCGTATTCCGTAAAGGGATTTTTCTTTTCGATGATCATTTCGTACAACCCCGGCGGCAGGCCGTCGATCATCTCCAGGGTGTTGACGAATTCTTGATGCTGCTTTTTGGCGATGGACGCCCCGACGAAAATCCCCAGATGTCCCACGTCGGGGTGGAGGGTATAGACGATGGTCTGCCCTTCCTTGAGGATTGCCTCATCGGAGCCGTATACATCGACGATCCAGTTGAGGGCCTGTTGGGGAGGGGTGATGTTGTCCCCTTGGGAGGCGAAGACGACAATGGGACATCTGATGTTTCTCAGGTCGACCCGGCCGCCGCCGGGCAGCACCACGCCCCCTTTGGCCAGCCGGTTGCCGATGAACAGGTTGGTCACGATCCCGTCGATCTCTTCGGCATTCATAAGGAAATAACCGCTCCACCACTTCTCGAAGTTCAGGTAGCGCTCCGCCTCTTTGTCGATATTGGCGTAGAGATTGTATTCCTTACGGAAAAAGGTGTTGGCGGGATTGAGATTCTCGAAGTTCGACACCAGATAGGCGCCGTCGAATTTTCCGTTGCCCAGATCGCAGGACATCGTGGTGAGCCATTTGCCCCCCAGCAGCCCCCCTGAATAGCGCATGGGGTTCTTGTTCTTGTTGCCCGCCCAGTACGACATGGGGGCGCCGTTGAGGATGATGGTGCCCATGAGATCCGGCTCCATGGCGGCCAAGGAGGCCACGGCCCAGCCGGCCTGACAGTTGCCCATGACGCAGGGGCGTTCCGCTTCGGGGTGACGGCGGATGACTTCCTTGAGGAACAGGGCCTCCGCCCGCCCCACATCGACCAGCGTCTGTCCCGGTTCCGGTTTCGGAAAGAACATGACGAAATATACGGGATGGCCCGCCTGGAGGGCCACCCCGACTTGGGAATCGTGCTTCGATCCCCCGATTCCCGGCCCGTGTCCCGCCCGGGGATCGACGATGACGAAGGGCCGTTTCCCGGGATCGACGGTCATGCCCTCCTCGGGGATGATTCTCAACAGGGCGTAATTGACGGGATTCTCCAGGGTGCGACCGTCGATCACGGTCTCATGGCGAAACTGCAATACCGGCGGCTCCCCCTCTTTGACATGTTCCAGGAAGTTGTCCCCCCGCCGGCGCATGACATCCCAGAAGAGGATAGAACGCTGGATCATGTCCGTCAAATATTCCCAGGCTTCCCTGGCGGCGGCATTGCCCTGCCAGGCGGACTCCCAGGCCTTGGAGAGCTCGGCGGGGTCGAATACGGCCGGAGTCAGGATCTTCCCCCAGGGTTCGGCGGCGGGGGCCAGGGGGGGCTTCATGAATCCCTGCAGCATGACCACCCCGGATTTATAGAGGTCTTTCATCAGGACGCTATGCTTCCAGAGCCCTTCACATCCCTTGAAAAACGCCGCCGGGTTGAAACCGGCAAAGATGTCTTTCGCCTTTTCCTGGGAGGCCGCCTGTCCCTCCGGGATCTCCTCCCTGCCCGCCGCGGCGGCCGGTGCCGGCGTTTCCTCTTTCGTTGGGCGCCTGGCGGCGGGCCTTGGCGTTCCTTCCTTCGCGGCCGGTTGACTCAAGGTGTTCGCCTGCCGACCTTTGGCGGCTGCGGTGAAGACGGAAACCGCCGCTTCTTTGATCTTGCTCTCTTTTCCTTTCGCCGGAGACGCTTTTTTAGCCATGACTGCTGCCCTCCCATTACGGCTATTCATCGCGAGGGAATGGAAAAATTACCATGATCAGGCGAACCGCCGGTGTTGAATGGATTGAAGACAACTTCTGTCGCCCTTTTGATTTTCGTGGCATGATCTTTGTCTTTAGCAAAAGGTGGTCCGTAGTCTCCCCTTACAGGAGAGATTCTCCGTCAAGGGACGGAAGACGGTTTGGTTTCGGCGTAACCACCGGCCATTTTGTCGGCCTCGGTGATCCATCCTCCCCCCATGGTCTTATAGACATTCACCAGGGACTGAAAGAGACTACCCTTGGTCTGAACTTGGGAGAGCTGACCGTTGAAAAGGCTGCGCTCCGCGTCCAGCACCTCCAGATAGCTGCTGTAGCCGTTGTCGTAACGTAGGCCGGCCAGCCGCCGGGTGTTTTTCAACGCGGCGACCTGATTGCCCTGGACGGCCAACCGTTCCCGGTATTTCCGCTGCTCCACCAGGGCGTCGTCCACTTCCTTGAAGGCCGTCTGTACGGTTTGGAGATATTTTACCAGGGCCTGCTGCTGAAGGGCCTCCGCCTGCTTGACCTGTCCCTTGATCCGGCCGGCGGTGAAAATGGGCGCGGTGAGGGAGGCGGCATAGTTCCACGTCTTGGCGGGTCCGGTCAAGAGGTCGTTCAGCTCGGCGCTGGCGAACCCGAAGGCCCCCGTCAGGGATATGGACGGGAAATAGAGGGCCTTGGCCACCCCTATCCTGGCATTGGCGGCGACCAGTTCCTGCTCCGCCTGGCGGATGTCGGGACGTCGTTCCAGGAGGTCCGAGGGGATGCCGGCCGGCACCGCCGGCAGGGCCAGTTCATCCAGGGTCCTGCCCCGGGGTATGGGGCCGGGGTTCCTTCCGAGGAGGAGGTTGAGGGCATTTTCCTGCTGGGCGATATTCTTTTCCAGTTGGGGAATGACCGCCCGGGCGTCTTCGTATTCCGAGCGGGACTGGTTCAGCTCCAGTTCGGAAATGACGCCGCCGGCATAACGCTTTTCGAAGATGTCCAGGGAATCCTTGCGGCTCTTCAGGGTTTCCCGGGCGATGACCAGTTGCTGGTCGTAGTTGAGGAGATTGATGTAGCCGTTGGCCACGGAGGCCACCAGGGTCATGATCACGGCCCGGCGGGCCTCGTCGGTGCCGAGCAGATCGGCCCGGGCGGCCTCGGTCGCCCTTCTAAGCTTCCCCCAGAGGTCGAGCTCCCAGTTGGCGTTGAGATTGCCCTGGAAGGTGTAGGAGGTAGGAGGCGTGGCGGAATTCCAGCCTGTGGGACCCATTTCCGTCAGTCGCTGCCGGCCCGCGCCGGCCCCCAGCCCCACCTGGGGAAAGAGATCCGCCCGGGTGACCCCCAGCTTTCCCATGTATTCTTCCACCCGGGCCGTGGCGATGCGCACGTCTTTGTTTTCCTTCAGGGCGGTCTGGATCAGATCATCGAGGACCGGATCCTGGAACTGTCCCCACCAGGCGGTGTTGGCCAAGGCTTGGGCGTCCTTCTCCTCGAAACGCCACTTCTGCGGGGCGTCCACTGCGGGCCGGCGGTAATCCTTGCCCAACATACAGCCTCCCAGGAGGATGGCCGCCGCCAAGACGGCCAGGAGTATCCCTCCGCGACGGGCGCTTTGGGTTGAGGTACGGGGTAATGTCTTCGAAAGGATGGACATGGTCTATGCTTCCTCCTTCCCCGGCGTCGTTTCGCCTCCGTTGTCTTTCGTCGCTCTTTTCTTCTCCCTCCGGGCGCTCAGGGTTTCAAAGAGTTGGAAGAACATGGGGATAAAGAAGATGGCGATGAGTGTCGCCCCGAGCATGCCGCCGATGACGCCGGTGCCGATGGAGTGCCGGCTGTTGGCTGAGGCCCCGGAGGCGATGGCCAGGGGCACGCAGCCCAGGATGAAGGCGATGGAGGTCATGACGATGGGCCGAAGGCGGAGCCGGGCCGCCTCGAGGGCGGCGTCGTAAATGGACAACCCCTCCGCCCGTTTCATGACGGCGAATTCCGTAATGAGAATACCGTTTTTGGCGGCCAGGGCGATGAGGGTTAACAGGCCGATCTGGAAATAGATGTCGTTCTCGATCCCCCTCAGCAGGATGGACAGGAGCGCCCCGAAAAGGGCGAAGGGGACGGCCATCAGAACCCCGAAGGGGAGGGACCACTTCTCGTACTGGGCGGCCAGAATCAAAAAGACCATGATGAGACCGAAGACGAAGACCAGTCCGGAAGTCCCCCCCGCCTGTTTTTCATAGAAAGCCTCGCCGCTCCAGGCGTAGCTGAAATCCTCCGGCAGAACCTCCTTGGCGACCCGCTCCATGGCGGCGATGGCCTGCCCGGAGCTGTACCCGGGAGCCGGGCCGCCGATGACGTTGGCCGCGGGGAAATTGTTGAAACGGTTGACGATATCGGGACCTGATTCGTGCTTCATGGTGATCACCGCTTGGAGGGGGATCATATTGCCGCTTGCGGAGCGGACATAGACCTGGGTCAGGTCGTTGGGGCGGGAGCGGTACTGGGGCTCCGCCTGGACGATTACCTGCCAGAGGCGGCTGAATTTGTTGAACTGGCTCACATAAGCGGAGCCGAAGAGGATCTGGAGGGTCTCATAGATGTTCTGCACCGGCACCCCCAGGGTCTCGGCCTTTTCCCGGTCCACATCCACCCGCAACTGCTGGGAGTAGGCGTTCATGGTCGAATTGACCCCCTGCAACTCCGGTTGTTTGTGACAGCGGGCGATGAACTTCTCCGTCACCTCCTGGAGCTTGGCGGCGCTGCCCTCGCCCCGGTTCAAAATCCAGAACTGAAACCCCCCCATGTTGCCCAGGCCGGGGATGGAGGGGGGATTGGAGGGCATGACCAGCCCTTCCTTGATCTGGGAGAAACTCCGGAAGGCGGCATGGAGAATCGCCGGGGCCTTGAGCTCCTCCTTTTTTCTCTGTTCGAAATCCTTGAGGGAGACGAAGAGGACGCCGGCGTTGGACTTCAGGGCGCCGTCCACGAGGCTGTAGCCGGCGAACTCGCTCACGTCCTTAACGGCCGGATGCTTCATGAAGAACTGGGCCGCCCGGCTTCCCACCTCTTCCGTCCGGTCAAGGCTGGCCGTATCGGGGAGGAAGGTGACGCCGAAGAGATAGCCCTGATCCTCCGCGGGGACGAAGCTGGTAGGGGTGATGTAGAACATGAAACCCGTGAGGCTCACCATGACGACAAAGGCGATCATGGCCGTCTTCGTGTGCCGGAGCATCTTGGCGACGCCGCCGGTGTAGCCGTGGGTCATCTTCAGGAAGAAGTCCTCGAACCATTTGAAGAACCCCTTCTTCTCCCCGTGCTTGTGCCGGAGGAGAAGGGCGGCCAGGGCCGGGGAAAGGGTCAGGGCGACGATCCCGGAGAAGACCACGGAGATGGCGATGGTGATGGCGAACTGCTTGTAGAGCTGCCCCGTCATGCCGCCGAGGAAGGCCACGGGGACGAAGACGGCGCACAGGACGAGAACGATGGCGACGACCGGCCCCGTCACCTCGTCCATGGCCTTTTTGGCCGCCTCGTTCGGCGACAGGTGAAACTCCTCCATGTTCCGCTCCACGTTCTCGATGACGACGATGGCGTCGTCCACCACAATCCCGATGGCGAGAACCATCCCGAAGAGGGTGAGCATGTTGATGGAGAAACCGAAGAGGATCATCCCCATGGCGGTGCCGATGATGGAGATGGGGACGGCGAGGATGGGGATAATGGTGGCCCGGGCGCTCTGGAGGAAGATGTAGACCACCAGGATAACGAGCAGACAGGCCTCGAAGAAGGTGACGATGACGTCCTTGATCGAGGCCCGGACGAATTCCGTGGAGTCCATGGCGATCTTGTAGTCGATTCCGTCGGGGAAATTCTTCTTCAACTGCTCCAGGGTCTTTTTCACCTGGTCCGAGACATGGACGGCGTTGGCCCCGGGCTGCTGGTAAACGGCGAGCAGCGTCGCCGTCTTGCCGTTCATCTTCGTCCGCACGGAGTAATCCTTGGCGCCCAGTTGGGCCCGTCCCACGTCCTTCAGCCGGACGATGGCCGAACCGTCCTTGCTGGCCCGGAGGATGATATTCTCGAATTCCTGGGGGGTGGTTAGGCGACCCTTGGTGGTCACGGAAAAGGTCTGTTCCACCCGGCCGTCCGTGGGGGACTGGCCGATCTTGCCCACGGCGAACTGCTGGTTCTGCTGGGAGATGGCGTTGGCGACGTCGGAGGCGGTGATGCCTAACTGGGCCATTCGGTCCGGCTTGAGCCAGATGCGCATGGCATAGTCCGGGGAGCCCAGGATCGCCGTCTGGTTGGCCCCGTCGATACGTTTCAGGGCATCGAGGACGTAAAGATTGGCATAGTTGGCCACATAGTTCTGGTCGTAGCGGCCGTCGGGGGAATAGACGCCGATGACCATGAGAAAGGAACTCGATTTCTTCTGGACCGTAACACCCTGCTGCTGTACCGACTGGGGCAACTGGGGCATGGCGATGTTGACCCGGTTCTGGACATCCACCTGGGCCATGTCGGGATTGGTGCCGATGTCGAAGAAGACCGTCAGGGTCATGGTCCCCATGCCGGTGGAGACGGAATTCATGTAGATCATGTTGTCGGCGCCGTTGACCTGAAGCTCGATGGGCGAGGCGACGTTCTCGGCGATGACCTCGGCGCTGGCCCCGGGATAGGTGGCCGATACCTGAACCTGGGGTGGGGAGATTTCCGGATATTGGGCGATGGGGAGGTTGAACATGGCCACCCCGCCGGCGATGACGATGACGATGGAGATAACGGCGGCAAAGATGGGCCGATCGATGAAGAATCGGGAGATCATGGCGGCCCCCGTTACTTCTGCGCCGGGGAGGCGGGTTTCGCGCCGGGAGCGCTCGGGGTTGCCGGGGCCGGGGAAACCGGTGGCTGTTTACCCCCCGGGGCCACGGCCGTTGCCGTATTACCGGATGCGGCCGGCGTTGATCCGGTTCCGGGCGCCGCGTCCTTGACCGCCGCTCCGGATGACCCCGGAGTCTTTTTCTCCAAGATCTTCACCGGCATCCCCTCGGCGAGCATCATGACGCCGTCCACGATCACGCGATCGCCGGCGTTCAGACCGCTGGTGATGAAGATGTCGTCGTCATGCCATTCGCCCACGGTGACATGGCGAACCTCCGCATGACCATCTTTGTCCACACACCAGACAAACTGTCCCTTGGCTCCTTCGAAGACCGCCCGCCGGGGGACGACGATGGCATTGGGACGGACGGCCCCCTTGAGACGGACCCGGACGAACTGCCCCGGTTTAAGAATGCCTTTGGGGTTGTCCATGGTGGCCTTGATGAGAAATGTTCCCGTCTCCTTGCTGAACGAGGGGTCGGCAAAGATGAGATGGCCCTTATGGGGATAGATGGAGCCGTCCGCCAGAACCAACTCGACTTCGAATCGGTCATGGGGAGGGAAGCGGAGGGTTCCCTTTTTGATGCTCTCCAGCGAATTGAGGTACTGGTTCTCCGAGAGGCTGAAGGTCACCCACATGGGGTGCATCTTCGCCACATAGGTCAGCAGGCTGTCCGTGGCGGAAATATAGGCCCCCTCCTGTTTCTTCGCCTGGCTCGACAGCCCGGTGACCGGCGAGGTGATGACCGTATAGCTGAGATTGATCTCCGCCTCCCGCACCTTGCCCTTGGCCGCCAGGACCGACGCGGCGGTGGCCTGCTCCTGCCCGGTGGCGTCGTCGAGGTCCTTCTTGCTTACGGCGTTTTGCTCCGCCAGGGGTTTGATTCGAGCCAGATTGGCCTTGGCGGTGGCCCAGCGGGCTTCCTGCTGCGCCAGCTCCCCTTTGGCCTGCTGAAGGGCCGCCTCGAAATTGCGGGGATCGATCCGGAAGAGGACCTGCCCGGCCTTCACCAAGGATCCTTCCTCGTACACCCGCTTATCCAAAAACCCTTCCACCCGGGAACGTATTTCCACCAGATGGGAACTTTCCGTCTGGCCGACCACCTCCCAGACCACGGGGGTGTCCTTGGGGGTGATGGTTACCACCGTAACCTCCCCCGGGGGTCGCTGGGCGCCTCCTTTCTGATCCTTTCCGCAACCCGGCATCAGGAACAGCGCGCAGGCCAGGCACAGGAAGACGACCGTTTTCTCAGAACAGAAAGACGACGACAATGAGCGATACTGTCCGGACATGACCGTTATTCCCCTAAAGATTTATGATGGTGTTTTTGTATATCATTTTGTCCGAAGTGTCAAAGCGAGAAGTGGGGTGATTCCAGGGATCGGCGGGGCCGCAAGAGATCGATCCTTTTTCAGAGGGGTAAAATTTCAGGGTTGAAGGGAGGATCGTTGCCGCCGTGAGTAATTCGTCCATAGTCACCTTACCATGTTCGTCGTCACTGATCGTAACCGAATTCCTTCACCAGCCGCCGATTGTGGGTCCAGTCTTTCTGGACGCGTACGAAGAGGGAAAGAAAGACCCGGGCGGCGAAGAAGCGTTCCATGTCCATCCGGGCTGCGGCGCCGATTCTCTTGAGCATGGCCCCTTTCCTGCCGATGAGGATCTTTTTTTGGGAATCTTTCTCCACATTAATTGTCGCCTCGATGCGGATCAGGCCGCTGCCTTCCTCTTCCCGGAAGGCGTCCACGACCACCGCCGTGGCGTAGGGGACCTCCCGGTGGACGAAGGTCAGGATCTTTTCCCGGATCATCTCGGCGGCGAGGAATCTTTCCGGACGGTCGGTGACCATGTCTTCGGGAAAGTAAGGGGGACCCTCGGGAATCAGGTTCAGAATTTCCTCCAGAAGGGCCGGAACGCCTTCGCCGGTCCGGGCGCAGAGGGGAAGATAGGACCGGAAGGCAAAGGCCCGGCGGGCTTGATCGATGAGGGGCAGCAGCGACTCCCGGCGAACGAGGTCCACCTTATTGATGCCCAGAATCGCCCGCTCCTCGTGACCCCTCAGGGCGGCGAAGAGTTCCATGTCCGCCGCGGCGATACCGGTATCCGCCTCGACGATGGTCAGGATGACGTCCACGTCGGCGAAGACGTTTTGCGCCGTTCTCACCATCGCCTCGTTGAGGGCCTTGCGGGGGACATGAATCCCCGGGGTATCGAGAAAAATCAACTGTCCCTGGGGGAGATGCCGGATTCCCATGATCCGGTTTCTGGTCGTCTGGGGCTTGGGGCTGGTGATGGCGATGTCTTCTCCCAGGATGCAGTTGAGGAGCGTCGATTTGCCGACATTCGGCCGCCCTACGATGCCGATGAAGCCCGATTTGAACATATCGTCCCCCCTATTCTTTTCCCCCGGGGAAACAGTTTCGTCCCCGAGAGCCGCGTTCCGGTCCGCCGATCCGGTATCCGAAGGTGTTTCCCTGGGCGATGATCCGCAGCGAGGCTAAGCCGAAGTAATCCTGCAGGGCCTTGAGGTTGCCGTTCCGGTTCCCCCGGAAGGCGCTTTCCGCGCCGTCCGGGATATGGAAAACCACCTCCCGGTTCCGGAGGTCGGTCCCGGCCAGAAGGGCGAAGGCCCGTTCCCGCCACCCGGCGGCGGCAACCAGGGCGCCGAAGGCGGGGTGGTAGGGTCCCCCCAGAACGGACCCCGGTTTTCTCAGGGCTTCCGTGTCCTGAAGGCCCAGACGGATAACGACGATTCCCGCCTCCTCCAGACGGACGCAGGCCCGCCGGCAGATATCCACGGCCTCCGGAAGCGTCAGGGGCGCATACTGTCCCTGAAGATATGCTTGGGCCAGGGGCGTGCCGGCGAGGACCAGGGTGGGATGAAGCCGCACCCCCCGGGGAAGGAGCGCGATGGTCCGGGAGAGGGTGATCGCGAACCTTTCTTCGTTGTCGCCGGGGAGACCGGCCATGAGATGGAGGAAGACCTCCATGTTTTCCTCTTTGGCCGCGGCCACGGCGGCGGTTACCGCGGCGGCGTCATGCCCCCGCCGGGAAGCGGTCAGCACCTCGTCGACAAGGGACTGGGCGCCGATTTCCACGGTCCGGACACCGGCGGCGGCCAGACGCTTAGCGGTTTGCCGGTCCAGGGCGTCGGGGCGGGTCGAGATCCTGACCTGCGATACCGCACCGGTCTCCAGGTAGCGGCGGGCCATTCCGAGCAGCCGTTCCTGTTCCGCCGGGTCCAGCCCGGTGAAGTTGCCGCCGTAGAAGGCGATCTGCGCTTCCCGGCGGGATTTTCTTCCCGTCGCCTTTCCGGCGAGGTAGGATTGCACCTTGCGGTGGAAATAGACCGGCGTAAGCTCCCGGGGATCGTCTCCGCCGGAGAGTTCCTGATTGCAGAAACTGCAGCGGTGGGGACAGCCGCGGCTGGCGAGAAAAAAGGGGATGATCATTGTTCGTTGCCGGGGTGGAATAACTGCCAGGCCTGTTTAGCCGCCTGCTGTTCCGCCTCCTTTCTGCTTTTTCCCGTACCGGCGGACATCACCGTTTCGGAGACCCGTAATTCCACGGTGAAGGTCTTGTCGTGGTCCGGGCCGGATTCCGCCAGAAGATAATAGCGTGGTGGTTCATGGAAACGGTTTTGGCAGTATTCCTGCAACGCCGATTTGTAATCCTGGAAGTGCGGGCCGTTTCCTTTCCCGGCGGTGATGAGGGGGGTGAAAAGCTCGCCGATGAGCCGGGAGGCCCGTTCGTAACCCCCGTCCAGATATACCGCGGCGATGATGGCCTCCAGGGAGTCGGCGAGGAGGGAAGGCTTGTCCCGGCCTCCCGAGGCTTCTTCCCCCTTGCCCAGCAGGAGGTGTCTCCCCAGGGCGAATTTCCTGGCCAGGCCGGCCAGGGATTGTTCGTTGACGACCGCCGCCCGGATTTTGGAGAGTTGCCCCTCCGTAAAATCTGGAAAGCGGGCCATCAACAGATCGCTGACCCCAAGCTGCAGTACCGCATCTCCCAAGAACTCGAGCCGTTCGTTGTCCGGGAGGGAAGAGGAGGGGTTCTCGTTGGTGTAGGAACGGTGGGTGCAGGCGTTCACGAGGAGCCGCGGATCGCGGAAGGAATAACCCAGTTCCCCTTCCAGTTCCTCGATATTGATTGCGGTTTCGTTATCCATGTACGGGGCTCCCCACCAGGACATCGTTTTCCCGTCCTTCGATCCTCACGGGGACGACGGTGTTGACCGTTGACCCCCCATCGTTCTTGAGCACCACCGGCAGGTAGTTATGGGAGAAGCCCTTGAGGTGGTCCCTCTTTCCCTCGATGAGGACCGGCAGGGTGGCGCCGATGAACCGCTCAAGAAAACCGTGCCTTTTCTCCTCGCCCAGTTGCCGCAAGGCCCGGGCACGCCTCTTTTTGTCCTCCTCCCGCACCTGCCTGTCCATGGTGGCCGCCGCCGTTCCCGGTCTTCGGGAGTAGGGAAAGACATGCAGGTAGGCCACCGGCAGGGAGGAGATCAGTTCCATGGTGTTTGCGAAGGCCTTTTCGTCTTCTCCGGGAAAACCGGCCATGACGTCCAGACCGACCGTCATGTCCGGACGGAGGGACAGGACCCGGGCCACCAGCTCCCGGAAAGCGGTGCGATCGTATTTACGGCCCATGCGGGTCAGAATGCCGTCGTCCCCGCTTTGGAGCGGAATGTGAAGGTGGGGGCAGACAACCCGGGCGGCGCCCATCACCGCCAGAAGTTCCTCGTCGATGTCCCCCGGTTCGAGGGAACTGAGGCGCAGGCGGTCCACGGTCCGGTGGGCCTCCACATGTCGCAGGATTCCCGCCAGGGTGGTGCCGTCCCGTCGGTCTTTTCCGTAGTCCCCGAGATGGATCCCCGTGAGCACCACCTCCCGGTATCCCCGCCGGGCAAGGCGGGCGAGGCGGGCGAGCACCTCGTCGGGTTCCAGACTGCGGCTTCTCCCCCGGGCGTAGGGGACGATACAGTAGCTGCAGAAGGCGTTGCAGCCGTCCTGGATCTTCAAAAAGGCTCTGGTGTGACCGGGAAATCGGGAAACGAAGGAGAATTCCCCCGACGGGGAGCCTGCCAATGCCGCGCCCTTCCCGGGGCAAGCCCCCGCGGTGCCTTGCCCTCCATCCCTGCCCTCCTGAAGGGAGACGATCAGCTCCGCGATCCGGGCTTTGGCCTCGTTGCCGGCCACGGACGCGAGCCCGGGCATCCCGGCCAGGGTCTGGGGGGACGTTTGGGCATAGCAGCCGGTGACGATCACCGCGGCCCGGGGATTGGCCTTCTGGGCCCGACGGATCAACTGGCGCGACTGATAATCGGTGCGTCCCGTCACCGTGCAGGTGTTGATGATGATGTAATCCGCCTCCGCAAAGGTGGCCGCCGGGGATAAACCCCTGTTCTCCAGACTTTCGGCCATGGCGGCGGATTCATATTGGTTCACCTTGCAGCCCAGGGTGGCGATGGCCACCCTGGCGTTCCCGCCGGAGGGTTCGGCCCCGCCTTTCCCGGGAAATGATGATGATGTTTTCTCCATGTTATTGGTTTGAGGTTCTCAAAAAATAAATTTGCCGTTCCCGGCCGGCGAAACGACGGCACGCAGTTTAGCCGTAGGCCGATTCTTTTGTCAAGACGAAAGGATACTGGATTTTTTGTCCGCTTTCCGCTAAGATGGACCATCTGATTTGAAAAAATTGCGAGGCGGTTTTTATGGACACAATCTGGTCGATGCTCCATACCCATCAGGCGGCGGTAATTGCCGTGGTGGCCATTGCCCTGATCATCCTCTATTTTCTTTTCAAGAACCTCATCAAGCTGGCCCTGCTGTTTCTCCTTATCCTGATTCTGGCCGGGGCGTATTTCTATCTCACGGCGCCGAAAAAAACCCCTGATGACATAAGCAGGGCCATCAAGAAAACCCAGGAACAGACCGGGCAGCTCATCGAGAAGGGCAAGACCGCCTATGAGAAAAGCAAGGAAATCATCGACAAGGGGAAGGAAATTACGGACAGCGTCGGCAAGGTGATCGGCAGCGACAAAAACAGTCCCCGGAAGGAATGAGGGCCTTCCCGGTTAGAAGATGTTGACCTCCATGGCTCGCACCGGGCAGGCGGAGACGCAGAGCTCGCAACCGTTGCACTTTTCGGGGTCGAAGACCACCTTCTGGGTGTTCATTTCGAAGGAAAGGGCATCGGTGGGACAAAAGGCCGTGCAGGCGCCGCAATGGACGCACTTGTCGGAATTCTGGTTGACGCTTTTGGACAGGGGTTCGACCTTGAGGCCCTTCTCCTTGAGAAACCGGATGCCGTTGTTGAAATTTTCTCTGTTGCCGCTCAGTTCGAGGACGATGATGCCTTCCCGTTTGGGGAATATCCTGGCCTTGAGGATGTTGAAAACGAGATCGTGGGTTTTGACCAGCTGGCAGATGATCGGCTGATCGACATTATCGGCCGTATAGTGAATGACTATTTTCCTCGAAACCCTTTGTTCTTCCTCCATGGCCTTTCCCCCATCTGTCTTTGTAGAGGTGATGTTAGGAGAACGATCTTTTCTTGTCAAGGCTTTCATGGATAACTCCTATGGCTTTTCCTTGCCGGCGGTTGGAGAAGGAAACATATCGAAGAAGGGCTTGAGGGCGTCGAGGGGAGTGACGGTGGGGTAATCGATACCCATCTCCAGCCACTTCCGGAACTGGCTATCCGTCAGGGAACGGTAGGACAGGTAATTCTTCAACACCTGCTCCAGATATTTCTGGAAAAAATCGTGGAGAACGTTTTCCCCAAACTGGATGATGAGATGGAGCAACGGGACGGGCAGCAGGAAGTTCTTTTTTCGCGATTCCTCCAGAATGATCTGCGTCAGGATGAACGCCGTGACATCCTCTTTGGTTTTGGCGTCCAGGACCTGCACCTGATGGCCCGCCCGGATGGCCCGGGTGAGATCTTCGAGATTTACATAACTGCTCTTGGCCGTGTCATACAGCCGCCGGTTTCCGTATTTTTTATAGACAAGCTTTGCGGGCATAAAGGTAGTCCCCTGAAGCGAAGATATACCTCCTTAGCAGGGATGTTGACATGACGCAACAAAAATCTTTAAGAGAATAAAATTTTTTGGGCGGAGAACATGTATTGAGTTCATAAAAATTTGATTTTATAACTATAAATTGGGTTTTATCTCCTGTGCGGCGCAGACAATGATATTTGTGCGCTGCAACAATTTTTCCTTGACA
>JAGPFL010000120.1 GCA_018056545.1 Syntrophobacterales bacterium
CACTACGAGGTCTCCAATTTCGCCCGTCAGCCGGCCCTTGCCCCCCGGCACAATCATAAGTACTGGCGACATGCCCCTGATCTGGGCCTGGGACCTTCCGCCCATTCCTTCCGGAATGGCCGCCGCTGGTGGAATCACCGGGAACTACACAGATACCTTTCGGACCTGGCCGGCGGCCTGCTTCCCGTTGCGGCCGGCGAGGTACTCGGCCCCGCCGAGCTGCGTCTGGAAACCCTTTTTCTGGGTCTGCGCACCGCGGCGGGCATCGATTTGCAGGAATTCCAAGACCGTTTCGGTGAGGATTTAGCCACGACCCGACGTCACCTTATCTCCGTTTTTATCCAGGAAGGTCTTCTCGTTCGCACCGACCGGCAACTCCTGCCTACCCCCCGGGGGATGGCGGTGGCCGACGGCTTGTCCCGCTGTCTCTGATCCCAACGGCACGTCGGCGTTTACCCGCCCTCCGTCCTTGGGGATCGTACACATAATATCAAATATTATCCTACATATACCGTCTTTACAGACAAACGCTGCCGCCGCACTGCGAAAGCAGCGCTATGCCGACGTGATTCATCTCTCATCGTGGCACATATCTTGAAAACTCAAGTCATGAGGTCACCATGCCGATATAAGTTTTGAAAATAAGTTATTTTTTTCCGGAGGTGTATCATGGCTACCAGTACGGCATATTATCGAGACAATCCTTTGCCGGATGTTCAAGATCGGCAAAGGTTGACTAACGTCAAAGGGAGGAGAAAGAGTGTCGCCGACAACATCCGGTATCTTATCCTGGAAACGGACTGGGACGAGGAATTGATCAGACAGCAGACCCTGCTCAACAGCTTCTGCAAAGGGGTGCTCGTGATCGCCGTTGTGTATTTTCTGCCGGTGATGATGAATATTTTCTGGAGATGACGATGCCGATTTCCCCAAGACGAAAGCCGGGCGCCGGTGATTTGTCGCGCGGGCACGACCCCTCGAAATCGTCAATATTTCGTCAGGCACGGTATCGGTCGTAGTTCTGCAGCACCCGGGCAATATAGGTCCTAGTCTCCGACGGCAGCCGCCCCGGCTTTTTATCCACGTTGCCCATCCCCCAATTATAAGCGGCCAGCGTCCTTTCCAGATCACCGTCGTAGCGGTTCAAGAGCATCTTCAGATACTGCACCCCCCCCATAATGTTTTCCTCCGGATCGTAGGGCCGGGCAACCCCCATATCGCTGGCCGTCCCCGGCATAAGCTGCATGAGCCCCATGGCCCCCGCAGGGGAGGTGGCGGCGGCATTGAAGTTGCTCTCCACCTTGATCACGCTTCTGATCAAGGCGGGGTCGACTTCAAAGCGGCGGGCGGCGCGGTCGATGATGGCATCCAGATCTTCCGGCTCACGGTGGGCGTCAGAGGATGATCTTTCCTGTCGGTTATTTGACGGTGGTGGTGGATTTATAAAAGCATTCAATACTTCCCCGTGGTCCGGGAAGGAATGTTCCGTTACTTCCGAACGGAGAGCGTCGAGCATGGTCATGGTCATATGGCGACGAAATTCCGCCTGCAGAAATTTCTCGCGCTCCCCGACGTTCAGGGATTTCTCCTGAGCACCGGCCGTAGCTCTTTCCAAAAAGGTTGAAAATTTAGATCCTTTTTCTTCCCCTTGTGGTTCCGTAGCTGATTTTTCCGACCGGGGCAAAGTCAACGAGGTCAGAAAAGGCAAGCGGTCGGACATTCGCGTTAAGGTCATGGAAGACATCCCCCTCGACAATTACTTCCGTACCGCTTCAATTTCTATGCCAGAGGAAGTGTGGAGACCCTTGTCCGCAATCCTTGCCATCGATGTTGGTTTTTTATTAATGTTTGCTTAGTTTTCGCGGAAGGTGCAATACCGAAAGAGGTACTTATTGAATAATCCGGAGGAAGCAATCAACGATCTGTCCGTCGAATTGTGTACCGCGGTTTTTCTCGAGTTGCTCGAGGGCCCATTCCTTGGACTGGGCCGGACGATACGGCCGGTCGTTCATGATGGCGTCGTAAGTATCCGCCACGGCGATGATTCGCGCCAAAAGAGGGATTTCCTCTCCTTGCAGCCCTTGGGGATAGCCCCTGCCGTCCCAGCGTTCGTGGTGATGGCGGATCGCGGCGCGCTCCCGGTCGAAGAGGGCGATGGAATGGATGATCCGCTCGCCGATGTCGGAGTGGGTTTTTATGACCTCATATTCCTGATCCGTCAAGCGGCCGTTTTTCAGCAACACCGCATCGGGGATGGCTATTTTGCCTATATCGTGCAAGGCGGCCGATATTTTTAGGGATTCTATATCCGCTCGGGAGCAGCCCATGGCCACAGCGGTGTCGATGGCATATTTGGTCACCCTGTGGCAGTGTTTTTCCGTGTATTGATCGCGGAGCTGAATGGAGGCAATAAGCGACTTGAAGGTGTCCAAGACATTGGCGTAAAGACTCTCGTACAAAACCTTGTTTTCCAGATTCAGCGACGCCCGCTTCGTGAGGCTCGTTATATAATGCAGATCCTTATTGTTGAAAACACCACGATGCTTCTTTTTCCGGATGCATAAGACACCAAAGGCCTGCCCCCGAATCGTCAGGGGGGTGCAGATGAGCGAAGGGGCGATTTCGGGGTGCTCATCGGAATTGATCAACAAGGCCTCGCACTTCTTGATCACCTGGAACAAAAAGGGCTTCAAAGATTCATAAGTTTCCGTGACTATGGCTCTATCGTCGAATTTCTTTGTAAGTTTCTTATAGAAGTCCTTGATCTCGTCATCGTAGATCACTATGTGACAGACCTCCCCCTCGACGACCCGGATGGCCAACTCAGACATCTTATCGAATATCTGTTCGTTTTCCCCTTCCAAGTTTTCCAGGGAATCATAAATGTAGCTATGGACGGAGAGTTCCTCGGTTTGTTCAGACAACTTTCTGTTGAGTTGCGGGTCTTGGCCGGGTTGTTTCTCCAGCAAGGATTTTTCGCGAAGGTATATCTGAACTTTATAGAGCAAGTCACTGATGTTGAAAGGCTTTTTTATCAAGTCAACGGCCCCTTTTTTCATGGCCGACACGGTAAGATCCGTGGCCGGCTGGCCGGTGATCATGATCACCGCCGTATCCGGCTGTAATTCCTTCAAATTTCGAAGGAGATCCATCCCGTTCATGTAGGGCATCATGACATCGCTGATCACCAGATCATACAGATCTTTTTTCAGGATATTGAGGGCTTCGCGGCCGTTGTCCGCCTCCTGCACCGACATATAACCACATTGGTGCAGGGCGTCCACGATCATCTGCCTGGTAGAGCTGTAATCGTCAACAACGAGGATCTTCTTGGCGTAAGGGTTGTCCTGGTCGAGGGAGACGGAATGTACCATAATCAATCCCTCATTTGGATGACGTATCTTTCCTGATTACATCCAGAAGACTGTAGGATATTTTGGAGAAAAGATCCGATTTATCCTGATCG
>JAGPFL010000044.1 GCA_018056545.1 Syntrophobacterales bacterium
TTGCTCGAACCGCTTGGCAATATCCCTCCCGTCGAGTTCGAGGAGACCTACTATCAGAGTCAGAACACTCCGGCCATGGTGGTCGGACTCAACTAACAAAGCCTCCTGAAAAGCCGGGGCGGTTCACTGCTCCACCAGACCATGTGGCTCAAGGCCACGGACAACGCCGTCAAGATTTATCATGATCTGAAGCTGGTGGCCGTTCATCCCCGGCTTAGGGAACCCGGCGCCCGTTCCACCGTCTATGAGCACCTGCCGCCGGAGGCGATCGCTTACAAGCTTCAAGATCCCCAATGGTGCCTGCGCCAGGCGGAGGCCATCGGTCCCGCCTGCCATCAGATGATCCAGACGCTCTTTGCCGACCGGGTTCTGGACAATCTCCGCGCCGCCCAAGGGGTTGTCGGTCTGGGAAAGAAGTACGGGCCTGTGCGTCTGGAATCTGCCTGCCGGCGGGCGCTGCACTTCGAAAATCCCCGTTACAAGACGGTCAAGACCATTCTGGAAAAAGGCCTGGATCAAACGTCGGTCCCAGGTGACACCGTTCCTCTTTCCTCCGTTTACACCGGCAGTGGTCGTTTCCTCCGCCAATCCGGTGTGATGCGGTTACATTGAGAAAGGAGGAAACGATGATGAACCCCATGCCCGAATTGATTCCCATGCTCAAGCAATTGCGGCTGTCCGGCATCCTGGATTCCATCGAATCCCGCAACCGTCAAGCCATCGAGAAGAAGTTTTCCTACATGGATTTTCTGGCCACCATCGTCCAGGACGAGATCGCCCGCCGTTCTCAGAAACGACTGGCCTCGGCCGTCCGCCGGGCCAACTTCCGCAACCAGAAGACCCTGGAGGAGTTCGATTTTACCTTCAATCCCAACATCAACCGCGCCTTGATCATGGAGCTGGCCTCCTGCCGGTTCATGGCCGAAAAGGTCTCCGTGCTGATCGTCGGTCCCTGCGGCACCGGAAAAAGCCATCTTGCCCAGGCCCTCGGACACAGCGCCATCCGTGCCGGTCATGACGTCCTTTTCACCACCGCCTCCCGGATGCTTGCCCAGATCAACGCCGCCCGGGCCACCAACAGTTACGAACGACAGTTGGCCAAACTCGTCGGCATCGATCTGCTGATCATCGACGACTTCGGACTCAAACCACTAACCGGCATCCAGGATGAGGACTTCCACGAGGTGATCTCCGAACGCTATGAACGCAAAAGCACCATCGTCACCTCCAACCTGGACATCGCGGAATGGCACGACGCCTTCCCCAATCGCATCCTCGGCGCGGCCACCATCGACCGCCTCCGCCACGGCGCCTATAAAATAGTCCTGGATGGAAAAAGCTACCGCTCCCATCCCAGATCGGAAACACAAAATACAAGCTGCCAAAGAGCAGAAAAACAAACCACGAAAGGAGGTCAAATCGCCTGATTGAAAGGGGGGTCCAAAGACCCTTTTTCAACCCTTTTCACTGGCTCCATTACGGCGAAAATCGGTGGCTCCATTATGCCGATCATTGACAACTTGCTGGGGGCAGTTTGTTTCCATGCTTTTTTGCCAGTTGGGTCGGGCGCATTCTTTGCGAGAAATTACCAATGGTCTGCGGAGTTGTGAGGGTAAGCTTAAGCATCTGGGGATTACGGCCCCAAATCGTTCCACGCTTTCTTACGCCAATGAGCATCGTCCTTGGGAGCTATACCGGAAGGTTTTTTTCAGTTTGTTGGATAGATGCCGTCATCAGGTTACTGGGAAGAAGAAATTCAAGTTTAAGAACAAGTTGGTAAGTCTGGACTCCACAACCATTGACCTATGTTTGTCCATGTATGATTGGGCGAAGTTCCGTCGGACCAAAGGTGCGGTCAAGCTACACCTTGTTTTAGACCACGATGGGTATCTTCCCTCATTTGCTGTCATCACGGATGGATTGTGCGCCGACGTAAAGGTGGCCTATACGTTGAAATTCGATCCGGGCACGGTGGTTGTGGATGATCGTGGTTACAACGACTATCATCTGTTTGCCAAATGGACGGAAGAGGAAGTTTCCTTTGTAACCCGCCAAAAAGGCAACGCTACCTACACCGTCATCGAGTCAAGAGAGGGGTATGTTCATCCGGTGCTCAAGGATGAAATTATTCTCTTAACCGGTCCTGGCGCTGCGGAAAAATGTCCTTTCCCTATTCGTCGTGTGGAATTCTATAATGCTGAGAAAGAGCAGATTCTGGTATTCCTGACCAATAACATGAGTCTGGACGCCCAGACTGTCGCCGATGTCTATAAGGACCGCTGGCAGGTGGAGTTGTTTTTTAAGGCCCTCAAACAGAATCTGAAGATCAAAACCTTTGTGGGAACAACGGCTAATGCCGTGAAGATTCAAATTTGGACAGCACTTGTTGCCATGCTGATTCTCCGGTATTGCCAGCTCAAGGCTTCCTTCTGTTGGTCCTTGTCCAATCTGGTTGCCCTGTTGAGGATGAATCTCTTTACTCATCGAGATTTATGGCGTTGGCTGGATGACCCGTATGAAACACCTCCGCTGCCTTATGCCGAACAACAGGCAACTTTTGCGTTTTGACAATTCGGACAGCATGTGGCCACTAAAATTGAAACCTGATTTTGAAAATGGAAAAAACTCGTCCAAAAAGACAATGATCTCAACATATATTAAAAGCCTCCCCAGCTAATTTGGACAGCAGTGGGGAGTTGTATACATTGACGTTTGTGAATTTGAATTGCAGATAATTTTTTTCTTTGAATGGAACCAAATTTACAGATCGAGTCTCCAAAACCGATTCAGCAACAAGACCCTGTAAAATAATCAAATCAATGAAACTCAGCACCCTTGTTTTCAGGTTGGCATCAGATATGGTTGAACTAAACTCTTTGTTAAAGTAGTCAATTGGACGTATTAGCGCAATTTTATCTTTTTTAACTGGTTTGCCATAAGAGTATTTTTCTCCGTAATTAGACGATAGTTTTCCACTCTTAGGGTAATAACCATTCTTAGTTGCTTTGAACTCAAATTCTGATTTATATATTTTCAGAGATGGATACCTTGGATCCATCGTTGCATTTAAATCCTTCCGCAGAAACCCATCGGAAGTTGTTGTATATGCACTGCTTTCTACAACTGTATCCCTGTCTTTCAGAGTATATTCAATCTTGACACCCTCAAGTGGATTCCCATCAATATCAATAACTGAAAGCTCATATTTGTGCTGAACCGTTTGTTTTTGCTCCTGAACCGTTGAGCGTTGAACTGGGGCACATCCGGCTATGAAAAGCATCACAGCAAGAATGGAATAATGAACAGTCTTCATACGATACCTCCTATTTTGTCTTTTCACCTAATGCCGAGTTGAGCGCGGGCACGCGCCTGCTGAAAGCCGAAGGCTTTCATTGCAGGTGCAGTGCCGGAGCTCGAACGACCATGTTAGCGACGCGCGAGTCAGCGCGCGGAGCGTTTTCATCGAAGATGAAAAACATGGTCGTAAGAGCGCGTCTTTGCGCTCAACTCGGCATTAGCGACGCGCGCAGCGCGTCGCTAACATTTATTCTCTTTATATTCTATAGCCTTTGATTTTTTTCATAGCTTACTATGGCGTTTATGTCAAGAAAGGCAAGCACTCGATGAAAATGTATATAACCGATGCAAATAGTAGATAAGATGGAGTAATCGTCATCATAATCGTGTTTTTCAATGAACCCGTGACGGAGGTAGCTGATAGGCAACGGCTATGTGACTTGGTTCATGTATCTCACATTTAGATGTTACATGGAATCAGAAATATTCGAATATTTCTTAAAGGCGGATCATGACAACCTTCCTGGATTGTCTGCCGGCAAAAGAAATCGTGTTAAAAACAAAAGCGGGGAAAGAGCGGGGAGATTTCCAAGACAAACAAAAGGGGTTAAGCCGACATCGCCTAACCCCTTGATTTTCATGGTCGGGGCGAGAGGATTTGAACCTCCGACCCTCTGAACCCCATTCAGATACGCTACCAAGCTGCGCCACGCCCCGACCTATGGCTAAGATAGAAGGGGCTTTTATCATCGCGGGCAGTGCCTGTCAAGCGCAATCAAGAAAGGAGTCCCAAAAAAGTCTTGCAATTCAGTTATGAGGTCTCGTAATATACGGCCATGTTTTCCAGCAAGACCATTATTTACGCCGCTGCAGGAGGCATTGCCTTTGCCCTTTTTCTGTTCCCAAACCATGTGGGAGCAGATATTTACAAATACGTGGACAACAAGGGTGTGATCCATCTCACCAACATTCCCACCAACCCCCACGTAAATTACGTCCTCATATATCGTGAGAAGAGGGTCCTGTTCAACATCAAGGCCACGGATGTGGTCAAATACGATCCCATCATCAAACAGGCGGCCGAAAAATACAAGGTTGATCCCGCCTTGGTCAAGGCGGTGATCAAAACGGAGTCCAATTTCAACCACCGGGCCGTATCGCCGAAAGGCGCCCGGGGGCTGATGCAACTTATGCCCTCCACCGCTTACGCCCTCCAGGTTCCCGATTCCTTTCAGCCGGAAAGCAATGTCGAGGGCGGGGTGAAGTATCTGAGCTATCTGATGGAACTGTTTCGCAACGACCTTTCCCTGGCCCTGGCGGCATATAATGCCGGCGAAAACGCCGTGATCAGACACCGGGGCATCCCCCCCTACCGGGAGACTCAGGAATACGTCCAGCGCGTCTTGAGCCATTACCGTCAGTATCGCAGCCAGTAACGACGCCTAAGGGGTAAGGTTTCCGAATTTACTCTTTTTCTTTGATACAGCGACGCCTCGGTGGTGTTGGCAGGCTAAGAGAAAATTACGATCATCCTGCCCCTGCATATAAGTAACCGCGCATCTTTTCCAGGCGTTTTTCCTTGATGCCCTTGATCTTCATAAGTTCATCGAGGCTGCGGATACCCCCCTTCGCCGAAGCACGCAACGCCATAATCTGCCCGGCCGTTTTTTCCCCGATCCCCGGAACCATCAGCAGCTCTTCCCGGGTGGCGGTATTGATATCTATGGGCAAACTCAGGGCCAGGCGGAGGGCGCCGCGCATCTTTCCCACGGTCAGCTTCCCGTCTTCCCCGATACGCACCGAAGCGCCGGAGGTCAAAGGGAGGGACAGATTCGCCTCCTCCCGGGCTTCCCGATTCACGCCGGCCATGGACATAAACCGGGACAGCGTCGTTTTTTCAGGAAGATAATAGACTCCGGCCTGGGTAATATCACCGGCCAGCTCCACCACGAGGGATCCATCGCGGGCGCCGCTGTAAGGGATCTCGCGCCAGGTTTCTTGTTTCCAGAAAGACGCGGAGATGGCCGCATAGACGAGCAAGGCCAAAAGGATCGTCAACTTCAAGCCGGCAAGTTGCCGGTCTTTCAGTTCCATTTCCCCTATCGTCACTTTTCCAGCTCGAAGGCGTCGTGGAGGACCATCACCGCCAATTCCGTATATTTGGCTTTGACGACACAGGAGATCTTGATTTCCGAGGTGCTGATCATCTCGATGTTGATGCCCTCCCTGGCCAAGGTGGTGAACATCTTCGCCGCCACTCCGGAATGACTCACCATACCCACCCCGATGATCGAGATCTTGGCCACGCTGTCGTCGATCTCCACTCGGGCGGCGCCGATATCCTTGGCGGCCTCCTGAACCAGCACCGATGCCTGTTTCACATCCTTGCGGGACACGGTAAAGGTCAGATCCGTCAGACCGTCGACGCTGGCGTTCTGAATAATCATATCCACCATGATGTTATGTTCCGCCAGGGGTGTAAACAGCCTGGCGGCAATCCCGGGCCGATCCGGTACGTTGACAACGGTAATTTTTGCCTGATCACGGTCATAGGTCACGCCGGATACCACTTCCTTCTCCATCTCCTTATCCTCCTTGGTCACCAGAGTCCCGCCCTCGTCGGAAAAAGACGATTTTACATAAACGGGCACCTCATATTTCTTTGCCAATTCCACCGATCGCGGATGAAGCACCTTCGCCCCCGCCCGGGCCATTTCCAGCATTTCATCGTAGGATATTCTATCCAGACGCCGGGCCTTGTCGTAAATGTTGGGGTCGGTCGTATAGACCCCGTCCACATCGGTGTAAATCTCGCACACATCGGCCTTCAAGGCCGCCGCCAGCGCCACGGCACTGGTATCGGAACCGCCGCGGCCCAGGGTGGTTATGTTGTTTTCCCCATCCACTCCCTGAAATCCCGCCACGACGATGACCGATCCTTTTTTCAACTCATCCTTGATCCGGCGCGTATCGATCTTGCTGATGCGCGCCTTCTTATAAGCCTGGTCCGTATTGATCTTGACCTGAAAGCCCAGGAAAGAACGGGCCTTGTAACCGAGGCGCTCGAGGACCATCGCCAGCAGGGTTACCGTCACTTGCTCTCCCGTGGAAATCAGGGCGTCGTATTCCCGGGGGGCAGGGTCCGGCGACGCCTGGTGGGCCAAATTGATGAGACGGTCCGTCTCCCCCGCCATGGCCGAAAGGACAACAACCACATCATTGCCCGCGTTCTTTTCTTTGATGACCCGCCCGGCTACGTTTTCGATCCGTTCCATATTCGCCACCGACGTCCCACCGTACTTCTGCACTACGAGCGCCATCTTTCAGAATCCTCCCTCTTCTAACAGGTTTTTTATCTGCCTGATCCTGTCTGCGTTTCCTGCCAGGATCATTTCCCGGTCATGTTCACCGAGATAATTCAGAGTAATAATTAATGTATCCGGGGGCAGGATGTCCCTTATTCTTTCCGCCCACTCGATTACGGTCACGCCGCCGCCGTAAAAATAATCCTCATAACCCATATCCTCGAGATCCTTGGCGCCCTGCAGTCGGTATATGTCGAAGTGGTAGAGTGTTACGCGTCCGGGGTACTCATTGATCAAGGTGAAGGTGGGGCTGGTGATGGGATAAACCTCCGGGACCTCCAGACCCCGGGCGATCCCCTGGGTAAGACAGGTCTTACCCGTACCCAGATCACCCACCAGGGCTATCACATCCCCGCCCACGGCCGCGGCGCCTATGATTTTACCGATGGCCAGGGTATCGGCGGCGCTTTTCGATCTTACCGATATGTTCATCCGTTACGCTATCTTTCCATGACTACCATGGCGATCGCAAATCCCTTTGTGTGGGTCAGGCTCAGGTGCGCCCGGCGGATCTCCGCGCGGCAGAGAGCCTGTTGCCCCTCCTCGGAAAAACAGAGCTCCGGCACCCCGCCGCCGCGGTGCGCGGTCCCGATGTCCTTGAGGGCCAACCCCATCCCCAAACCCAACCCCATCGCCTTCAAAGATGCCTCTTTGGCGGCGAAACGGGCCGCAAAGTGGAGGGCGGGAACCGCCTTGGCTCGGCAATAGGCGATTTCCTCCGCCGTAAAGACCTTTTGGAGGAATCTGTCTCCCCACCGCTGGAGGATCCGCTCCATGCGGGCTATCTCCACCAGATCGACGCCGATGCCGCAGATCATGAGCCCGATCCTCTTAAGGCGTCGGCAACGGCGGCGACCTTCTTCACGGTCCGGACATCGTGGACCCTTATCACCTGCGCACCCCGGAGGATACAGGCCGTGACCGCCGCCGCCGTTTCCTCGCCCCGATCTTCAGGCCCGGAGCCGGTGATTCTGCCGAGAAAGGACTTCCGCGACGGGCCCATCAGGATCGGGCGACCCAGCACGCGGCATTCCGGCAACCCGTTGATAAGCTTCAGATTGTCCTCAGCGGTCTTTCCGAAACCCAGGCCGGGATCGATCATCATCCGCTCCTGCGGAATGCCCGCCGCCACTCCCGCGGCGATTCGCTCGGCAAGGAAACCGATTATCTCCCCCCACAGAGACTTATAAACGAGATCACCTTCCTGCATGTCCCGGGGTGTGCCGCGCATATGCATGAGCACCACCGCCGCGCCGCTGTTTTTAACTGTGGACGCCATCTCCGGATCGAATCTCATGGCGCTGATATCGTTCACGATCTCGGCGCCGGCGGCTACGGCCGCCCGGGCAACCGCCGCCTTGGTGGTGTCCACGGACAGGGGAACGGTGATTTTACCGGCCAGGGCCTCGATAACCGGCACGATCCTGTTTAGCTCCTCTGCGGCCGATACCGGCATCGCTCCCGGACGAGAAGACTCTCCACCTATATCGAGAATATCCGCGCCGTCGTCAACGAGACGTCGGGCATGATCGATCGCATGGGCTGTGGCGAAGTATTTTCCCCCGTCGGAAAAGGAATCGGGCGTTACATTGACGATTCCCATGAGCAGGGTACGCTTCCCGAAGATCAGCTCCCGGCGGGCTGTTCTCAGCGGCGCGAGTTCTCCCTCGAGAGTACCGATGGTCTTGAGGAGGGATTCGGCCAACGCCGGCAGTCCGAAAGGTTGGCGGGAGATCTTCCCGGCTAACCTCGTGAGTTGCTTTTTCGTCCCCATCAGGATGACATCCGTCGCCGGCAGACGGCAGGACACCGTTCCCCGCGCCACGGCGGCATCGCCGCCGACGGCCAGCATTTCCTGCTTGATGATATTGGCCGCGGGACAGGGAACGCCGGCAATATGGATGTTGAGATGGCTCATCTTGGGGAGCATCGCCGCGATGCCCCCGTCGTCCACCAGGGTTTGCTTCAGATGGACGACGGCCTCCTCGGGATGCTGGAAATGCAGGTTTCTCAACAGCCACATAGGGGAATCACTCAGTCCGCTGCGGATTCCTGCTCGGCATCACGGGCGGGAATACCGATTATCGCGTCGATTTCCGCCGCATTCAGGACCTCTTTCTCCAGCAGTTCGGAGGCAAGGCGGTTGAGGGTGTCGAGTTTCTCCGTCAGTAACTTCTTGGCCTGGCTGTAACGCTCCGTAACGATCAGGGCCACTTCGGCGTCGATTTTCTGGGCGGTCTCTTCACTGTAATCCTTATGGGTGGCGAATTCCCGTCCCAGAAAGATGGCCTCTTCCTTCCGACCGTAGCTCAAGGGGCCCATGGTATCGCTCATGCCCCATTCGCAGACCATCTTGCGCGCCAAGGCGGTGGCCCGTTCTATATCGTTGCCCGCCCCGGTGGTGAAGTCGTTGAGCACCAGTTCTTCCGCCGCCCGGCCGCCGAGGAGGATGGCAATGCTGTTCAGCAGAAATTCCCGGCGATAGGTATGCTTTTCGTCGATAGGCAATTGTTGTGTAACGCCGAGGGCCCGACCCCGGGGGATGATCGTCACCTTGTGAATGGGATCCGTGCCGGGCAGCAGTCGGGCAATGAGGGCATGACCGGCTTCATGGTAGGCCGTGTTGCGCTTCTCCTCGTCGCTGATCACCATGCTCCGGCGCTCCGTGCCCATGAGGATCTTGTCCTTGGCGAACTCGAAGTCCGCCATGCCCACCTTTTCCTTGTTCATCCGGGCCGCATAGAGGGCCGCCTCGTTGATGATATTTTCGATGTCGGCCCCGGAGAAACCGGGGGTGCCCCTGGCAATGACCTGAAAATCGACTTCGCTTTCCATGGGCACCTTGCGGGCATGCACGGCGAGGATCTTCTCCCTCCCCTTCACATCCGGCAGCGGCACGACCACCTGTCGGTCGAATCGGCCCGGGCGCAGCAAGGCGGGATCGAGGACATCGGGGCGGTTCGTGGCCGAAACGAGGATCACCCCCTCGTTGGATTCAAAACCGTCCATTTCCACCAAAAGCTGGTTGAGGGTCTGTTCCCGCTCGTCGTGTCCTCCGCCCAGGCCGGCGCCCCGCTGCCGACCTACGGCATCTATTTCATCGATGAAGATGATGCAGGGGGCATGTTTCTTTGCCTGGTTGAAGAGATCCCGAACCCGGGAGGCGCCGACGCCGACGAACATCTCCACGAAGTCCGAACCGCTGATGGATAGGAAAGGCACATCGGCCTCCCCGGCGATGGCCCGGGCCAGCAGGGTCTTGCCCGTCCCTGGCGGCCCGACGAGGAGCAATCCCTTGGGAATGCGGCCGCCAAGCCGGGAAAACTTCTTGGGGTCCCGGAGAAATTCGATGACCTCCTGCAGCTCCGCCTTGGCCTCATCAATGCCGGCTACATCTTCAAAGGTCACCTTGTTCGTCTTGTCCGTCAGGAGGCGTGCCCGGCTCTTCCCGAAGGCCATGGCCTTACCGCCCCCACCCTGCATCTGGCGCATGAAGAATATCCAGACGCCGATGAGGAGCAGCATGGGAAACCAGGAGATGAGGATGGTCATATACCAGGGGGAATCTTCCACCGGTTTCGCCGCGATGCGTACATTGGCCTGTTTGAGCTTTTCGATGATCGCCGCGTCCTTGGGCATGAAGGTCTTGAAGTTCTTGCCGTCCGATAGCTTGCCGGTGATGTTCTCTCCCTGAATCGTGACCTCCCGGACCTGGCCCCGCTCTACATAGGCGACAAAATCACTGTAAACGACACTCTCCTGCTGGCCCTTGGGTTGGGTGAACAGATGGTAGAGCAGGACGAAGACCAGGCTGATCACCAGCCAAAGGGCAATATTCTTTTGCAGTTGATTCAAATGACCACTCCCGAAACTTGAATTCGCCGTAAAGACGCAGCTATCCCCTTACAATAACCTCGCTTTGATTTCAACAGGATTTCTCCCCAGGCCGGCGGTAAGTCACCTGCAGGATCCTTTTTGTTTCCCCGGTTATTTTGACCTCGTCGTGGATACATACCCCCGGTATCCACAAAACACGGTCACCGGCAACCAGCAGGGGAAGTCTTCGCCGTTCCGGTCGCGTCACCTTACGGTCGATGAAGATCCGGTGCACCTTCCGGGTCCCGGTCATCCCCAGGGGGCGCATCCGGTCGCCGCTGCGGACATTTCGCACGCTCAGCGGCACCCCGATTTTGTCGCAGTCGAGGAGGGCACAAATCGTACCTTCTTCATGGGTCGTTTGCCGACGCTCCCGCCGCCCCTCATATTCCGGTACCCCTCCTGGGAATTGATCGCGGGCCGCCACCAGGGTGAAGGTCAAAAGATCCCCGGTTTCCGGGATAAAGACCTCTCCCGGGACGACGGCCGGGTATTGGAAATCGCCGGTCTCAACGGAGACGACACGGTACAGGTGCAGTCGTCCATATTCTCGCCTTGCCTCCAGGGAAAAGGGAAGATGGACGCGGCCTGCCGGCCGCTTGGACGTTATCAGTCCCATTACCGCTTCTATATGAGGGAAAAAGATCCCCTTTTCCTCATCGGCAAAAGCCTCGAGGAGTTCCTTGACGATCCGCCGGGAAAGGGCTTCCGGGAGGCACCGCAGCTTTTCCACTTCCAGGGTGACCCCGCCCGGAGAGGCGTCGATTCCCCAACTATCCAACAGCCGCCGCGCCTGTTCCTGTAGGTATTCGTCTTCCGCTTTGAGGATGGCGGCGGTTCTGGCCAGGGTCTGCTCCACATTCCGGTTGTATTTTTCCTTGAGCAGGGGCAGTAGTTCATGACGGATCCGGTTCCGCAGATGTTTCACGTCGTCGTTGGAGGCGTCCGTGACGAAGGCAAGTCCCTGACGATCAAGAAAGGATATGATCTCATCCCGGCCGATGTGGATGAGGGGGCGGATGTACAGGCCGTCCCGTACCGGCGCCATACCTTTCAAACCTTCGACGCCGCTGCCCCGCAGAAGATTCATCAACACCGTCTCCGCCTGGTCGCGGCGATGATGTCCCAAGGCGATGCGGTCCGCCCCCCGCTTGGCCGCCGTCCGTTTCAGGAAGGCATAACGCGCCTCCCGGGCGGCATCTTCGGTTGACTTTCCCGTCTTTTTCCTGAGGGCGCCTATATCCGCATTTTCCTTGTCGAGGGGTACCTGGAGAACCTCGCACAGCTCGGTAACGAAACGCTCCTCGGCGGTGCTTTCCGGTCGCAGGCCATGATTCAGATGGGCGGCGGTGAGCTGACAGCCGAACTCCGGGGCCAACAGCCTCAAGACCGCCAGAAGGGCGACGGAATCGGGCCCCCCGGAAAGGGCGACCACCACCCGGTCCCCGGGGGCCAGCATGGCGTATCTCTTTATGACCTTTCTGACCTTCGTCAATATCATGAGGTTGTCCCGTTCTCAGCAGAAAAGTCCGGCGAGCTCCCGGAGGTCTTCGCAGGTAAAATCCGGATCCAGGGCCTGTAGTTTTTCCCGGGCGACCAAACCGTTAAGGAAGGCACAACTGTATATGCCCGCATTCCGGGCCAGAAGGATGTCGTTCGGCCCGTCGCCGACGATCACCGTCCGCTCTCCCTTT
Source organism: Syntrophobacterales bacterium (assembly GCA_018056545.1). Taxonomy (GTDB): domain Bacteria; phylum Desulfobacterota; class Syntrophia; order Syntrophales; family UBA8958; genus UBA8958. Next base: position 12,233 of record JAGPFL010000044.1, read on the forward strand.
ACGTTGTACCTTGCCAAGTAAGGGGCGGCCAGACGGGCGTCGGGTTTCTTGTAAGGGTAGAGATCACCGCCGACGATGTCTTCGAAATAACGGGCGATCCCCAATCCCTCCACGATCCGCACGGTGAATTCCTGTCGTTTATTGCTGATGAGGATCTTCCGTTTTGCTGCAAAATGGTTGAGACATTCCAGAACACCGGGGTAAAGCCGGGTTTTATCGAGGAGGTGTTCACCGTAATACGCCAGGAAGATCTCCAGGGCTGCCCCGTGCCTTTCTTGAGCAGCCTGTCCCAGGGCACGTTTGATGAGGATCTCCACACCGTCACCCACATAACTGACAATCAGCTTTTCCTCCAGCGCCGGTAATCCCAACCTACGAAGGGTATGATTGACCGCCGACGCCAGATCCTTGCCGGTATCCGCCAGGGTGCCGTCGAGATCAAAGATCAAAAGATCAATTTTAATCACCTGTTATCCTGTCCATGTAAATTTGTCCTTGACTGATATATATAAGTCAGGCTTGAATGACAAGGGAATCGAGATCCATCGGCATCAAAAGGCAGCCGCGTGATCTTTTTGCAACCCAATTGCACAATTCGAGGGGCGGCTGAAAACGGCGATTCACTAAAAAGCAAATAAACTAAAGGAGCTATCTATGAAAACAAACACCTGGATGAAAGGCGGGGCGATCCTGATTACCGCCCTCTTCATGGCGGTCTTCGTCCTGGAGCTGGACGCCTATGCCCGTGTAGGCGGTGGGCGCTCCTTCGGCAGTCGGGGATCGCGGTCATCGTACAGCCCTTCCAAGTCTTATTCAAGCCAGCCGTCGAGCCCTTCCCGCAGTATGACCAGCCCCACGCCGGCGGCGCCCCAGGCCCCCCAGCGAGGCGGTTTTCTGCGCACCCTGGGCGCCGGAATGGCGGGAGGGCTCCTGGGTGGGCTGCTCTTCAGCAGTCTGGGCTTTGGACACGGCGGCGGTTTCGGCGGCAGCGGCATCGGTCTGTTCGACATCATTCTCCTCGGCGGCCTTTTGTACGGCATCTACTGGTTCCTGAAACGTCGCAAAGAAAAGGAAGCCCTGGCCACCGGCACTTCGTCCTACTATCAGGCCGCCGGACCCCAACCCGGTCCCGTTCCCGGTTACGGACCCTCATCAATGGGTTCCGCTTCGGACGGCGGCGAGGAGGAACGGCGGCGAGGACTCGGCTACATCAAGCAAATGGATCCCTCTTTTGATGAAGAAAAATTTGCCAATCTCTGCATGGATATTTTCTTCAAGATCCAGGGGGCCTGGGCAAACCGCGACATGGCGACGGTCCGGACGCTGCTGACGGACGAGATGTACCGCATCCTTCAGGGTGAAGCGGAGCGGATGAAAAAGGAAGGCAAGTTCAACAAACTGGAGAATATCGCCGTCCGCACCGTGGAAATCTCCGAGGCCTGGCAGGAAGAAGGCAAGGACTTCATCACCGTCCGTTTCCTCGCCAATTTGCTCGATTACACCGTCTCGGAGAGCGGTGAACTCCTCTCGGGAAGCAAAACCGACCCCGTGAAATTCGAGGAATACTGGACCTTTGTCCGCCCGGTGGGGAACAATCCCTGGCAGTTGTCGGGCATCGATCAGGCAGAATGATCGCCCCGGGTCGGCGACAGGGGGTAAAATCCCTCCTCCCTGCTGGGGAGTTTAGGGAGAGAAGGGGCTCATGAGCAAAATCGGCAAAGACCGCATCGGCATCGTCGGCATGGGCAAGGTGGGTACGGCGATGGGGCATCTCCTCCACAAGGCGGGTTATCCCATCACGGCCATTGCCGATCTTAACCCTGACGCCCTCGCCCAGGCCCATAGGTTTACCGGCGGCAGGAGGTGCGCCGCCATCCCCGAGGTAACCGAAGAGGCCGACGCGATCATGATCACCACCACCGACGACGCCATCGCCGGCGCGTGCCGGGAGCTTGCCGACGCCGGCGCCCTCAGACCCGGTCAGAAGGTGATTCATTGCAGCGGCGCCGGCGCCCTCACTCTTCTCGATGCCGCCCGGCAGGCCGGGGCCTTTGTCGCCAGCATCCACCCTATCCAATCCTTCGCCGATGTGGAAGGGGCCATCGCCAATATCCCCGGCAGCACCTTCGGCATCACCACCGACGAGGAAATCCGGGATTGGACCGTCAATTTCGTCCTGGATCTGGAGGGGGTGCCCTTTTTCGTCCCCGACCACGACAAGCCCCTCTACCACGCCGCCGCCTGCATCGCCTCCAATTACCTCACCACCCTTCTCTATATGGTGGAGGAGATCTACCTCAGCCTCGGACTGAACCGACAGGAGGCCATCCGCGCCTTCTGGCCGCTGGTGCGCGGCACCTTGAAAAACATCGAGTCCCGGGGCTCCGTACAGGCCCTGACGGGACCCATTGCCCGGGGAGATATCGGGACGGTGGAAAAGCATCTGCTCGCTTTTCAGGAAAAACTGCCTGAATTTCTCCACGCCTACCAGGCCCTCGGCATGGTCACCACGGAGCTGGGGCTCAAGAAGCAAAGTTTGACGGATGAAAAGGCAAACATGATCAAAAAACGACTCAAAGGAGGAAAATCATGAGCACACAGGTACAGATTACCAGGGTGACTACCGCCAAGGTCCGGGAAATGAAGAAAAAAGGTGAAAAGATCACCATGCTAACCGCCTACGATTACCCGACGGCGGTGGCAATGGATTCCGTGGGGGTGGACATCTTTCTGGTCGGCGACTCCCTGGGCATGGTCGTGTTGGGCTACGACAGCAC
>JAGPFL010000121.1 GCA_018056545.1 Syntrophobacterales bacterium
CAGCGGGTCCGGGAGGCCGGGCCGTCCATGCCTGTGGAGGTGATCGGTTTTTCCAGCGTTCCCCAGGTAGGTGCGGAATTCCTCTGCGTGGAGGATGAGAAGAAGGCCCGCAGCATCGCCGATTACTGGACCAGAAAGGAACGGGAAAAAGAACTGTCCGCGACCTCGAAGATAACTTTGGAGCAGCTCTATCAGAAGATCAGGGAGGGCGTGAAGGATTTCAACGTCATCATCAAGGCCGACGTCCAGGGTTCCATGGAGGCCATCACCGAGGCCCTGAACAAACTCAGCACCGCGGATGTGAAGCTCAAGATCATCCACAGTTCTACCGGGACGATAACGGAGACGGATGTCATGCTGGCCTCTTCCGCCAATGCCATCATCATCGGCTTCAACGTCCGACCCGACAGCCGGGTCGTGGAGGTGGCCGAGCAGGAGGGGGTGGAGATCAAGCTCTACGATATTATCTACAATCTCCTCGAGGATGTCCGGGCGGCGATGGAAGGACTGCTGGAGCCGGTTTACAAGGAGGTCGTCCAGGGCCGAGCGGAGGTGCGCCAGCTCTTCAAGATCCCCAAAGTGGGAACCATTGCGGGGTGTTACGTTACGGACGGCAAGATTTCCCGGAGCGCCAATCTCAAGCTCGTCCGGGAAGGCGTGGTGGTTTATGACGGCAAGATCGCCTCGCTGAAGCGGCAGAAGGACGACGCTCGGGAAGTGGCGACGGGTTATGAATGCGGCATCGGCATCGAGAACTTCAATGATCTCCATGAGGGAGACATCATCGAGGCGTATGTGAACGAGCAGGTGGAACGTAAGTTGTGAAAATGGCCCACCTGCCTGCTGGAACGGAGAGACGGAACCCCTCCGCGGGGAGCCGTCCTCGATGAATCCGATAAAACCTTCATGCCCCGTGATTGCCGCGAAGCGTGAAAGCGGCATTTTCGTATTAATTCATGAGAGGGAAGACGCCGTCGTCATCCGTTTTCGGGGGCAAAGGAATTACTGATGGTAGTGGGCGTGGGGATGGTGGAGCTGTGGATACCGGAGTGTCGGTCCCTCAAGGAGAAAAGGTCCGTTTTGACGAAACTCATGAAGCGGACGCAGAACGCCTTCAATGTCTCCATCGCCGAGGTCGGTGCCAACGACTCCTGGAAAAAGGCCAGGGTGGGATTTTGTGTGGTGGGAAACGACCGGCGGTATATCAATGCCAAGATCGACCACATCTTCAACTTCCTGGAAACGATGGACATCGCCCAAGTGATTGCGACAAATATGGAAATGACCAGCTATTCCGAATGGATCGAGGGGCGATCCGGGGCGGCGGAGAAATATGACGACCTTTAAAAGGGCCCAACGGGTGGCGGAACGGATCATGATCGAGGTGTCCGACATCCTCATCCGGGAGGTGGGAGATCCGCGGATGAAACAGCTCACCATTACCGGGGTGAAGGTCAGCGACGATCTGCGCCTGGCGAAGATCTACTACGTCGAAATGGGTCGGGACGACAGCCGGCGGGAGACGCAGGAGGCCCTGGAAAAGGCCACCGGCTTTATGCGGCGGGAGCTCGGCAAGCGGCTCGCCCTGCGCTATGTTCCCGAGATCATGTTTTTTGTGGACGCCTCTTTCGCCTACGGCAGCAAAATAGACAGGATATTCGCTCAGTTGCACGCCTCTGAGCGGGCAGGAAAAGAAGAATGATCAAGGAAATAATCGAGACCATCAAGACCGGCCGGAGATTTTTGATTACGGCCCACATGAAACTGGACGGGGACGCCCTGGGGTCGGAGCTGACCCTCCTGTCCCTGCTGAAGGGCCTGGGCAAGGAGGCCGTGGTCTATAATCAAGACCCCACGCCGACGAATTATCTCTTTCTGCCCGGGGCAGAGGAAATCGTCCATGCCTTGCCGCCGCCGGAAACCTTCGAGGCGGCCTTTCTTCTCGATTGCAGCGAACTGGAGCGGGTGGGGGACGAGGCGCCCAAAATCAAGACCATTCCCCTACTGGTCAATATCGATCATCATGTCTCCAACGGAGGGTTCTGTGCGGTGAGCTTCATCGACCCGAACGCCAGCTCGACGGGGGAGATGATTTTTCGTCTTCTCCAGGCCATGGAGGCGGACATCAGCCCGGAGATGGCCACCAATCTCTACACGGCCATTCTCACCGACACCGGCGGCTTCCGTTACGGCAACACCGGTGCGGCCGCCTTGAAAGCGGCGGGATGTCTGGTGGCCAAGGGGGCGAGTCCTCAGTGGATCTCGGAAAACATCTATGAAAATTTCTCTATGGCCAAAATAAGGCTCATGGCCCGGGCGATGCAGAGCCTGAGTTTCGATTGTGACGGCCGGGTGGGATCGCTGACGATCCTGCAAAAGGACTTCCAGGAAACGGAGGCCCTCCCCGAGCATACGGAAGGACTCGTCGATCTGCCGCGGAGCGTTGCGGGAGTGGAGGTATCCATTCTCTATACGGAAATGCCGGAAAACCGTTTCAAGGTCAGCATGCGCTCCAAGGGCAGGAAGGATGTGGCGCGCATCGCGGCGGAATTCGGGGGTGGGGGGCATGTAAATGCCGCGGCCTGCCGGATCGAGGGGGACATCGTCACGGTGAAGCGGCGCCTTCTGGCCGCTCTTTGTACGTCGGCCTGAAGATGCACGGGGTGGTGGTGATCGACAAACCCCCGGGCCGGACATCCCATGATGTCGTGGCCAGGGTAAGAAGAAAGCTGGGCGGCGTCCGGGCCGGTCATACAGGAACGCTCGATCCGCTGGCAACGGGCGTGCTGCCGGTGTGCCTGGGCGAGGCGACGAAGCTGGTCCCTTTTCTGGCGGGGGCGGTCAAGGATTATCAGGCCACCATGTTGCTGGGGGTCAGGACGGACACCTTGGACATCAGCGGCCTGGTCCTCGAACGTAAGGAACCTGACGTGGATGACGAAATCGTCCGGGAGACCCTGAAGGGGTTTGTGGGCCGCATCTCGCAGACGCCCCCCCGCTACTCGGCGGTCAAGGTGAGAGGGCAGGCCCTGTATAAATGGGCCCGGAAGGGGATCGAGGTCACCGCGCCGCCGCGACAGGTGGAGATATACTCCCTGATAGTCGAGGAGGTGTCTCTGCCCTATGTCCGGCTTCGTCTGTCCTGTTCCGGGGGAACCTATGTGCGGTCCCTCTGCGCCGATGCCGGCGATCTCCTGGGTTGCGGCGCCTGTCTGGCGGGGTTGCGACGTACCCGCAGCGGCGCCTTTAATGAGGTGATGGCACTGCCCATGGGGCAGGAAGAGGGACGGGATGAGCGGGAACGCCTCTGTGCCGCCATCATCCCCACGGCCGG
>JAGPFL010000045.1 GCA_018056545.1 Syntrophobacterales bacterium
GCCGGGGCGTCATGCGCATCATCAGCTTTATCGAGGACCCTTCCGTCATCCGGGTCATTCTCGAACACCTGGGATTATGGCTGGCAAGAACCAGAACGCCGCCCAAAATCCATGGCCCGCCTGTCTGTACGCGGGGCTCAGACAGGCTGACTGCCCCCTACAGCCCGGATGACGTCTCGCAGATCCCGCCCCATGACGATCACTTCTATGGGGACCCTCAATATACCTGGGATGATTACATCGAAGCATAACGCAGCAAAAAAAGAGGCGTGCCGGATAGGTCGGTCCGAAAAGCGCCTCAAAATGCCTTTCGGACAGGCAAGTCACCCAAAAAAAGAGCCCGATGGTGCCAGAAGGATCACCGCCGATCTACATACCGTATCGCCGACCCTGATTTTTCGATGGACATATACCTTGACAGGCAAAAACATCCCTCATATACTCCTACCTGGCAAAAGCAATACCTTATCAAAATCAAAATCAAACAAATCATCGGGGAAAACCGGTTCTTCAGTTTCCGGGAAGAGGGCCTGATAAGCTGATACCAGACCTCCTTTCAGACCAAAGGCGGTGCCCGACTTCATTTTTATGAATTGTTGTGCCCGGTTGTGGAGATAGAGGATCTTCAAAAAGGGACGGGCGTGAAGGTCAGGACAAATATCCCCATAGACGCCCAGCCGACAAGCCGCCGCTTCCCGTCCAGGGGCACCCACTCATAGACCACCGGCGGATGGCTCAGGCCCATGATATAGAGGATCGCCGCCCAGACCAGCCACCCTGTCCAGCTCGTCATTCCCAACACGATCAGGATCAGGAAGATCACCCGCGCCAGGGTGCGTTGTTTCCTCCCCAACACGGCATAGGCCACGTGGCCGCCGTCGAGCTGGCCGACGGGCAGGAGATTGAGGCAGGTCACAAGCAGGCCGATCCAGCCGGAAAAGGCGACGGGATGGAGGACCACGTCCATCCCCCCGGGGAGACTGCCGTGGACGATCCAGCCGAGGACGGAAAAGAGGAGGGAGCTGCCCAGATTCATGCCCGCGTCGGCGGAAATCGGACGGACTTCGGAAAGCATGAGCCCCACCACAATCACCGGCAGGGCCGCCGCCAGCCCCGCCACTGGTCCGGCGGCGCCGATGTCCAGAAGCATCCGCCGATCCAGCAGCGGTGATCTCATCTTGATGAAGGCCCCGAAGGTGCCGATGAAGGACGGCGCCGGAATGAAATAGGGCAGGCTGACGTCCACTTCATACCTTTTGGCCATGAAATAGTGACCGAATTCATGGGCGGCAAGGATAACCAACAGCGTGAAGGAGAAGGGGATGCCGCGCCAGATACCCAGGGGTGTTTCCAGCGGATTGATTCCCTGCTGGATTGCCCCTGCGGCCAAGGTGGTCAGGAGGGTGGCCAAAAAAAGGACGGCGTGTATCATGAATATCGGGTAGAGATCATGGTAAAAAAAGGGATCAACCCTGGGCCGTGGGCGGCCTCGGGCTGATCCCAGATAATGAGTCCGATGCAAACGGCCGGCGGGCGGCCGGGCTTATTTCTGCTGATCCACCTTCTCCTTTAATTCCTTCCCGACCTTGAAGAAGGGAAGCTTTTTCGGGGCTACCTTGATGTTCTTGCCCGTTTTCGGGTTTCTTCCCGTATAGGCCTCATAATCCCGCACCACAAAACTGCCCAGACCGCGGATTTCGATCCGCCCGCCCTTTTTCAGCTCCTCCATGAATCCCTTGAATATCAGGTTCACCACTTCAATCGCCTTCTTCTCGGTGATATTTTCCTTTCTGCTCAACGCCTCGATCAATCCGGATTTGTTCATATGATTCCTCCCTGAAAACGCGATAATCTATCGCCATTTGATTAACTTGATAATATAGCTTACGATTTGGCAGACTATTATTTATTTTAATACGAATGTCAAGCTGTTTTTGAATATTTTTTAGTACTTCGCCCTCCTTCGGGGGGTGAACACAATGCCGCCTCCTGAGGGCTCAGGGCACGAATCTCCCCTTCCGGCAGATCCCCCAGTTTCAAACCGCCCACTGCCGTGCGGATAAGTCGGAGTACCGGTTTCCCCAGTTTCTCGAAGGCCCGGCGGAGAATGCGGTTGCGCCCTTCTCCGATCGTGACCTCCAGCCAACAGCTCTTGTCGTTGATCTTTCCCACCTGAAAGCGCACGGGGCGGAAGGGCCCGTCATCAAGGGCAAAGCCTTCCTCCAGGCGGCGGATGTCCGCCGAGGTAAGATGGCCTTTGATCTTGACCGCATAGGTTTTTTCCTGGCGGAAACGGGGGTGCTGAAGGCGATAGGCCCAATCGCCGTCGTTGGTGAGCAGTAAGAGTCCCTCGGAATCGTAATCCAAGCGGCCGACGGGGAAGACCCTCCCGGCGCTCTCCGGGATTAGATCGGCGACGATCGGCCGCCCCTCCGGGTCCTTGAGGGTGGTCACATATCCCCGGGGCTTGTTCAGCATGAAATAGACCGGTTCCGGCCTTGGTCCGATCAGCCTACCATCCACGCGGATCTCGTCCCTCCCGGTCACCCGGTGGCCCATCTCCGTGACGATCTGGTCGTTCACCGCTACCCTTCCCTGGCGAATCAGCTCCTCCGCGGCGCGGCGGGAGGCGATCCCCGCTCCGGCCAACACCTTCTGCAAACGCTCCCCCGGCGGGGACAGCGGGGCAGGGATCTCTTTCTTTCTTTTCGCCATGGAAGGTATCACAACCTTCGCCGCCGTCAAGGCGGCCCGGGGTCCGGTCACTTGGTCAGCTCCTTTATCTCTCCCAGGGTGGGAAGTTCGGAGAGGTCCTTGAGGCTGAAGACCTCCAGAAATTTTCTGGTCGTGCCATAGATGATGGGCTTGCCCGGCACATCCTTCCGCCCCAGGATCCTCACCAGCTTGCGCTCCAGCAGGGTCCGCAGGGGACGACCGGCATCGACGCCCCGGAGTCGGTCCACCTCTGCCTTGACCACAGGCTGCCGGTAGGCGACGATGGCCAGGGTCTCCATGGCGGCCGCCGTGAGGACTGCCGGACGGCCCGCTTTCAGGCGTCCGATCCAGGGCGCCAGCTCCGGCCGGCTGCGGAACTGGTATCCACCCGCCACCTCCTGCAGGACAAAGCCCCCCCGACGCTCCCGGTGCTCCGCTGCGAGTTCTTCTATCCAACCGGAAATCTCCCGGAGGCTAAGTCCCCGCTCCTGGAGGATTTCCGTGATCCGCTCCAGGGATAGGGGCGCTTCCGCCGCAAAGATCAGACCCTCGATAATGGCTTTTATTTCATTCATTTCCTTCATTATTTTCCTCAACGGCCAAAAAGAGGCGGATCGTCCCGAAGGGTCGAGCCTGGCAGATCCGGATCAGCCTTTGTCGCACCATTTCCAGCAGGGCCAGGAGCGTCAGCACGATCTGCCGCCGGTTGTTACCCCCGTCCAACAGCTCGCTAAAGGTGAGGGAACGCCGCTCCCGCAGACGATCCATGATCTCGCCGATCCGGTCCGCGAGCGAAGTCCGGTCCAGATCTATCTCCATCACCTCCTGGGGGGCGAGCTTGCCGAGAACCTGTCGAAAGGCGTCCACGAGTTCGAAGACGCTCACCTCCGTCCATGCCGGCTCCTCATCCGGAGACGATTCCGGCACCGCCGACGTCCCACGGGTAAAGACGTCCCTTTCCAGGAGTTCCCGGCACTGGAGGGACTGGGAGGCGTTCTTGAAGGCCTGGTATTCCAGGAGCTGTTCCACCAGCTCCCGCCGCGGATCTTCCTCTTCCTCTCCCTCCTCCGACTGGGTGGGCAGCAGCATTTTCGACTTGATATGAACCAGGGTTGCCGCCAATACCAGATATTCGCCGGCCAAATCGAGATTCAGCGATTTCATCAGATCCACGTACTCGAGATACTGCTTGGTGATCAGGGCAATGGGGATGTCGTAGATGTCCAGCTCGTTTTTCTTGATCAGATGGAGCAGCAGATCCAGGGGACCTTCGAAGATTTCGAGCTTGACCTCATAATCCATAGCTGATCTTCATGGCGTCCCGGACCTCTGTCATGGTCTGCTCCGCCACCGACCGGGCCCGGGCGTCGCCGCCGGCGATGATCTCCCGGACCTCCCGGAGATGATGACGATAGTAATCCTGTCGGTCATGCAGGGGTTGCATGGCGGTTTGGATGTTCTCCCCGAGAAGGCGTTTGCAGTCCGTGCAGCCGATACCGGCCCGCCGGCATTCCGTCTCGATCTCTCCCGTCTTTTCCTGCTTCGTATAGAGCTGATGGAAGGTGAAGACGTTACACAGCTCGGGGCGACCCGGATCGCGGCGGCGCTGCCGCTGGGGATCGGTGAACATGGCGGCGACCTTTTTTTGCAGCGTCTCGCCCGTATCGCTCATATAGATGGAGTTTTCGTAAGATTTGCTCATCTTCCGGCCGTCGATCCCCAAGAGTTTGGGCACCTGGGTCAGGAGCGGCTCGGGAACGGGAAAGATATCCCGATAGAGGAAGTTGAACCGCCGGGCGATTTCCCGGGTAAGTTCGATATGGGGAAGTTGATCCACCCCCACGGGAACGCCGTAGGCCTTGTACATGATGATGTCCGCCGCCTGGAGCACCGGATAGCCCAGGAAGCCGAAGGTGGAGAGGTCCTTGTTGGACAGTTCCTCCTTCATTTCCTTGTAGGTGGGGTTTCTCTCCAGCCAGGGTAGGGGCGTGATCATGGAAAGGAGAAGCCACAGCTCGGCGTGCTCCTTGATATGGGACTGGACAAACAGGGTGCTCCGCCCCGGGTCCAAGCCGGCGCTCAGCCAGTCGATGACCATATCCAGGATATTATCCCCTATCTCCCCCGTCTCGGCGTAGTCGCTCGTCAGGGCGTGCCAGTCGGCGACAAAATAAAAACATTCATAGGCGCCGTCGTTCTGGAGATCCACCCAATTCTGCAGGGCACCGTGGAAATTGCCCAGATGGAGCTTCCCCGTAGGCCGCATGCCGCTCAGTATCCTCTTTGCCGTCACTTCACCTCCGTGAAACCGTCTGACCTACTCATCATTGTTACATCAAAAAATCCCGCCGGCGTTTTCCCCGGCCCGGTAAAAAAGGCCGCGTCGTGGTTCAATATCATTTCCCTTCGAGAGCGGTCGTATAACAGAAAGGCCCCGGCCTGTCAAACCCGGTGCCATCCCTCCCTCCATCCGGATCGGGAACCGCAAAAACACCCCCAGGAAAGATGGCCATCTATTGAATGATTTTCCCGCCGGCCACTCCTTCGTCATTTTCCCTGATCGGTTGGCTGCACCGGAATGGGATTTGATGTCGATGTCCCCCAGGGAGGTGGCGATGGTTACTCTATCCGTGCTGCTGTCGATACTGACGCCCCGGGAAGTGGACTTGATATTCACCTTATTTCCGGAACAGGAAATAAAGCTCCCCCTTTTCCTTCATGGCCCCGGCGGTTCTTTCCGCCTCCGGACCGGTGCCACAGAAGAGGTCTATCCGCCCCGGGCCCTTGATGGCCGCCCCGGCATCCTGATTGAGGACAAAACGGGTGAAGGATTGCCAGGAGACGATGTTCCCCTCCCGGTCAAAGACGGGTTTGCGGGTCTTGAGCATGGCCAGCCCCCCCCGGGGATAGAGATCGAGATCGGCGGCGATGGACCGCCCCGCCACCAAGGGAAGACCCAGGGCCCCCAGGGGTCCCTCGGGAACCACGCGGAAGAAGATATATCTTTCATTGAAATTCATCAGTTCCTGCCGTTCTTCCGGAGCCCTTTCATACAGGGTTTTCTTCATCAACTCGTAGGATCTTTCCCCCTCTTTCAGGAGGCCCCGGTCCGCCATCATTGCCGTCAAGCCCCGGAAGGGACGGCCGTTGGATTGGGCATAGGTTACCCGGATCATCCTTCCGTCGGGGAGGCGAATCTTCCCCGAACCCTGGACGTGGAGGGAAAAAAGGGCCACCGGGTCATCGACCCAGGCGATTTCCAGCCCCCGGCCCTGCAGCGCCCCTTCGCCGTCTATCTCCCTACGGGTGGGCAGGGGAAGCACCTCCCCTTTCCGCACCTGCCCTATCAGGCGGTCGTTGCCGTACTTGGGGGCGAAACGGTCGAGACGCACCACCACCGCCTCCGGAGGCGGTCGGTAGATGGGATAGCGGAACCGCTCTGACTTGTGCAGTGCCCCGTTCAGGATGGGCTCATAATAACCCGTTACCAAGACCTCCTCCGCCGCTGGAAGGAACAGAAATTTTTCCCGAACGGCCTTTTCCCTTTCCGGCGCGGGACGATCGCTGCCGGCGATTCGGAGGAATTCCCGCAAGTCGGCGATCATCTCGGCGGCGGTCCGGCACCGATCGCGGTAACAGTAAGAACCCCGGGCACCTTGTTGCTCGTAGAAGGCGATGCTCCGGGTGACCGCCTGCTCCAAAGAGTGATAATCCAGATCGTCCAGGAAAGACGACTCATCCCGGCCGGCAGGGTCGGGCGCATAAGGCCGCCACGATTCTTCCCGGGGCAACTCCGCCACCGGCCGGCAGGCGATGGACAAAAGCGCCGGCCACAGCAGCAGGAAAACGAGGCAGAATCGCAGACGTGTCATAATTCGATGATCATCGCCACTTCATCGCAGTAGTCGGGATATTTGGAGCAGCGGAAGCAGTCGGTCCAGATCTTTTCCGACAGGGAGGAGCGGTCCACGACATGGAAGCCCAGATGCTGAAAAAAATCCTTCTTGTAGGTGAGCGTGAAGATCCGGAACAATTCCAAGGTTATGGCCTCGGAGATGCAGGCCTCGACGAGGATCCGGCCGATGCCCCGGCGGCGGTGGTCCTCATCGACATACAGGGACCGGATCTCCGCCAGATTTTCCCAGATGATGTTCATGGCACAGACCCCGGTGATGCACTGGTCTTGTTCGTCATAAAAAACGAAGAAGTCCCGGAGGCTCCCGTAGATGTCCATGAGTGACCGGGGCAGGATCTCTTCCTTGCTGGCGGAGACATTGATCATCTTGTGAATCGTTTTCACGTCGCCGATTCTCGCTTTTCTCAGCATGCTTCTCTCCTTTGGGCGCGGGCGAGCATTTCCCGGGCATGTCGCCGGGTTGTCTCCGTGGTTTCCAGACCGCCCAGCATCCGGGCGATCTCTTCGATCCGCGCCGCCTCCGTAAGTTCCTCGACCTTCGTTTCCGTCCGGTCCGCCGCCGTCGTTTTGGTCACCAGATAATGCCGCTCCCCGAAGCAGGCTATCTGGGGCAGATGGGTGATGCAGAGGACCTGATGATGGGCCGCCACTTCACGAATCTTCTTCCCCACGATCTCCGCGGTGGCGCCGCCGATGCCGCTGTCCACCTCGTCGAAGACGATGGTGCCCACGGCCTCGATCCGGGCCAGAACGTTTTTCATGGCCAAAATCACCCGGGACAGCTCACCGCCCGAAGCCACGCGCTGGAGTGGCTTGGGAACCTCCCCGGGGTTCGCTGAAAGATGGAACTCCACCCGGTCTGCGCCCCGGGGGGTGTAAACCTCCTCCCGGGCATCCCGTTCCTTGAAAATCACCTCGAACACCGCCGCTTTCATCCGCAAGGCATGGATTTCCTTCTCGATCGCCCTTTTCATCCCTTCCGCCGCGTCCCGTCGCGCCGCCGTGAGTTCCCGGGCCTTATCCTCCATCTTCTGCCTCACCGTCGCCAGCTCCTCCACGGCCACCGCCAGATCATCGCCGACGGAAAGGATATCCTTCAGTTCCGCCGCCAGTTGTTCTTTCTTCTCCAGGATCTCTTTCAGGGTGGCACCATGCTTCCGCTTCAGACGGCCGATCAGCTCGAGGCGGTCGTCGATCTCCCCCAACCGCTCCCCATCGAAGGACAGGCCCCGCCCATAATCACGAAGGATGTAGGAGGCATCCTCCAAACGGTAATAGATGTCCGCCAGCTCCGTCTCCCTGAGTTCCAGCCGGGGATCGATCTTCTTTATCTCTCCGACGGCGGCCATGACGGCCTTCAGTTCCTCCAGCAGCGACCGGTCCCGTCCGTAGAGGATCCCGTGGGCGGCCGCGGCCTGTTCGGTAAGTTTCTGGACATTCATCAGGACCTTCTTTTCCTCGGACAGGCGCACATCTTCATCCGGGGCAAGACCCGCCGCCTCAATTTCCTGGAGCTGATAGCGGAGAAAATCCTCCCGCTCCTCCCGTTGCCGGTTTTTGGCCTCCAGGGAACGGCAGCGTTCCCGGAGGGTCTGATAACGGTTGTAGAGTTCCGAAAATTCCTCCCTCAACCCTTGGAGACCGCCGAAGGCATCGAGGATGTCAAGATGATTCTCCTCCTTCAACAGGAGCTGATGTTCGTGCTGACCGCAGATATTGATGAGGGATTCCCCAAGCTCGGCCAGCATGGCCAGACTCGCCAGGTTCCCGTTGATGTACACCCGGTTCTTCCCGCCCCGGGAGATAACCCGTCTCAGCACCAGGTCGTCTTTGTCCGCCATTCCCCAGGCCACCAGTTTCGCCTGCAGACCTTCATGGCCTTGGAGATGAAACAGGGCCTCCACGGTGGCGCTCTCGGCGGAGGAACGGATCATGTCGGCCGACGCCCGATCTCCCAACAGGAGACTGACCGCCCCCATGATAATGGACTTCCCGGCCCCGGTTTCACCGGTGAGGATGTTCATGCCTTCACTGAACGATACGTTCAGGGCATCGATGACGGCGAAATTTCTGATGGAAAGTTCAGCTAACATCGTCCTCCCAGTACTTTGTTCGTCATCCGTCGGGGCGGCGTTTCCCCGTACACCGCCCTCCGATAATTCATCGGTCATTGAAATCCGGACCGGTTGTCTTTTCCGGTCACCCGGGAAGGTTCAAGCCCGCCGGCAACCCCCGCCATCCCAGCTTGGAACGGAGGATTTCCAGATAATCCCGGTGGGGCGAGGTCACCAGCAGGGTCGTGTAAGCGGATTTCCGCACCGTCATGACGTCCCCCGGCTTCAGGGTATGGAAAACTTGACCGTCCAGCGCCACCATCGCCCCCTGCTCCTTGGACCAGATCACCACCCGGATGACGACATCGCCGGGAAGAATCACCGGCCGGTTGGTCAGCGTATGGGGGCAGATCGGATTGATGATGATGGAATCGTGCTGCGGGAAGACAATCGGCCCCCCTGCGGACAGGGAATAGGCCGTCGATCCCGTGGGGGTGGAAACGATCAGGCCGTCCGCCTTGAAGGTGTTAAGGTAGCGGCCGTCCACCGTCGTCTCCATCTCCACGATCCGGGAGAGATTCCCCCGGTTGAGGACGGCGTCGTTGAGGATCGTCCGTTTCTTGACAACCGCCCCGCCGCTTTCCACTGTGATGTCCAGCATCATCCGTTTTTCGGTCTGGAAGCCCCGCTGCCGGAAGATCTCGAAGGCATCGAGCATTTCGTTGAGGTTGACTTCCGTCAGATAACCGAAGCCACCGAGGTTGATCCCTACTATCGGGACATTGAATTCCCGGACCGCCCGGGCGGTCCGGAGCATGGTGCCGTCGCCGCCGAAGACGGCGATGATGTCCACCATGGCCGCCAACTGTTTCCGTTCATAACCGGGTTCGGCGCCAACGGCGGCGGCAACTCCCTTATCCAGGAAAACCTCCAGACCCTGCTCCAGGCACCAGTTCCGGAGCCGCTGCGTATACTCGCCCGCCTTTTCCTTCGCCATATTGGCGACGATACCGACCCTTTGCACCTTATCGACAACCTCTATCAACGGCAACCCGGATGGGTCGCACCATATTCACCGTCACGGACATTTTTTCAGCGCCACCGGCATTAGAAATATTTGAGCAGCTTCTTCTTTTCCTTAAACGAATCGGCCATTTCCGTTACAATTTCATCGAGGAGCTTGCCGGCGGATTCCGCTTCCGATTCACCGCCGATGAATTTCTTCTGCCCCACGTTTTTCGCCTTGGATTTCTTGAGGATCTCCGCCGACCAGAGCACCTCGCTCGTATCGACCTTCAACATCTTGGCCGTCAGATAGACCTCCGCATAGAGGGTGAGGTCCTGGGCGTCCTTCCTCTCCGTGTAGGTGTGCAGCGTCCCCGTCATGACCGTATCGGCGCCCAGATGTCGCAATTTCTGGCGGGTATTGTCGTCGATGATACCGCTGGCCAGATTCTGATAATTGGCCTCCGCCATGATCTTCTTGATGTCCGCCCGGTCCACCAGCTTGAACCGAGAACCCACCAGCACGGTGGTGAACTTGTCCACGACGAGATCTTTCTGAATGGGGGCGCCGCGCGGGACATCAAAGTTCACGATGGCCAGCCGCTTGATCTTATCCGGAGAATAATCGCTGGCAAAATTGATCTTGTGCACCACGGCGCCGCCGCAGGCAATAATGAACATCAGGGGGAGCAACCAGACAATCCTTTTCATCGCATACCTCATTTTCGTTAATATTCCGTTTTGATCACTCTTGCCGGCAGTCCGGCAATTGTGCTTTCGCACTCCCGGGCGATGTCCCGCACCACCTCGGCCGCCGTCGGCAGATCCCGGATCGCCCCCACGGCCTGGCCGATCTGCAGTTCTCCCTCCTCCAGATCGCCCTCGAACATCCCCAGGCGCGTCCGCTTCTCCCCGATGATTTCCAAAAGCTCTTCCGGCGCCGCTCCGCGCTGTTCCGCCGCCAGCACCCGTTCAAACCAGGCATTCTTGATCACCCGGGCGGGGACAAGCTTCTTGAGGACAAGCAGCGTCTCCGTCGCGGAGGCCCGCAGCATGAGACGCTTGAAATTCTCATGGGCGCTCGATTCGACGGTGGCGGCGAAACGGGTGCCGATCTGCACCCCTGCCGCCCCGAGCGCCAGGGCCGCCGCCATCCCCCGGCCGTCGTAGATTCCCCCGGCGGCAATAACGGGGATCTTAACGGCATCTACGGCCTGAGGGACCAGTACCATCGTCGTCAGTTCATCCCGGCCGTTGTGTCCCCCCGCTTCAAACCCCTCCACCACCACGGCATCGACTCCCGCCGTCTGACATTTGACGGCCAGGTCCGGAGTGGAGGTCACATGCACCACCTTGATCCCCCGGTCCTTGAGCCGGGCGGTATATTTACCCGGACTGCCCCCGGAAGTAAAGACCACCCGGACATCCTCCTCCAGGATGATGGCGATCATCTCTTCGGCATACCGGAAAAAAATGGGGAGATTGACCCCCCATACCCCGGCGATATTCGCTGCCTTTATTTTTTGGATATGCTCCCGAAGCAGCTCCGGGGTCATCGAGCCGGCGCCGATGAGGCCCAGGGCACCGGCCCGCGCCACCGCCGCCGCGAGTCGCCAGCCGCTAACCCAGATCATCCCTCCCTGGACGATGGGATGGCGGAGCCCGAAGAGTTCCGATACGGCCGTGCGGATCATCCTTTCTTCCTTTCCTTCCCTTTGTCCCTCGTCCCCCAGGGCATGACGGTAATCTTTCCCGCCTCCGACGTTGCCGCCGGGGGCCGTGACAAATATACCCGGCGGCTAACGAAGCGGCTCCGGAAATACCTGCAATCCAGCATCAGTCATGAGCTGCAAACCGTAATATGCAATTATTCATGATCCTCTGTATAGTTTTGTCGCGCGCTCCCCGGGCCGTCATTTCAAGACGTCATCATACTCTTCACGGACATAATCGGGAAGGGGATTGGCCAGTGCTTCCCTGAGAATATCGTCGGCACCGCCCATGAAGCCCAGGGTCCTCACCATCAGGACCTCCCGGAAGGTCCGGGGCGGGTAGACCCTGCGGACCGTCTTTCTTTCCCGGTCGAAGAACTGCACATAGCCCCGCCGGACGGTCCGTCCGTAAACATTGATGGTGACGGCGATATCGCCCGAAGTGTTTTCCATCTGGTGAATCCCGCCGTTCAGGGGCAGGACGGTGGTGATCTCGCCGGGTTTCAGGACCCGCACCGCCTTTTCCGCAAGTTCGGCATAACCGGCCCGGGTACCGTCGTCGAGACGGCGAAATTTCACTTCCTCGATATCGTTGACAAAGCCGCCCACTATCCCCCAGGAGCCGTGATCATGGATCGAGTCCCGGGAGTGGGGCTCCCAGATATAGGCCAGGACCTGGAAAGAGGCATCGGGGCTCCGATAGAGGGTCAATTCGTTCGGCCACAGGGTGGGCTGCTGCTGTTGTAGCCAGGTTCTCTCCACCAGGGCGGATCTGATGAAAGCGCGGAACCAGCGGTCCGAGGAGAGAAGTTCCGCTACCAGGGGGATTCCCCGGGCAAAGGCGCTTTCGGCGTCCGCCGCCGTCGCCGCCATTTCCCCGAAACGGCGGCAGAATGTTGCAAAATCCTTATGCATGCAGATTTACTCCCGATAAAAGGTTTGCGGCATCTCATACATCCTTGGCCCCATGATGCCGGATGTGTTGCCAGGAACGATAGTCCGGATGTGCCGGATCGGCCGCCAACGCCTCTCTTTCCCGAAGATATTTTTTCATAATGCCCGGCTGCCGGTAAAGCTTCCGGTCGGTACCGATGGGACAGACCTTGGTGCAGATCCCGCAGGGATAAGCCCGTCTTCTGGTTAGTTCCTCCGCCATGTCGAGACAGGCGAATTTGTCGTAATCGCCGATGATGCGGTCGGGAAGGATCCGGAGGGCCTCCTTGGGACAGCACTTGGCGCAGGCACCGCACTTGATGCAGAGTTCTTTTTCCTGCAGGGGATCCGGGGTAAGGACCGCGGCGGTGAAGACGGAAACGAAGCGGACCCGAGGGCCGTATTCCGGGGTCAGAAGACAGTGGCTCAGGCCTATCGTTCCGAGCCCGGCGTAACGGGCCGCCATGACATGGCCGAAGGCGGCGCCCGGCCACCGCCGCAGGGCCTTGAGACTGTTGTAACCGTCCCGGCTGAAGAAGGTTGCCGCCTGCCCCAGGCGATTCAAACGGCGGACGACGTCGTAGGCCAGGGTATCGAGTCGCCGGTTGACGGTGTTGTAAAGCTCCATGTGGAGAACCGACGGCGTCGTTTCCACGATGGGCAGGGGCATGGCCATCCCCAGGACGATCACGGTCCGGACGGGCGCCCAAAGCTGCCGCGGATGAAAATCCACCGGTACGATACCCTCCGCCGCCCAACGCTCCGCCGGCGCGAAGCCCACCAGGTCGGCGCCGGCTTCTCGGCATAATATCTTTATGTTATCGGATAGTTCCTTGTTTTCCATAACTTCTGATGGGCCAATGGCGGACATATTATCCCATTTCCCCCCTCATGTAAACACGAGAAATATACGGGGACGTAGAAAATGGAAAAGACATTGGGAACTCTGGCAGCGGCAATCGTGGTGGTTCTTTGCACGGGACTTTCGCCCTCTATACGGTCCTGATCGCCCTGTTCACCAATCCGGTGCTCGAAGGCATCAAGAACCTGGTGGGCTAAGGAAAGTATCGGGAGGCGTGAGCGCACCGTAAAGAGGCAAGGCCTCTCCTGACGCTTAAGAAATAGGGACACTGACCGTTCAAGCTGTGTCCCCATCAAGAAGCCCCCTGGTGAAACCGGTTCGTCAGGGGGCTTCTCCTTGTTTCATCCGGCGTGTCGAAAGGAAACGGCGCCTTCAGATTTTCATTCCCGCCGCAAAGCCCTCCTCGACGGCCTCCTTGATCATCCGTGGGCGGACGCAGTCGCCGACCTCGTAGAATTCGGGGGCGATGCCCCGGAAAGACTCCGCCAGTGCCGGGTCGGCTTTGAGCCCCACGGCGAGGATCACGAAATCGCCGGGAATGAAATCCGGCAAGCCTTTACGGCTCACCTTTACGCCCTGGGGGGTGATTTCCTCCACGACCGTATGCGTTTCCATCCCGATGCCCATTTTTTTCAGCCGCGCCAGGAAAAAGGGCCGGTAGGTGACGGAAACGGTGGCCGCCATCCGGTCCAGCATCTCCACCACGGTCACCGCGGTGACACCATTGCCCTTCGCCAGGAGAAATTCCGCTGTTTCACAGCCCACGAGACCGCCACCGATCACGACCACGGAACCGTGGACGGCCTTTTGCCCCGTCAGGATCTCCTCGGCGGAAACGACGTGGGGCGCGTCTATGCCGGGGATGGGGGGAATTAACGGCGCGGCGCCCACGGCCAATACAATCACGTCGGGTTTTTCGGCGGCCAGGGATTGGGGGTCGGCGGCATGATGGAGGCGGATCACCGCCCCTGCCTTTCGCGCCCGCGCCGTGAGACTCTTCGCCAGGGTCCGGATCTCCTCCTTGTGGGGGGGCAGGCAGCCGACCCGGAGCCAGCCGCCGGTTTCCCCCTCCTTCTCGAAGAGGGTGACGCGATGTCCCCTTGCAGCGGCGGTTCTGGCCGCCTCCAGACCTGCCGGACCGCCGCCGACAACAAATACCTTCTTGGGTTTCTGGACGGATTCCAGCATCACCTGCCCCTCCCGACCCGCCAGGGGATTGACGCTGCAGAAGGCGTTGGCCCCCTCTCCCCAGGTCTTGTAGATGGACATGATCTCCCCGAGGCAGCGGGAACAGGCGATGCAAGGAACGATTTCGTCCATCCGGCCCGCCATTGCCTTGTTGGGCAGTTCAGGATCGGCCAGCAGGGCCCGGGCCATGCCGACAAGGTCCGCCTGACCGGCGGCCAGGATCTCCTCGGCCACGACCGGGTCGTTGATCCGGTTGGCAGCGATTACCGGAATACCTACGG
>JAGPFL010000122.1 GCA_018056545.1 Syntrophobacterales bacterium
TGGGTTCCCAGGGCATGACGCAGCAGGGAAAGAACGACTACCACCCTGGTGAAAGAGGTCACCATCAGGAGGATCGCCGGGGCCAAGGAGAGGACGGTAAGGATGAAGAGGAGTTGAATCACCGTCGCCGCTTTCGCCGGGGAATCCGGGGCGCCGCCGCCGATGTTGAGACTAATGTTGGGGAGGGGAACCGGTTCGGCGGCAGCGATGCCCACCGCGGCAAAAAGAAGGCCGCCGATCAGGAGCGGCACCACAAGAAGATATATCCGTAAATCCTTTTTCATCGGTTTTCCTTGTTCCTTCTTTTCTTGACCAGCTCGAGCACCGACGTCATCGCCGCCCGATAACGGTCGGCAGGGAAGGCGGCCGTTCCCGGTCTTGCCGCCACGAGGCTTCGTTCCCTGATCAGCGCCACGGTCTTATCATCTCCTATTTCCCCCAGGAGGTTGATCGCATTGACGGTCACCCCCACGATGAGCACCCTCCCGGCGACCTCCACCATCATGATCGAGCTCTTCGGCCCCAGATAGCGTGTCGAAAGAATATTGATCAGGCTTTCCGTACCGCTGCCGGGGAGGTTATGGCCGGCTAACCTTTTCAACAGATAAAGGGCACCGAGCATGATCCCCAGGACGACCGCCAGGGCAAAGAGCATTTTCAAAAACGAGGTCAGATAAGAGTAATCCATGGCGGTATATCCCTCTATCTAAGTTTGTTCACCCGTTCCGCCGGGGAGACGATGTCGGTGAGCCGCACGCCGAACTTCTCATTGACGACGACAACTTCGCCCCGGGCGATCAAGCGGTTGTTGACGAAGACATCCATCGGCTCTCCGGCCAGTTTGGCCAATTCCACCACCGAACCCTGGCCCAGTTGGAGCAGTTCACTGATCAGCATCCGGCAACGCCCCAGTTCCACGGTGAGATTGAGGGGGATGTCCAGGATGAAATCCAGTTCCATATTGCCCTTCGGGGCATCCGTCTTCTTGATTTCCTGAAAGGATACCTCACTGACCTCCGCCTTGGGGATCGGATTCCTGGACATGGTCATTTCCTGCTCCACATCGTCCCAGGTCAGTTCCTCATCCTTCTTGCCCCCTGTCTCGGCCTTCTTTTCCGACGAGACACCCTGCAAAAGGGCATCGATCTCATCCTGTTCCATAGGTCATTCCCCTTCCTGTCTGATAATCTGTGTAATCTGCACTGCCTGACTTCCCCGGTAGATACCGGCGTAACCGTCGAATTTGTTGACCCCTTCCACAAAGATCCGCACCGGATCGGCGGCATACTGGTCCAGGGGGATGATATCGCCGATCTGAAAATTGACCACATCCCCGGCGGCTATTTGGGTAGTTCCCAGTTCGACCACCAGATCCACCTCCGCCTGGAGGATGTTCTTGCGGAAGCGATCCACAAGTCCCTTGTCCACTTCCAGTTGTTCGCTCTGAAAACCCGCCTGCAGTTTCTCCCGCAGCGGTTCCAGGGTGGCATAAGGGATACAAAGGGTGATCATTCCCGACGAATATTCCACCTCGACCTCGAAATTCACCACCACCACCACGTCGGTGGGAGAAACGATATAGACGAACTGAGGATTGACCTCGGAACGCTGATATTCCATTTTCAGTTCGATCAATCCCCGCCATGCCTTTTCCAACTCCGCCAGGGCATTCAATACGACCCGACGGATGATGTTGTTCTCGATGGCCGTAAATTCCCTGCCCTCCACCTTGAACATGTCCCGGCCGCTGCCGCCGAAGAGAATGTCCACCAACATGAAAATGACCTTGGCCTCGACGACGAAAAGGCTTGTGCCCCTAAGCGGTTCCATCCGAAACAGATGCATGCTGGTGGGCACCGGCAGGGTTTTCAAGAATTCGCCGAACTTGACCATATTTACCGAGATGGCGCTCACGCTGGTCACCTTCCTCAAGAGCGATGAAAGGGTGGTCCTCAGCAGACGGGCGTACTTTTCATTGATCATCTCGAGGGTCGGCATCCGCCCCCGGATAATGCGGTCCTGACTGGTCAGATCATAAGGAACGACATCGGAAGGATCGCGGAGCTCTTCCATCTCCGTCTCGATCTCACCGCCCGATATCCCCCTTAACAGGGCGTCGACTTCTTCCTGCGTCAATATCTTGTTCATAAGTCAACCCCGACGACAGCGTTTCCTTGGTTATTGAATGACGAATTCGGTGAAATAGACACGGTTGACCTTGGTATTGGTGAGAAAGCTGTTCAACCGCATGGCGATTTCTTCACGAAGCCGCTGTTTTCCCGCCGTATCCATCAGCTCGCGATATGTTTTCGCCCCCAGCAGCTCCAGGATGTTGTCCCGGAGTTTCGGTTTCAGGAGGTCCAAATCCTTGACGCCCTGGGCATCGGAGATCTCCAACTGCACGACCAGTTTCAGATAACGATCGGCACCGTTGTCCTGGATATTGATGATGAAGGGTTCCATGGGCCAGATCGTACCGATGACCGCCGCTGCCGGGGCCTGTTTCTTGTCCTTGCCGGTTTGGGTCGCGAAAAAGTAGTAGGCACCCCCGCCGATAACCCCCAAAACTACCAACACCACCAGGGCGATGAGGACCCATTTCAACGCCATGCCTTTCTTTTTCGTCTGCGGCTGCTGATCCGCCTGTTCGGTTGTGTTTTCATCCATTGTTGCTCTGGCCATCTGTTCCTCCTATAAAGGTCTTGTGGAAATATAAATATCCGTCGGTTTTGGTTCGAGGGTCTTTTCTTCCCTTCCGTAATTACCGCTTCCTTTCTTTAGGTCTGTTCCCACCGTGATCCGTGAGGCTTCCACGTCCCCCAGGGAGCTCAAATATTTCGCCACGGTGGCGGTCCTGTGCAAAGATTCGGTTTCTGCAGACAACAGCGCGCCGGATAAAAAGGTTGCCGCATCTTGAAGTGCCACGTGGACAAATATCGTCTCTCCTTTTAGCGCCGCCGATATATGGGTGAGGATCTCTCGACCCTGGACACTGAGACCATGGCCCTGCGATTCGAACAGCAACGCCGGGGGCAACGACAGCTTCAAGCCTTGGGGCGGCACGGCGGTGACGGAGCTGAAGGCGATCCCGCGGATGTTCGTCAAATTCGTCTTAATGCGCCTCAAAGTCTCTTCGTCTTTGATCAGCGCTCGTTTGCGCTTCTCCATTTCGATGTCCGGATCGGAGAAAGGTTTCACAAAGGGTTGAAAG
>JAGPFL010000123.1 GCA_018056545.1 Syntrophobacterales bacterium
GCGTTGAAGAAGAAAAACCAGTAGAAATAACCCAGCAAGAGGAAGACCACAACCAAGATGGCCGCCATCATCTTCGGGGAAAGCTTCTTCAGGTCTTCAACCGTTATCGCCATACTCACACACCGCTTTTGAGCACACAGGACAGGACGAACTGTTGGAGTTTGATCCCGGAGATCTCCATCTGACGGGTGGAAAGAAGTTCCACGGACTGGATGTACTGCGAGCCCTCCATGTTCCTGATGAACCGCACCACGGCGAAGTTGTCCCGTGCCTTGCCTTCCACCTGGAGGGACTTGCCGCTCTGGACAAGCTTTTCCAGCCAGACGTCCTTGGTGGGAACCTGACCGGCCACATCGGCAAAGAGGCGCACGGGGTAGTCGCGGTTCTTCTCCAGGTTCTGGATGACCCCCAGCTTCTTTTCCAAGACCTTCTTCTCCGCTTCGATGGTCTTCACTTCCCCGATCTTTTTATCGAGCTCCTGGATTTTTGCCTCCCTGGCCTTGACATCACTTTCCAGGGAACTTACGGAGGTGGTGATCCACAGATGCACAACCCCGATGAGCAGCAGGAAAAGAAGCAGCGAACCGGAGATGATGATGAGCTGCTTGGTCTGCGACTCCTTTTTGGCCTTCTCATGATAGGGAAGGAGGTTGATCCGGATCATTTGTCCCCCAGTCTTCTGAGTGCCAACCCCACTCCGACGGCGGCTATGGGGGCTATTTCCCTGATGAATTCCTCGTCCATCGTCTTGCGGTTATAAGCTATTTTCCGGAAAGGATTGATGATTTCCACGGGAACGGACATGCGGCGTGACAGATCGTCGGCAATGCCGGGGATGTTGGCCCCGCCGCCGGCCAGGAGGATCAGCTTTATCTCCTCGTCGCTGTATGTGGAACGGAAATAGTCGATGGAACGCTCGATCTCGGCACAGAGGGGATCGGCAAGGTACAGGAGGGTATTGCGGAAAAAATCCCCCTTGGCGTATTCATCCCCTTCCGGGCCGAAGATCTTGATCTTTTCCGCTTCCTCGGCGGACACCCCGAACTGGGCCTGAATCGCCTCGGTAATCATGCTCCCGCCCATGGCGAAATCGCGGGTGAAGATGGACGTGGCATTGCGCATCACATTAAGGTTCGTAATGCTGGCCCCGATATTGGCGATGACGACCACGTCCTTTTCTTCGTAATCGTAGTTCTCCATGTACATCGTTTCCAAGGCGAAGGAGTCGACGTCCATGATGGCCAGGGACAGGCCTGCCAGCTCGATGGCCTCCGCATAGCCTTCGATGAGGTCTTTTTTGGCGGCCACGATGATGACATCGTTGAGATTGGGATTGTGCTCGGATCGTCCCAGGACCTGAAAATCGAAGTTCACCTCGTCCATGTTGTCGAAGGGCAAATACTTGCTCGCTTCGTCACGGATGGTCTCCTGGAGATCCTTCTCCGGCATGTCCGGGAACGGGGCCTTCTTGATGATGACATTGTGGCCCGAAAGGGAGGCGACGATTTCTTTTTTCTGACAACCGGAGTTCTTGAACAACCCCTTAAGGTTTTCCGCCAGGGCGTCCACCTCCACCACCGCCCCGTCCACAACCACGCCCGGTGCCAACGGCGTCGTCAGGAAACGGTTCATGGTGTACGAACCCTTATCGCCGACAATCTCTACCAATTTCAGGGAACTGGAGCCGATATCCAACCCCACGAATTGTTTTTTGCCGGAAAAGAGACTTTTGAGATCGATCTTGGTTAGGGATTGAAGGCTTTTGGGTAATTTGCTTTCCTTGGGTGGAGCGGCGCCGGTGTCCTTGGCCTGGGCGGCCACAGCAGACGCTGCCGCCCCGTCCTTCTCCTTTTTCTTGAACAACGACTTGAAGTCAATCATCTTCAGAGTTCAGTGATTTATTTGGCATTCCTATAAACCAGATCCCCCTTCTTGACCATTTCCAGATCATGGCGGGCAACCATTTCGATATAGGCCAAATCCGCGCGCAGGCTGTGGGCTATCTTCTGCAACTGCTTGTTCTCATTAGCTATTTCCTGGTTGACCTTCCGGAGCGACTGCAACTTTTCCCGCAATGCGTAATTATCGACCAGGCCCCGGTTTCCAAACACAATCAAGGCGCCGATAAACAAAACGAAGGCCAACACATAACGCCCGATCTTCATGATACCTGCTTATGATGAACAATTTTTGACTATATTAAAATAATTTTCCTTTCTTCGCAATAAAAATAATACCTTCGGCAACAAATATTTATTTTCTCTCAGCCCGATGTAAGAAGAAGTTGGGGCTCCCCTAACAAAAAGTCCCCTCTTTCAATCCATTCCTTCAGAATCATTGCGATTTCTCTTGCCTTGTAATAGCTGGAAAGGGGGGCTGTGGCGATTTTCTTCCCGTTGAGCACGATCTGCCCGCTGCGCAGGGCCTGGTAGCTCACCTCCCCCAGGCTCTTGAGCTCTCCCTTGGGATAATCCATACTGTAATCGTAGATCTGGGTATAGATATCGCTATCCCGAACCGCGGTAAAACGCGCCATCTCTTCATCGAGGATGGGAATGGGAATCCCTATCCCCACGTACAGGGACACGCCGTAACCCAGCATACTGGCCCCCACCAGCCATCGGGGGGACATCTCCTTGAGGTTGCCGATTGTCGCCAAGGTGCCGGCACCCTCCCGAGGAACACCGTTCTTCCCCCGGAGGGCCCGGGGATTGTGCTGCGTGCCCTGCCAGGCTACATATCCCTGGGCGCCGCCCAGGAAGATCCTCGTTCCCAGACCGATGGTGCGGTAATACGGATCATTGAACAAGGGGCTCAACTGGCCGGAGGTGGCATAATTGGCATTGGCCATGCGGGGGCGCAGCATCCCCATATAGGTGTAGATCGTCTTGTCCGACATGTTGACGGCACAACTGTAATTCTGGTAGGCATTGCGGGGGTTGAAAAGGATGGCGTCCCGCATGTCGGAAAGGGTCATGTTTTTTTCCTGTTTCCGGGAGGGATAGCAGTCCGTCCCGTACCCTTCCAGGCGGAGCCGGACCACGTTGCCCGCCACCAGGTCTTCTATGACATGCCCGCCGCCGTAATTGAACTCGCCGGGATAGACGCTGTTGAGCGGATCCCCCTCGGCCACCTCCGTGGCACCCAGATAGCAGTCCACCGCCGCGAGGCCGCCGTAGGCCTGGACGTCGTTGAGCCATACCCGGGC
>JAGPFL010000046.1 GCA_018056545.1 Syntrophobacterales bacterium
CAATTCCTTGATCCTGAAAACGGAGGAACTGGAGGAAATCCTGACTTTTCTCCGGGAACAGTTCCCGGGGGTCACAAGGATCACCTCTTATTGCCGTTCCCAGACGGCGAGAAGAAAGACGGTGGAAGAGTTGCAAAGGCTGCGCCAGGCCGGTCTGTCGCGGATCCACGTCGGCATGGAAAGCGGTTACGACCCGCTTTTGGAATTTATCCGCAAGGGCGCTACGGCGGCCGACCATATCGAAGGGGGAAAAAGGATTGTCGAGTCGGGGATATCTCTGTGCGAATACATCATTCCGGGACTGGGGGGCGACCGTTGGTCGGAAGAGAACGCCCTGGCGACGGCGACGGTCATCAATGCCATCAATCCCGATTATGTGCGCCTACGCTCGCTGCAGGTCGTCAAGGGTACCGGGCTTTACGAACTCATGCAAAAAGGGGAATTCACCCCCCTTGGGGATGACGAAACGGTAAAGGAAATTAGAATGTTCATCGCCAATCTCGAGGGGATACAAACCACGATTGTGAGCGATCACATCCTAAATCTCCTCGAGGAGGTGGAAGGGAAACTTCCCGAAGACAAGGATAAGCTTTTGGCGGTCATCGATTCCTATCTTTCTTTGCCGATTCAGGACCGGATGATTTTCCGGCTGGGGCGGCGACAGGGCATCTATCGGCGTTTGGATGATCTCCGTGATCCCGTCATGTACGGAAGGCTGAAAACAATAACCGATGAGTACCTGCCTGATGATACGGAAAGATTCGAAACGGATCTGAGGCATTTAATGTACCAATATGTCTGAAGATATATTGACTAAGGTCGGATTATATGTTAACATACCAAATTCAAAATATATTCGGTGGTGGTCAAGATGTTTAAGATTGGTGATATGGCAGTTTATCCCGCCCAGGGCGTCGGGGTCATTGAAAACATAGAAAACCGGGAGGTCATGGGGACTAAACAGACCTTTTACATCCTGAAGATCATGGGGAACGGGATGAAGATCATGATTCCTACCAAAAGCGCGAAATCGGTGGGCCTCCGGGAGGTGATCTCCGAAAAAGAAATATCCAAAGTGTATGATATCCTTAAGAATAAGGAAGTGACGATCGACAAGCAGACCTGGAACAAGCGCTACCGGGAATATCTGGAAAAGATCAAGACGGGTTCGGTGTATGAAATCGCCAGGGTGCTCAGGGACCTACTGATCCTGAAAAACGACAAGAACCTCTCCTTCGGGGAACGGAAAATGATGGACACGGCGAAAAATCTCCTGGTCAAGGAGATCTCGGTGGCCACGAAATCCGATGAAACCAAGATCGAAGAGGATCTGCGGACCATCTTTACCATCCAGTAACCCGGATCGTCTTTGAAGAAGGAACAAGTAATATGGAAGGAACGCCCCTATTTTCAGGCGGGCGTTCCTTCCTGATAAAATTTGACGCGAAAGGAGGTGAATACAGATGATTGTCAGAATTATTCTCATCGCTGCCTGTTCCATCAGCGGCTTCTTCATCGCCTATCTGACCTATCCCGCCAGTCAGTGGTGGGCGTGGCCCGTGGGCTTCGTTATCGGGCTGGTCATTGCGTTTTTCGTCATCAAGGTGGAACAGGACATCCGCAAATTCTCCCTGCGAATCATTCTGGGAGGAGTTGTGGGTATGATCGTTGGTCTTATCATTGCTTTCCTGCTTGCCTATGGTCTAAATTTTGTAAGTAATATCAAACAGAATCAGGAAGTCGTACCGTGGATATACGCCCTCCTGACGGGAATCATGGGATACCTCGGATTGGTTCTCGGATCGAAAAAAACAGAGGAATTGAATATATTCGGCTGGGGACAAACCAAGGAGCCGGAGGAAGCCAGAATCCTGGATACCAGCGTCATCATCGACGGCCGGATCGCCGACGTCTGTGAGACGGGCTTTATCGAGGGGAATCTCATCGTTCCCCGGTTTGTACTGGACGAATTGCAGTATATCGCCGATTCTTCCGACACCCTGAAACGTTCCCGGGGGCGGCGTGGTCTCGACATCCTGAACCGGATGCAGAAAATGGCCGGAATCACTGTGGAGGTGGGAGATCAGGACTTCCCGAAGGTGAAGGGAGTGGATGCCAAGCTGGTGGCCCTGGCGCGCAAGATCAACGCGAAAATCATCACCAACGATTTCAATCTCAACAAGGTGGCGGAACTCCAGGGCATCAAGATCCTCAATGTGAACGAGCTCGCCAATGCCCTGAAGCCGGTGGTCCTCCCCGGCGAAACCATGACGGTGAAGATCATCAAGGAAGGCAAGGAGCCCGGACAAGGGGTGGCCTATCTCGATGACGGTACCATGATCATCGTGGACAACGCCCAGAAATATCAGGGGGCGGTGGTGGATGTGACCGTGACGAGCGTTCTCCAGACCACGGCGGGACGAATGATCTTCTCGGAAATGAAAGGCCTGGCCGGGGACAAGAAACCCTTTTCCCTGTCGGCAAAATCATGAATGTCTCGGCCCGGAGGCGGATACAACCTCCGGGCTTTTTTTACAGGATAAGATGAAAGTCGCGGCCATCATCCCCGCCGGCGGAAAGGGACGGCGCATGGGGCAAGGAAAGGCGAAACAGTACCTGCTCCTCGCCGGTCTCCCCCTTCTCGTTCAGACCCTTCGCCCTTTTCAGGAATGTTCCGTGATCGACGAGATCGTCCTTGTTTCCCCTCCCGATGATGTGGCCAGGATGCAGGAGGAGATCGTCGGTCCCTTCGCCCTGACGAAGGTCCGACGGATAGTGGCCGGCGGTCGGGAAAGGCAGGACTCGGTCGGTAACGGTCTGGCGGCGTTGACGGAGGATTGTGAGCTGGTGGTGATCCACGATGCCGCCCGCCCGCTGGTAACCCCCTCCCTGATCGAGGAGGCGGTGCAGGGTGCCCTCCGGGAGGGGGCGGTGACGGTGGGTGTCCCCGTCGGAGACACCATCAAGGAATGCGATGGACAAGGGAGGGTGGTCGGAACACTGCCCCGGGAACACCTCTGTGTCACCCAGACTCCCCAGGTCTTCCGTCGAGAGATTATCGTGCATGCCCACCGACAGGCACGGAAAGACAACTTTTACGGCACCGACGATGCCGTGCTGGTGGAAAGACTGGGCATCCCGGTGCGGATGCTGGCCGGCGACCCGGAGAACATCAAAGTAACCACGGTGAGTGATCTGACCTGGGCGGAACATATCCTGGCGCGGCGAAAGTGAAACTGCCAGGGGAATTAATGGCCCTTTGCTTTGGCTTCTGAGAGAATATTCCGATTTTACTGTAAAGCGCCGCCGCAAGGGCGTGGGTCGCTTATGAGGCTTTGTGGGGAGAAGGGGGGCCTGGGGAAGAAATTGTTCCGCCTTGGGAGGCACTCCCGAAGAACATGGCGGTGATTGGGAATGTGTGACGGCGGAAGCTCGGAAAAAACCGTACGGGTGGGAATCGGGTATGACAGCCATCGCTGGTCGCCGGGGCGCCGCCTGGTTTTGGGGGGAGTTAATATCCCGCACCCCCAGGGGTTGGTCGGCCACTCCGACGCCGACGCCCTGGTCCACGCGGTCTGTGACGCCGTCCTGGGCGCCGTCGGTGCCGGGGATATCGGCACCCATTTTCCCGATACCGACCCCACGTTTCGGGATATTTCCAGCCTTCTGCTTCTGGGCCGGGTTAAAGAGATGGTCGCTGTCCGGGGTTACCGGGTGGTCAATGTCGATGCCACAGTGATTATCGAGCAGCCGAAACTGCGTCCCTATGTGTCCGGGATGATAAAGAATATCGCCGAAGCGCTGGCGTTGGCTCCGGAAGCGGTCAGCGTCAAGGCCAAAACCAACGAGGGGATGGGCTTCGTGGGGAGCGGCGAGGGAATCGCCGCCTTGGCTGTAGCCCTGGTGACACCGGTTCCCGGAGACAGCCGGAACAAAAGAGGAAATGATACCGCTTCTTGACTATCCGCCGGCTTTGACCGATTCTTCAGGGGGTGAAGGCTCATGAAGCGCTCACGATGGCCTGTCGTCACCAAAGGGAGGAAAACGGTGCCTAAGGTTCATAAAATACATCTCAGGCCCGTCTCCATCCTAACCATCCCCTTGAAGGGGGGGGGGAATTACATGATTTCAAGTTTTTGTGTAGGTGCTTTCCGGTGAAAAACTCCCCACCCCGCGTCCGCTTCGCCCCTTCTCCCACCGGTGATCTCCATGTGGGCAACGCCCGAACCGCCCTGTTCAACTGGCTTTTCGCCCGTCGTTATGGCGGCGCCCTGATCCTGCGCATCGAGGATACCGATCAGACAAGAACCTCCCGCATCTATGAAGATAATCTCCTTCGGGACCTTGCCTGGCTGGGTATCGACTGGGACGAGGGTCCCGACGGGGGCGGTCCCCACGGTCCTTATCGTCAGAGCGAGAGATTGACTATCTATAGGCGGTATCTGGACGGGCTCATCGCCGCCGGACTCGTTTATCCCTGTTATTGTACCGACGAGGAACTGGAGGCGGAGCGTCTCAGCCTCCTTTCCCGGAAGCTGGCCCCCCGTTACCTGGGAAAATGCCGGAACCTCAGCGAAGAGGAGCGGCGGCGGCGGGCAGCGGCGGGGCGGCCGGCGGCGTGGCGTTTTCGGGTCCCGCCGGGGACCATCGCCTTCACCGATCTTATTCGCGGCCAGATGCGCTTCTCCGGTGAGGCCCTGGGGGATTTCATCATCGTCCGCGCCAACGGAATACCCGCCTACAATTTTGCCGCGGTGGTGGACGATCACCTCATGGGGATCACGCACGTGATCCGGGGGGAGGACCACCTTTCCAACACGGCCCTCCAGCTTCTGCTCTATCGGGCGCTGGGTTTTACGCCGCCGCAGTTCGCCCACCACGCCCTGATCCTCGGGCGGGACCGGGCCAAGCTGAGCAAGCGCCACGGGGCCACCGCCGTCCGGGAATTCCGGGAACAGGGGGTGCTGCCGGAGGCGCTGCTCAATTATCTGGCCCTCCTGGGGGCCTCGCTGGGCGATGGCAGGGAGGTGGCAACAAAGGCGGAGCTTATTGAGGAATTCAGTTTGGAACGGGCGGGCAAGAGCGGGGCGATCTTCGATGCCGACAAGCTCCGCTGGCTCAACAGCCTGTACATCCGCCGGGAAACGCCGGAGGTCCTGGTCGGGCATCTGCGGCCGTTCATCGCTGCGGCGGGCTATGCCGCGATCGAGGAAAACCGCCTGCAAACGGTTGTGGCGGCGGTGCGGGACAACCTGGAGTCGCTGGCGGACATCGTTGATTATTTACGCATTTTCGATGACGAAGCCTACGAACTTTCCGCGGAGGCGCGGGAGATTGTCGCCGATCCGGAGGCTAAAGAGACGATCGCAACCCTCCTGACCCTGATTGCCGGTTTACGTGCCGATTCCGGGGCCCATGCTGATGGTACCGGAGGAGGGAATTACCGGGACCAGGACGATGCGGACTATGCAAACGACCCTGGGGAAGGCGCTGGGATCGTCGGCGATAATGACGCGGTGACACCAAACCTCTATCGCCACCTTATCGACCGCCTGGCCGCGCGCACCGGCCGGCGCGGGAAGAGACTGTTTCTTCCCCTCCGCGCCGCCGTTACGGGCCGGACCAAGGGTCCGGAGCTGGACCGCTGCTTCGCCGTTCTGGGCCGCTCGTCGCTCCGGCGCCGCCTGGAACGGGCCCTGGCGGTGCGGGAAGAATTGGATAAACAATAAGGATGCGAACATGCCGGTTTCTTTGCCGGGACCGGTGCGGCGCCGGCCGTCATGTCGGGGGTCCCGGCCGTTTCCGCCGCACCTTGCGGGATGACAAGTCAGGCCGGGCTTGTCGAGTCGGTTCAGGGAAGTTCCCAGGGGCCTTTTAATTGCCGGTAGGCGGATTCCGGAAGCTGGATGAGAACGGGAACGGCCGCCGGATCGAGCCAGCGGAGAAGCGTTTCCATGTCTTCCGGCGCCATGGCCGTGCATCCCGCCGTGCCGACCTCCGGTCCTTTCCAGATATGAATGAAGATGCAGGAGCCCCGGTCGGGGATCGCGGGGGCGGCGTTGTGTTCCACCACGATGCCCAGGCGGTATTGATCGTCGGGGCGGCGCATCTCTTCGCAGCTTGACCAATCCTTCGGTTCCTCCCCGGCGTTCACCAGGCGGTTGTAATGGCGGGAGCGGATGTCGTCGATGCACTTCAGGGTCGATGTCGCTTCCCGGTAAGGCAACTTGATCCAGGGACACTCCCCGCCGGGGGCGTACCCGAAGGCGCCGCTCAAACTGAAGACGCCTGCCGGCGACCGACCGTCTCCCTCCCGCTTTCCCGGGTCGCCGTCATTGCCCCTTTCTGCGGAGTCCGGCGGCGCTTCCGTATCTTTTCCCGCCGCCGGCAAGGGTGGACGGCGGGGTATTCTTCCTGAACGCTCGTTGGTAGGGCAGAAGGGGGTCTCACCCCTTATCGGATGGAGGCCCAATCCCCAAGCGAGGCCGTTGCGTCCCACGACCACCGGGATTGCTTTCCCCGCCGGTTGCCACACTTCCTGCACGGATGATCGCTCGTAACGCTGCAAACTCCCTTGGCATGATTGCCAGTTCGCCGTCCTGACGACTACCGCCTGCCGGGACAGGGAGGCGGGAGAAGAGCCCGTTGCCGCGGAAACGGTAGGCCCCGACAAAAGAGAGACGATGATGGACATGAGCAGCAAACCTTCAAGCCGCATCGGGGGCGGCCTTTATCGTTTTCATATCCAAAAGATATAACGTTTTGCCGGCGGCTGGCAAATTGTTTTTCAGATGTGACGAATTGCTGCAGGTTATCATAGAGACGGAAAAATATTTCGGGGCAAAATGTGCTGATACAACCGAATTGCCGTGTTCAGCCAACACCCGCGAACGTTGAAAATTGTTTCCTGGAAATCGGCGTAGTCATTTTCATTATAATAATGGCTATTTACATGGAGTCGTCGTTTTCTTGCCGCCCTCGGCCCAGTAATCGTAGCGCCACAGCAGCAACAGACCGGGAACGGCCAGGACGGTGCAAACAACAAAGAACCATGTCCAGCCCACGGCGGCGACGAGAAAACCGGTCGGCGCCCCGGTAATATAACGGCTGGCGGCCATGAGGCTGCTCAGGAGGGCGTACTGGGTGGCGGTGAAACGGGTGTTGCAGAGGGCCATGAGCAGTGCGGTGTAGGCCGCCGTCCCCATGCCGCCGCAGATGTTTTCCACCCCGATCACCGCGCCCAAGGCCCAGAGCTGGCGGCCGGTATATTCCAACAGTACGAATGATATGGTGGAAATGCCCTGGAGGATGCCGAAGACCAAGAGGGACCGCCGCAAATCCCAGCGGGTCATCAAGGCGCCGCCCACGATTCCCCCCAGGATTGTGGCGCCCATCCCGAATCCTTTGAAGATGGCTCCCAGTTCCGTCCGGGAAAAACCGATATGCTGGAGGATAAAAGGGGTGGTCATCTGGGCGGCGGCCACGTCCCCGAGCTTGTAGAGAAGGATGAACAAGAGGATTTCCCCGGCGCCGGGCCGCTTGAAGAACTCGACGAAGGGCTGCACCACGGCTTCCCGGAGATTTTTCGGCGGCAGGGGACCTTCATCACCGGGGCGTCGTTTGCCGGGTTCCGGACACAGGAACGTGGCGATGATGCCGCCGGACATGACCAGCCCCATGAGGAGATAAACGCTCCGCCAGGAAAGGTGATCGGAAAGGATGAGGGCCAGGGCGCCGCTGACGAGAATGGCGAGGCGATAACCCATGATCCAGATGCCGGCGCCGGCCCCCCGCTCTTCCGGGGCCAGGTATTCGGTTCGGTAAGCATCCAGGACGATGTCCTGGCTGGCGCTGAAGAAGGCCAAAGCGACAGCCCAGAGGGCGACGAGGAACGGTTCGGAGGACGGATGGAAAAAACCCGTCGTGGCGATGGTAGCCGTGAGGGCCAACTGGGTGACGAGCATCCATCCCCGTCTCCGGCCCAGAAAAGGGGGCACGTAACGGTCCAGCAGGGGCGACCAGAGAAACTTGAAGGCATAGGGGAGGCCGACGAGGGAAAAGATCCCGATGGTCTTTATATCCACGCCTTCCGCAACCATCCAGGCGGCGAGGGTGGAACTGGTCAGGGCCAGGGGCATCCCGGAGGCAAAGCCCAGCACCAGCATGAGGAGCATTTTACCGGTAAAATATATCCGGAAAAGTGAAAAGGGATTGGCCTTCACGAAGGACGCCGCATTCCTGCCGCCTCCCGGACAAAGGACCGGAAGATGCGGCGGTGGGGAACCCGGTCCAGCATCCTTTCGGGATGCCATTGAATTCCCAGGACAAAACGGCCGGCGGCGGCCCAGGGAGAGCCGGGGGCCGCTTCGATGGCCTCGATGATGCCGTCGGCGCTCCAAGCCGAGGCGACGAGATCCCGGCCGATCCGCTCCGGGTGCACGGCCTGGTGATGGAAGGAATTGGCCGCCAGGGCCTTCCCCGGCGGTACCCCGGCGGCGCGGGCGGCGAGGCTGAGCGGCGCGAAGCGCAAGGAATGCAGGTAGATATCCTTGCCGTTTGCCGGAGGAAACCTGTCTGGACACCCCGCGGGCGCTCCCTTTCCCTCTCCCCCGTCCGAAGATAGCCTTGTTTTACCCGATCGTTTCTTAACGGCTGCCGGGGAGGCCGCCGGGATCGAATCCGGAAAGCGCGCCGACACTTCCGCCTCCGCGCGACGTTCCCGATCCCGGCTGCTGTGGAGCAGGGACGGAACATCCGCCGCCGGCCGCCATTCCGTGGCGATGTCCTGGATCAGCGCACCGCCCCGGGCGATGGCGAGGAGCTGGTGCCCGCCGCATATCCCCAGGACGGGCAGTTCCGTTTCCTCCAGGATGATCCTTGCCAGGGCGATGTCGAAACGATCCCGCCGGGGGTGCATAAGCTCCTCCTTCGGTTGGGGGTGGCCGTGGTAATGCACGGGATGATAATCGTCCCCGCCGATGAGCAAAAAGCCTTTCAGCAGGGGCAGGATGGCCCGTATCTGCCGGTGGTCCTCATGGGGAGGCAGGCAAAGGGGAATGCCGCCGGCGCCGGTGACGGCGTCCACATAATCCACGGCGACATGCAGACGACCGGCGGTTCCGGGGCTGGCTTCGTCGGTGAGAGACATGTTCAGGCCGATCACCGGCGGCAGTGGCATGGCCCTTCCTCCTGGGGCTTTTTCGATCGTCGATACTCCTGCCGACCGCTTCGTCCCGCCGCACCGGTGGGGGGCAGGCCCCTGTTCATCAGTTCAATCGCCAAAGCTGGTTGTCGCCGCCGTGGCATTGCCACTGATAGACATTGGCCCCCCGGTCCTTGCTGACCCCGGAAACATCGAGACACATGCCGCTGTGTTTGTCTTTCAGGAGATAGTAACCGCCGCCCTGGGACACGGGGGTCCAGAGCTGGTTGTCGCCGCCGTGACAGTCGTACTGAATCACGTTGGTGCCGTTGCTCCTGCCCCACCCGGCCACATCGAGACAACGGCCGCTGTGGTTCGCCTTGATCAGGTAGTAGCCGCCCCCCTTGTCCGTGAGGGTCCAGAGCTGATTGGCGCCGGCGTGGCAGTCCCACTGCTGGACATTGGCCCCGTTATTTTTGTCCGCTCCCGCCACGTCCAGGCATTTGTCGCTGTTCTTGGAGATGATATGGACGACATGGCCGGAAAAAGAGCCGGAGGCGGCGCCTTGTCCATAGCCGCCCCCTCCTTTGACCTGAAACTCGATCCTCTCCACACCGTCCGTATCAACCGTCAGTTTCTTTCCGTTCTTGTAGTGGATGATCATGTTGTCTCCCGCCACCGCTGAGGCGGTCATGACGATCGTCAGCAGGAACCCGGCGGTTGCTACGGCCATAAACTTCTTCATGCTCGCTCCTCCTTCTTAGGATCGAAAATTTTGTTGTAAAGATCCCCAAACCCATCCTTTCCCGCGGCCAAAAGGAGGGTAAGCGGCATCGCTTTCCTCGCCTCGGCCAGCATCTTGAGCGTCAGTT
The DNA here is from genome assembly GCA_018056545.1 of Syntrophobacterales bacterium. Classification (GTDB taxonomy): domain Bacteria; phylum Desulfobacterota; class Syntrophia; order Syntrophales; family UBA8958; genus UBA8958. Next base: position 10,015 of record JAGPFL010000046.1, read on the forward strand.
CCCGGATATCCCATTGGGCATGACGGTCCGCCCGCAGACGGGTGATGTGATAAAACTCCCGGGCGTTCACCTTGAGGAGAACCCGCCGCCGGTGGGCGTTGGTAAGGACATACGTCGCCCCATCCCCCGCCCGTTCCCGGAGCTTCCCGTAAACCTCTTCGGTCCGGGCGATGAGTTCCCGGAAGGACTTTTCCATCCCGATTTCCCCGAGGGACGGCGGGATGGTCACGCCCAGGGATGGATCGTAGTCCTGGGCGGTGAGGGTGGCCATGCGGTGCCGTTTCAACTGGGCGAAGCAAGAGGCGCTCACCGTCAGCTCGAAGACCAGTTCCGCATATTCGAATTCCCGGAGCACGGAATCGTAAGGTCGGAGGTGACGCAGTGCCGTTTTGATAATGGCGAGCCGCTGCGGGGGCGACATGCCTTCGGCCACGGCATGGCATTCCGCCAGGGGGCGCCGCGATGAAGAGTGCAGGAGGGCGGCCAGGATCCGCAGATCGGCTTCGGGAGAGGCATAGACCAGGGTGACGTCGTCCGGTGACCCCCCGGCCAATACCGTCTCCGATTCCGTTTCCCGACGCTTTTCCTGCGATATATTCCCTTTGTTTTCCCCCAGGAGGGAGGAGACATACTCCCGGAGCCCCCGGCGCGTCAGGCGGTCGTAGTCCGTGGCCTCGGTATAACGGACCAGGGACGGGGCGATGGATCTGGTGGCCTTGAAAAGGGCGGCGCTGAAGTCCCGGGCCTCGGCCAGAGAATGGGCGGCGAGACGGCGGAGCATCAATTCCAGATTCCGGGCGTTGAGGGTCATCCCCAACTGGGTTTCCGTAGCCAGGGCGATGGCGTAACGGGCATCTTCCTTGGCCCAGCCTTCCAGGAGGGAGCGGTTGGCCGGATCTCTTGCCAGCTCCGGATGCCGGGAGAAAACGTAGGGGCGGAGCCGCTCGTAACATTCCCGGTAAAAGGAGTTCTGATCCCGAACCGCCTCCGTGAAAGGCCTTTCGAGCCCTGCGTTCCTTATCTCCTCCGGAATGACGAAGTCGTCCTGGAACAGGACGTACCGCTGGGATTTTTCCGTGTAGGAGCAAAGCCGGAACCTCTCGATGTCCTCCACCAGGAGGCGGGACACCCCCAGAACATCCACGTTGAAGACCGCATGCTCGGCGATGGAGCTGTGGCCCATCTCGAAGACGATGTTCCGGTTGGACTGGCGGGCCTTGTCCACCTCCCCCCGGGCCGCGGCCCGCAGTTCGTCCACCGGCCGGGGGGAACGGCTGATGCGGGCGTAGGCGGCGGCGATGGTTTCCGGCGTCAGCTCTTCGAGGTCCTCGCAGCGGTCCTCGAGATCCATGATGGTTTCATAATCGATATTGTATCCGGCGAGAATTATTTTCATGTTCCTGTTGGTATAAGAAGAAGTAGGTAATTTTTTATACGAACCGCCTGCTTATTTCAAGGAAATTCGCTTTAGCCGGTACCCTCTTTTCCGTCTGGGTTGTGTGGGGTATGGCCCCGCGGTGAGAGCTTTTCCTGGCGGCGGAAAAAGCTTCGCCGACAGCGCATCGTATGCTTTACACCCCTTCATGAGGGAATCTAAAGTGCGGTAATAAACGAGAATCATTATGGATAACCTGGAGGGGCAACAAATGATTGCGGAGCTGCGGTGAAGCGAATTTTCGAAATTATTGCGATCGGGTTCATCTTCGGTGCCGACGCGGTTATTGCTTGACAGCAAGGGATAAAAAAATGGAAAAAGACAAACCCGCCCCGGCGGTATGACCTTGACGAGGTGGGTAAGCACAGGAAGAGGACCTGAAATGGGGAAAGAGCGGCTCATCAATTTTACCATTAACAGGGGCAGCGGGGGTACGGCATGAAACCGGTCATCGCCGTCATCGGCCGTCCCAATGTGGGCAAGTCCACCCTGTTCAACCGTCTGGCCGGGAAGGGCAAGGCCATCGTCATCGACGAGCCGGGGGCGACCCGGGATCGCAACTATGCCGACGGGGAGTGGCAAGGCCGGCCCTTTATCCTTATCGACACCGGCGGATTTGAACCCGCGGCCGCCGACGGTATCCTGGCTCAGATGCGGGAGCAGACCACCCTGGCGATCGAAGAGGCCGACATCATTGTCTTTCTCATGGACGGTCGGGATGGCCTGACGCCCGCCGACCGGGAAATCGCCGCCATGCTCCGGGAGATCAGGAAACCGGTTTTCTATGTGATCAACAAGATCGACGGCCCGCGTCACGAACAGTTGACCTATGAGTTTTACGGCCTGGGGGTGGAAAAGCTCTTTCCCCTTTCCGCCCAGCATGGCCAGGGGCTTTATGAACTCATGGACGAAATGCTCCACCTGTTGCCGGATGCCGGGGATGAAGCACAGGAAGAAGAGGAGCGGCTCCGCATTGCCGTCATCGGCAAACCCAATGTGGGGAAATCGTCGCTGATCAACCGTCTCCTGGGATATGAGCGGACCATCGCCAATCCCCTTCCCGGGACGACCAGGGACGCCATCGATACCCCTTTTGAGCGGCAGGGAAGGAAATACCTCCTCATCGACACCGCCGGCATCCGCCGCAAGAGCCGCGTCAGCCTCACCCTGGAGAAGTACAGCGTTGTCCAGGCCTTGAAGACCATCGGCCGGTGCGACATCGCCCTGATCCTCATCGACGCCGCCGAGGGGATGACGGAACAGGACGCCAAAATCGCCGGCCTGGCTTATGAGCGGGGCACGGCCTGCATCATCGTCGTCAACAAGTGGGACCTGGTGGCCAAAGACAACGACACCGTGGGCATCTATGTCAGGGACATCAGGGATAAGGCCAAATTTCTCGATTTCGCCCCGATCGTTTTCATCTCCGCCCTTTCGGGACAGCGGGTGACGAGGATCTTCGACCTTATCGAAAAGGTTTACGAGCAATACACGCGACGGATCACCACCGGCGATCTCAACCGGGTCGCCCGGGAATTCACCGACAGAAATCCCCCTTCCCGGTCCGGCGGCCGGCCCAACACCTTTGCCTACGTGACCCAGGTGGCCGTCAAGCCGCCGACCTTCATCTTCTTTGTCCGTGATCCCAAGGCCGTTCATTTTTCCTACGAACGCTATCTGGCCAATCAGCTACGGGAGGCCTTCGGGTTCGATGCGACGCCGATCAGGATCTTCTTCAAGAGGAAGTCGAAGGATAAAAACGTGGGGGGCAAGGAAAAATAAGGACCGTCAAGATCCCCTCTTTCGCCTCGTTTCCCTTGACGTATCGGGCTTTCTTAAAGTATGAAGACAAATCCATCCGCTTAAGAAACGAATAAAATACAAGGAGGTCTTATGAACAGGAGATTTTTTCCGTGGATCTTTTTGACCGGGCTTAGTGTTTTCGCCCTGGTCTTGCTCGGCGCCGGCCCCACGGCAGCGGCGGATACCATCAAACTTGGTGTCGCCGGCGCCCATAGCGGCGATCTGGCCTCTTACGGCCTGCCGACCAAGCGGGCCGCCGAATTGGTGGTGAAGGATTTCAATGCCAAAGGAGGGGTGCTGGGAAAGAAGGTGGAGATCCTCGCCGAGGACGATGTCTGTAAGCCGGAGGTGGCGACGAACACCGCCACCAAGCTCGTGTCCGGCGGCGCCCATGTGGTCCTGGGGCACATCTGCAGCGGGGCCACGAAAACGGCCTTGAACATATATAAAGATGCGGGCATTGTCACCATGTCTTCCTCCGCCACCAATCCCGAACTGACCCAGAGCGGCAAATACCCGAATTTCTTTCGGACCATCGCTTCCGACGACGCCCAGGCCCGCCTGGATGCCGAATTCGCCATGGATGTCCTGAAGGTGAAGAAGATCGCCGTCCTCCATGACAAGGGCGATTACGGGAAGGGCCTGGCGGAGTTCGCCCGGACCTTCATCGGCAACTCCAAAAAGGCCAAGGTCGTCCTCTTCGAGGGCATCACTCCCGGGGCCGTGGACTACTCCGCCGTAGTGAACAAGATCAAACAGTCCGGCGCGGAGGCGGTCATTTACGGCGGTTATCATCCCGAGGCCTCCTCCATCGTCATCCAGATGCGCAAGAAAAAGATGAACACCTACTTCATCTCCGACGACGGGGTGAAGGACGACACCTTCATCAAGGTGGCCGGCAAGGCGGCGGAAGGCGTCTATG
>JAGPFL010000124.1 GCA_018056545.1 Syntrophobacterales bacterium
TTGCTCGAACCGCTTGGCAATATCCCTCCCGTCGAGTTCGAGGAGACCTACTATCAGAGTCAGAACACTCCGGCCATGGTGGTCGGACTCAACTAACAAAGCCTCCTGAAAAGCCGGGGCGGTTCATCCTTGATTAAGTCTTGCAGTGTGTGAAGCGCATCTAACGCCGCATGTGTGGGTTCCCACTCTTCACGCGGTGCAAAGGTTCTATTTTGATGTTTGGCTTTTTTGTTCAGGAAAATTTCGAAAATACCCAGGTACGGAAGCCCCCTGGATGAATAGAATTTTGGCGCCTCTTTTGGGTAATTATTGAAGTCTTCCAGTGTCCTTTTTATAATATAATCCGCATGTTGCCAACCACTAAAATCTGTAATAATATCATCAAGAGGCGGATCATCGCCAATGCTCTTTAATGGTATTTGGTCGAGTAGGAGGTCTGCATACTTTTTTTTCTTTCCCATCGCCCTTCCCTCTCATGGGCCCCCCTTTGGTTAATCCAGGAAAGCAGGGGAGGGGTGCCCCCTGCTTGTCGGCCCGTCGGCCTATTCCTGGACTATCTCTTTACCCTTCCAACAATCTCAAATATTCCTTTGCCGATTCGTAGCAAACCCCAATGATGAAGTTTATGAATGGCCTATCATCGCCCTTGTGTGTCTTATTCAGGGTGTCCAGGTAATCCCGGCGCAGGATCGGGGGAATGATCGCCGGGGGATAGCCTGCCTGAAGCAAGGCAAGGTTCATCAAAAGCCGTGCCGCCCGTCCGTTGCCGTCAATGAAGGGGTGAATGGTGACCAGTTCCCTATGCAGGATCGCCGCAAACACCACCGGGTGATGTTCATCCCTGGCCCTCGGTATCCCGCCAATGAATAACTTCATCAACTCCGGTATCCGCTCCGGCGCAGGGGGGATGAAATCCGTTCCGGTGATGATAACCTTCTGCTTTCTATACCTACCAGCCTGCTTCGCGTCGATGCGATAATAGAACAGCCGGTGCAGTTCCTTGACGTTCGCCTCGGTGATGCTTTGCCCTTTTGCCAACCGAAAGAGAAGATCATACGCATCTGCATGTCCCAGGGCTTCCAGATGATCCTTGACCGGTTTCCCCCCGATGGTGATCCCGTCCTCAATGACGATCTTCGTCTCCGTCTCGGTAAGCGAGTTTCCTTCCAGGGCGTTGCTTGAATAGGTCATGCCGATGCGGAAATATTCCCGTATCTGTTTGAGCATCGGAGCATCAATGGGTCTGTGTCCGTCTATTCTAACTTTCAGTGCATCAATTCTCCTCAGTCTGTCCATGTAATTCATGCTCCTATGTTCTCCTTATCGCCCGCCGTGGCGTTCGAGATTGCCGCCTGTTCAATTATCAGCTTACCGGCAAGGGTAGATGCCCTTTTTAACGACTCGTCTCTTAAATGGCTATATCGCTGCGTCATTTGCGGCGACTTATGGGTAAGAAGTTTTTGCAGGGTGTAAAGATCAACCTGGCCCGATGATGCCAACATGGACGCATAAGCATGTCGGAGACCATGCAATGGCCGGAAGTCGGAAGGAAGGCCCGCTGCCTTGTGGATTTCCCGAACGCGCTTGTTTATGACATTGGTGAACGGTTGCTTATTTTCTCTGACAAAGACATGTTCCGCTAACTTCGGATGATTATCCAAAACGGCCCGCGCCTGATCGTTTAAGGGGATCATCTGACTCTTGCCGCCCTTGGGGTTCCGTATCAGGATGAAGCCTCGTTCAAAGTCAATATCTTCCCATCGCAGCTTCATCAATTCGCCGCGCCTCATGCCGGTAAACAAGGCCATACGCATGAAGTCCGCCGCCTCTTTGTCCGGTGACGCGTCCATAGCCTGAAGCAATTTCTTTAGCTGCTCAGGGTTCAAGTCCTCTGTTCTCAGATTGTCAACCTTTGGCATGACGATCTTGAAGCCAATTCCCTGGCATAGCTGCTTGTTGACGCCGAAATTGGAAAGACGTTTTATCAGCCCCAGAACGTGTTTTACTGTCTGGGGTGCCTTCCCCTGTTTTAAGAGATTGATCCGAAGGCGATCAATCTCAAGCTGGTGAAGCTCGTGGGGTTCTTTCCCTCCATACTTCGATTCCAGATATTGATGGAAACGATAGCCATCAATTTTTATAGATGCCGAATCCGGTCTCTGACTGGAATATTCCTTCCAGAGCTTTGAAAATGTCCACTTGCCTTCCTCTGCAAGTTTGGCAGCCTTCGCCGCCTCCCGGATGTCTTTCCTTGACTCCCGACGGCCCTCGATCCTGGCCGCCCGGATCGTTGCCGCCCGTGCCGGTGTCATATCATCGGCATACTGACGACCTACTTTTTCTTCAAACACCTTGCCGTTTTTTTTGAAGACGATGTAATAAACACGCTCGATCCCCTTGCCGCCGATCCGCTCCGCCTCACGGTAAAAGACACCTCGATAATCCGTCTTTAATCTCTTCATGTTGCCCTTTTTCAATAAGCCAGTAACCGGCTATTTTGGGGCATTTCCAACCCCTTATTTTTTCCAACCCTATTTCCAACCTTCAGACTAAATATAGAGGTATTTTGTGGTATGTCAAGAAAAAATGAAGAAGTGCAAAATATTGAATTTACTTATGTAAAAATAAACTGGTATTTTATGGTAAAATGGCGTTTATGGACTTTCACGCCAGTAACCGGGGTTCGACTCCCCGTGGGGACGCCAAATAAAATCAAGGGTTTACGAAAAGCAAACCTCATCATTTCCGGCCGGACCAAGTCCGGACACAAAACGCCCTCAGAGCTCCTATCTCTGGGGGTTTTTTCATCTCTCTATCCCGGAAGATTCTTGGGGTCCGGCCGACCGAGAGTGTTTTGCAGCGCCTCGCGGCTCTTTTGGAAGAAATGGGACGCTTATTCCCGGGAGCGGTTCAAGGTCAGCATGCCGGTAATTTCTGCCCGGAATGCAGGAAAGAACTCGGCAGCCTGAATCGGCTGGGATTTGGTGAGTAATCGGTGTATAAGGAAAGAAAGTGGATAGCGGAAACGTGTGGAAACATATCTTGTCGCAAGCGCTTATCCCTACAACGATACATATTCATGTTCGCCCATAGCGGCCAATTTTCGTTTTCGATGGGAGCGATAGGCACGGTAATTTTTGAGCTGTATCCATTCAACAAGTTCAATCAATTCCATGGTATCGAACA
>JAGPFL010000047.1 GCA_018056545.1 Syntrophobacterales bacterium
TTTTTCCAACTTCAGGTTGGCCGATGTCTCAGCATCCACGGCTTCATGTTCATCTCCCGGCACGGCGGTGTAGATTTTTTTAACCGTCGCCGGGGTATTTATCTCCTTTTCCTCCCCATGGAGAATTTGAATGCCGGCAAAGGATAAAAATGCCGTGATCACGAAAAGGGATATACCTACCTTCAGAGGGTTTTTCGGAATATACAATTTTTCAACTCCTTTCACTGCCTGGTCGGCAAGCAGGATGCTTATAGCACAAATCGTCCCGGAGGCGAAAATTTATTTGTCCTTTCCCTTCCATAAGGATACCGTTGTAATATTAGTTTGCAAGTAGGTAAGCCTCTATGAAATCGTCAATGTCACCGTCCAATACCCGGGCTACGTTGCCGACCTCCAGGTTGGTCCGATGGTCCTTGATCATCTTGTAGGGATGGAGGACATAGGAGCGAATCTGGCTTCCCCAGGCGATGTCCTTTTTGGTCTTATTTATTTCCTGTAATTTTTCGCGCTGCTGCTGGAGCTTGATTTCGTAAAGTCTCGATCTGAGATACTTCATCGCCATAGCCTTGTTTTTGTGCTGAGAGCGCTCATTCTGGCACTGGACGACAATGCCCGTGGGCAGATGGGTTATCCGCACCGCGGAGTCCGTCTTGTTCACGTGCTGCCCCCCGGCGCCGGAGGACCGGTAGGTGTCGATCCGAAGATCCTTATCGTCGATCTCGATGACAATATCGTCCTCCACCTCCGGGTAAACAAACACGGAGGCAAAAGAGGTGTGTCTCCGGGCGCCGGCATCGAAGGGAGAGATGCGCACCAGGCGGTGAATGCCCACCTCCGCCTTGGCATAACCATAGGCATATTCCCCCTCGATGGACACGGAAACACTTTTGACGCCCGCCTCATCACCGGGCAGATAATCGATGATGGTAGCCCGGTAATTCTTTCGCTCCGCCCAACGCAGATACATCCGCAACAGCATTTCGGCCCAGTCCTGGGCTTCCGTGCCTCCCGCTCCGGCATGAATGGACATTATGGCATGAAGACGGTCTTCCGGCGCCCCCAGCATGAGGCGCAGTTCCTCTTTACGGACGGCTTTCTCCAGCAGCAATACCTCCCGTTCCACATCCGCCAGGGCCCCCTCATCCCCCTCCTCCTGCGCCATTTCATAAAGTGTAGCCAGCTCCTCATATTGTCGCTGCTGCGTCCGCCAGTGCTCGATCGTCTCCCTTATCTTGGTTTGCCGTCGCAACACCTCCGACGCCTGCTCCTGATCGTTCCAGAAGTCCTCCCGGGCCGCTGCCTTCTCCAGCTCCCTCAGTTCCGTTTCCTTTTCGGCAATGTCAAAGACACTCTCCGAGATGGGCGATTCTCGTCTTCAGCTCCGTAAGTGTCTCAGTGATTCCCTCAATCATGGTATTTCCTCCTCATGGTTATGTTTATATACAACAGAAAAAGCGCCGTGGCGCACAGATAAACAAACAGATCGCCCCACCGGGTATACAGGGTGTTCTTATTGTAAATGTTTACGCTTACGTCGAGAGATCCGGTCTTGAACAGGTCCAGCTCGGCAGCTATTTTCCCGCTGGCGGAAATCAGGGCGCTGATGCCGGTGTTGGCCGCCCGTACCACGTCGAGGCGGTTTTCCACCGCCCGGAACACCGTCATCGAGAGATGTTGATAAGGCGCTGAGGTATGTCCGAACCAGGCATCATTGGTTATGTTTACGAGAAAATCCGCTCCCTCCCGCTTGTAATCCCTTGCCGCCGCGGGGAAGATGCCCTCATAACAGATCAGGACCCCCACGCGGCGCGCTCCCATGGCCAGCGGGGAATAACCCGGACCGGTGCCGAAATCCCCGATCCCCGCCACGAGCTTGTTGATGAACGGGAAAAATCTGCGCAGGGGCACATACTCACCGTAAGGCACCAGATGTACCTTGTCGTATTTTCCCGCAATCGTCCCGTCCGGCGCCAGGACGAAGGCGCTGTTGAACAGTACCAACTCTTGGGAGCGTTTTTCATACGCCGGGCTGCCGAAAAGGAGCCAGGAGCCGATCTTCCTTGCCAAGCTGCTCACCTCCCGGTGCATCTCGTTTTCATCCTGAAAAAAGGCGGGAAAGGCCGTCTCCGGCCAGACAACGAGCTCCGGACGGACACCGCCCGCTTCGGAAAGGGAGGTATAGGCTCTGATCGTTTCCCGCTGATACTGGGGATTCCATTTGACGCTCTGGTCGATATTCCCTTGCACCATCCTCACCTTCAAGGACGTTGCCGTCGCTGCCAGCGTCTTCGTTTCCTGGAGGCGATAGATGCCGTAACCGTAATTCAACAGGATCACTCCCAGCACGGCGGAAACGGCGGCCGTCAGTGTCTTCTTGTTCTGCCGGTGGGATAAGGCATGGAACATCAACACGTTGACAAGGACAATGAGAAAGGAAACGCCGTAAACACCGGTGAGGTCGGCGATCTGAATCAGCGGCAGATAGCGATATTGGGAATAGCCGAGGTTTTCCCAGGGGAATCCCGTCAGCAGATGTGCCTTCCCGTACTCCAGGACTACCCAGATAACCGGCGCCACCAGCCAGAGCGGCGTCCGCCGCTGTTGGAAAAAGGCCACGGCAGCGGCAAAAAGGCCGGTGTAGACGCTCAGGTAGGAGGCCAGCAGGAGCATCGCGGCCACACCCACCGGATAGGGGAGATAGCCGTAATTGACCACCACATAGACAATCCAGTACATGATGCCGATGTGGGCCGTCAGACCCGCCGCCAGACCCAGCAAGAGTCCCTGGCCCGGATTCTTGTTGCGGAGGGCGTAAAACAGGGGGATCAGGCCGATCCAGGCGAAAATACCGGCACCGAACTTGGGAAAGGAGAGGATCAAAAGAATGCCCGATCCCAAGGCCAGCAACAGGTCATGGGCGCCGGGAAGTACCCTCCCGCGCTCAATATTCCTGGCTGTCCGTTTCGTCATCCTTTTTGATCCTGCGTATGCGCACCTTCGTTATTTTCCGTTCGTCGGCCGCCTCGATAACCATTTCGAAATCATCGATGATTACGGTCTCCCCCGTAGCCGGAATACGTTTGATCGTACTGAGGATCAGGCCTCCCAGGGTTTCATACTTGCCCTCGTCGAAACTGACGCCGAAATGCTCCTCCAACTGCTCTATTTCCACCCGGCCGTCCACCAAGGTATAACCATCCGGTTGATCCACTATTCCCGGCGCCTTGGCATCATATTCGTCGTGAATCTCACCGACGATCTCTTCGATGAGGTCTTCCAGCGTCACCAGCCCCGCCGTCCCTCCATATTCATCGATAACAATGGCCAGATGATGCTTCCTTTGCTTTAGTTCATGAAGCAACTGACTGATATTCTTCGTTTCGGGGATGTAGTACGGTTTCCGCAATATGGAGAGGAAGTCCTTTTCCGTTATTTCCCGGGACCAGAATTTGAGCAGATCCTTGACGTTGACGATGCCGATGATGTGATCGATGTCGCCGCGGTACACCGGCATGCGGGTGTGACCATGACTGGAAATGATATTCACGATCTCTTCGATACCCGCCTCGGCGCTGACGGCTACAATCTCCGTCCGGGGAATCATCACCTCCCGGACCACCGTATCCTTGAACTCCAGGATACTCTGGATCATTTCCCCGGATTGGGGATCTATCAGTCCCTCCTCCTCCCCGGCGTCGATGATGGACTGAATCTCCTCTTCGAGACGGGAAACGTCGCGCTCTTTGAAAATCTTCTTGATCAGGGATGATATCTTCATCGGCGGCATCAGGATCCGGTCAAAGCGCCCTTGCATATTCAGGTCTGAGGACGCCTCGCTCTGCTCCGGCAACGACCTTCCGGATCAAGGCCACGGTTTGCTCCTTCTCCTCGGGAAGGCGGGCGCGAATCGGCAGATAATTTGAGGCGTGATTGGAGGTGAAAAAGCAGTCGGTAAAATTAGCGCCCGCAATCATGATGCCCAATTCGTTGAGGAAACCGAACTGATCCGGAAGTTCAAAACGACCTGCCGCGTATTCTTCATAAAGAGGGGTGCCGGGGACGATCATGAGGGTCAGGGCACCCACGTAATCGGGATCCATCTCCGTGAGGATCCTGGCCGTATCCGTGGCATGGGCGACACTCCGTTCCCTGCCCCCGATACCGAGAATTACCGTGACGGAAAGGGTGACGCCGGCGTCTTTCACCCGCCGGCCGGCCGCCACGAGTTGTTCGTAGCTTACGCCTTTCTTTATGTCCCGGAGGACATCGCCGTTACCGCTTTCCACTCCCATATAAACGATGCCCAACCCTTGTTCCCTCAACGCCGCCAATTCTTCCGGGGTTTTCCTCAGGATGCTCTTGGCATTTCCATAGAGTCCCACCCTTTCCAAATGAGGAAGATGCTCCCGCAGCATTCGAAAAATCTCCAGGAGGCGGGGCTGCGGCATGATCAGGGCGTCGCCGTCGCATAGAAACACCCTTTTCACCTGACGGTACCGCCCGGCCTCCCTGATGTCTTCGGCGATCTCCTCCGTGGTTTTGATGCGAAACCTCACTCCCTTGTAGGTCGGACAGAAGGTGCACCGGTTGTGGGAACAGCCGACGGTAACCTGCAAGAGGAGGCTGTAGGCCTCACTGGGCGGCCGAATGATGATTCCTTCGTACTTCATAACCTTGAAGAAATGAAAAAGGGGTTAACCACATTGGCCAACCCCTGACATATTTGGCGGGGCCGAAGGGACTTGAACCCTCGCCCTCCGGCGTGACAGGCCGGCGTTATAACCAACTTAACTACGACCCCGTTTTTTTTCCCACAGCAACCCAGAGCACATTTGGAAATCATGGCAACCTTGCCGATGATACCGCTCGGCACTCACCGCCTGGGGTTTGCCTTGTTTTCAATATGGTAGGCGGAACAGGACTCGAACCTGTGACATCCACGGTGTAAGCGTGGCGCTCTCCCAGCTGAGCTACCCGCCCTCACTGTCGCCATAAGCAAGTGCTGCAAGCTATCAGCATTGACAAGGCTTGTCAAGGAAAATAATCTCCCCTTTAGGCACTTACCGGCATCGGAAGGGGATTTGCCGGCGGGATGTTCAGCGGCGCAACGGTCCCTTCCCCCTGCACGTCCTTTACCTGTTGTTCCTCTTCATCGGCAAAGGCCTCTTTGAGGACCTCGTCCATGTGATCCACAAAGATGATCCTGAGCATCTTCAGGACATTGGCCGGCACTTCGGCGAGATCCTTCTCGTTTTCCCGGGGAATGATGACCAGTTTCATATTTCCCCGGTGCGCGGCCAGAAGCTTCTCTTTGACCCCCCCGATGGGCAGGACCCTGCCCCGGAGGGTTATTTCTCCGGTCATCGCCAGATCGCCCCGCACTTTCCTTTTCATATATGCGGAGGCGATGGCGGTGGCCATGGCAATTCCCGCCGAGGGTCCGTCTTTGGGAATGGCCCCTTCGGGAACATGGACGTGCACGTCGGTTTCCTTATAAAAATTGTCGGGCAGACCGAATTCATCGGCCCGGGAACGCACATAGGTAAGGGCGGCATGAACGGATTCCTGCATCACGTCTCCCAGCTTCCCCGTCATCACTATCTTCCCCGTCCCCTTCATGATCGTCGCCTCGATCGCCAGGAGCTCCCCGCCGACCTCGGTCCATGCCAGGCCGGTTGTCAAACCTACCTGAGACTTTCCTTCCGCTTCCCCATGGCGGTACTTCGGCACCCCCAGGTATTTGGCCACAGCCTTGGAATTGATCCGGATCTGCTCTTGTATTCCATCGGCAACGATCTTCCGGGCCACCTTGCGACAGATGGAGGCGATCTCCCGTTCCATGTTCCTCACCCCCGCTTCCCGGGTATATTGACGAATTATGGTCAGGATCGCCCCGTCGGAAAAGGCGATGTTTTTTTCGGTAAGACCGTTCGCCTCCATTTCCTTGGCAATCAGGAATTTTTTGGCGATGCTCAGTTTTTCCGCCTCCGTATAGCCGGCGATCCGGATGACCTCCATACGATCCTGCAGCGGTGCCGGGATGGTCTGCAGGACATTGGCCGTCGTGATAAACATCACGTCCGAAAGATCGTAATCCACCTCCAGATAATTGTCGTTGAAGGCATTGTTCTGTTCCGGGTCCAGGACCTCCAGGAGGGCCGAGGAAGGATCACCGCGAAAATCGGAACTCAACTTATCCACCTCGTCGAGACAAAGGACGGGATTGCTCGTCCCCGCCTTTTTCATGAGCTGGATGATCCTTCCCGGCAGGGCGCCGATGTAGGTGCGGCGATGCCCCCGGATCTCCGCCTCGTCCCGGACACCGCCCAGAGAAAAGCGGACGAATTTCCTGTTGGTGGCCCGGGCCACCGATTTCGCCACCGAAGTCTTTCCCACCCCCGGAGGACCTACCAGGCAGAGGATGGACCCCTTGTTCTTCTTTACCAGACTCTGCACGGCCAGATATTCGAGAATTCTCTCCTTCACCGGTTTCAGTCCGAAATGATCCTCTTCCAGGATGGCTTCCGATTCCTTCAAGGTGTACTTGTTTTCCGTTTTTTCATACCAGGGAAGGTCCAGCAACCAGTCGATGTAGTTTCTCACTACGGTGGCTTCCGCAGACATGGGGGCCATCATCTGCATTTTCTTGATTTCCGCCTTGACCTTTTTCTGGGCCTCTTCGGAAAGCTTCTTGCTCTTCAGCCGTTTCTCTAGTTCGGCTATTTCACTCTTGAAATCGTCCTTTTCCCCCATCTCCTTCTGAATGGCCCGCATCTGCTCATTCAGGTAATAATCCTTCTGGGTCTTTTCCATTTGCTTCTTGACGCGGCGCTTGATCTTTTCCTCGACCTGAAGGATCTCGATTTCCCCCAGCAGCATTTCATAAACCGCTTCCAGGCGGTCGGAAACACGGGATATCTCCAGAATCCGCTGTTTGTCCTCCAACTTGACGCTCACATGGGAGGCGATCACATCCGCCAGCTTGGAAGGGACGTCAATGGAGGAGACGGTGTTGATCATCTCCACATGGACCTTCTTGCTGAGCTTCACGTATGTCTCGAAGGCCTCGTTGAGGCTCCGTATGAGCGCCTCGGACTTGACGCGATCTTCCCGCTCCTCCGCCTCCTCGATCTCCTCCACCGCCACGGAGAAATATTCTTCCGCCGTGATGTATTCCCGGATGATACCTCGCTTTTTCCCTTCCACCAGTACCTTCACCGTACCGTCCGGCAGGCGCAGCAACTGGATGATGATCCCGATCGTACCCACCGTGTAGATGTCGCTCTCGGTGGGCTCATCCTTCTGGGCGCTCTTTTGCGCCACCATGAAGATGCTCTTTTCATACTTCATCGCCGACTCCAGGGCGGCGATGGACTTTTCCCTGCCCACGAAGAGCGGTACGATCATATGGGGGAAAACCACCACGTCCCTTAGGGGCAAAAGTGGGATGGTCACTATCTTGTTGATATTCTTGTCTCTCAAATAGTCAGGCATAATGTATCATGCTTTCCTTTTATTCTGTATCTATGCGGTTTCGGACGCGGATTCAAAAATCAGGATGGGATTTTCCCGGTGCAGGACCACGTCTTCGCTGATGATGCATTCCCGCATATCCCGGCGGGAGGGCAGTTCATACATGATGTCCAACATGGTGTTTTCCAGGATGGAGCGCAGGCCCCGCGCCCCGGTCTTTCTCTCGATGGCCAGCTTTGCCACCGCTCTCAAGGCGCCGTCGGTGAATTTCAGTTTGACGTTCTCCAACTCGAATAGCTGTTTGTACTGCTTGATGATGGAATCCCTCGGTTCCTGGAGAATCCGCACCATATCCTCTTCGTCAAGCTCGTTGAGGGTGGCGATCACCGGCAGACGACCGATGAATTCCGGAATGAGGCCGAACTTCAACAGGTCCTCCGGCTGTACCTCGGCGAGCAATTCCCCCACTTTTCGGTCCTGTTTACTCCTGATTTCCGCCCCGAAGCCCATGTTGCTGAACCCCACCCGCTTGGCGATAATGTCTTCGAGGATATTGAAGGCGCCGCCGCAAATGAAAAGAATGTTGGTGGTGTCCACCTGGATGAACTCCTGCTGGGGATGCTTCCTCCCACCCTTGGGGGGTATGTTGGCCAGGGTTCCTTCGATGATCTTCAAAAGGGCCTGTTGTACCCCTTCCCCGGACACGTCCCTGGTGATGGACGGGTTTCCCGATTTACGGGCGATCTTGTCGATCTCGTCGATGTACACTATCCCCTTGGAGGCCCGCTCCACATCATAGTCGGCATTCTGCAACAGAGACAGAATAATGTTCTCCACATCTTCCCCCACATACCCCGCTTCCGTCAGCGTGGTGGCATCTGCAATGGTGAAGGGGACATTAAGCATCTTGGCCAGGGTCTTGGCCAGCAGCGTCTTCCCGGAGCCGGTGGGACCGATGAGCAGGACATTGCTCTTCTGAATCTCCACTCCCTCCATGTCCTGGGGTCGGAACAGTCGCTTGTAGTGATTGTACACGGCTACGGAAAGGATCTTTTTGGTTCGCTCCTGACCGATAACATACGAGTCCAGAAACTTCTTGATTTCCTTGGGTTTGGGAGTGCCTTTGGCCTTATCCACGGCCGGGGAGGCATCGCTGTCTTCCTGAACGATGCACCGGCAAAGCTCGATGCATTCATCGCAAATATAGGCGGTGGGGCCGGCGACGAGTTTGCGCACCTCGTTCTGATTCTTGCCGCAGAAGGAGCAGTAAAGAATCCCTTGCCCGCCTCCGGTCGTATCTCTTCCTTTTCTGACCATTTATAAATAACCTCTTATTTCCCTTCGTTACTGTCTCTTTTCGATGATGACATCGATAATCCCGTATTCCTGTGCCTGTTCGCCGTTCATGAAATAATCCCGCTCCGTATCCGACTGGATCTTGGTAAGGGGCTGATTGGTAAGCGTGGCCAGGATCCGGTTCAATTCGTCTTTCAGCCGCAGGATCTCCCGGGCCTGGATGTCGATATCCGTCGCCTGTCCCTGAAATCCTCCCAGCGGCTGATGAATGAGTATCCGGGCATGGGGCAAGGCGAAACGTTTACCTCGGGCGCCGGCGGCGAGAAGCAACGCCCCCATGCTCGCCGCCTGCCCCATACAGAAGGTGCAAACCGGCGGCCGGATGTAATTCATCGTGTCATAAATCGCCAGTCCGGAACTGACGTGCCCACCCGGGGTGTTGAGATAGAAAAAGATCTCCTTGTCGGGGTCTTCCGATTCCAGATACAGCATCTGGGCAATAACCAGATTGGCCACCCCATCGTCGATTGCGGTACCCAGAAAAATTATTCGGTCCTTCAGCAGCCGTGAATAAATGTCGTAGGCCCGCTCGCCTCTACCGTCCTGCTCGACCACCATGGGGATCAAAGGCATTTACTTTCCCTCCTCCGTACTATCCGGCGTCCCTTTGACCGTCCGGATAACCGCCTGCGCCTCGATTAGCTCCATAACCTTGCGATTCTTCAATTCCGCACCGATCTCATCGAGCATATCGTCCTGCTCGAGTTTCGCCCGCAGCACCTCGTAACTCTGGCCACGCTGGGCCGCCATCTCCCGGATATGGGCCTCCACCTCCTCTGGACTCACCTCCACCTTTTCTTTGGCGGCGATCTTTTTCATCAGCAGCAGGCTCCGGACAATACGGACGGCCTGGTCCTTGTAAAGGTCATGATACTGGGGCAGGAGTTTCCGAACCTTCGACGGATCAACCCCCTGCAAGGACATGCGCCACTGGGTGTCCATCATCATGGAAAGGATCTGCCTATCCACCAGGGCCTCCGGGGCCGGAAAGGGGTTTTTTTCCAGCAAAAGGTCCATCATGGCCAGTTTCATTTTGCCGTTTACCTGTTCCGTTTTCTGGGTTTCGAGCATCTTGCGGATATCGTTCTTGAGCTCCTCCAAAGTATTGTATTGATCGAAATTCTTGACGAATTCTTCATTTACCTCGGGAAGTTTCTTTTCTTTGACACTCTTTATATGGATATTGAAAAGAACCTCTTTTCCCGCCACGGGCTGATGCTGATAATCATCGGGGAATTTTACGGTAATGTCTTTCCTCTCCCCCTTTTTCATCCCCAAAATCTGCTCTTCGAAACCGGGGACGAAAGCCTGCGAACCAAGTTCCAGAAGATAATCATCCGCCTTGAGTTCCTTCAGGGCCTCTCCGTCCAGCCATCCCTGAAAATCTATTACCACGGAATGACCCTTTGCGACCGCCGTATCTTCCGACACTTCCTCGAGGGTGCTGTACATTTCCTGCAGCTCCCGGAATTTGGCCTCTATGTCCGCTTCGGTGACTTCCACTTCCTCCCGCTCCACTTCCAGACCGACATAACCTTCCGGTTCGAAGGCGGGTTCCACCTCCACCGTAGCGCTGAAGGCGAAAGGCTGATCGAGGTTTATTCCCTTTTGCTCTATTTCCGGCCGCGCCACCGCATTGAGGTCATTATCCTTCATGGCCTCCCAGAAAAAACGATTGAAAAGTTTGTTCACCGCTTCCTCTTCGGCGTATTCCTTGTAATGTCTCTCCAGGATCGGCCGGGGGATCTTGCCCGGGCGAAACCCTCTCACCTTGGCGGTTCTGCCGATCTGGCGATAAATCTCGTCCAGGGTTTTCTTCGTCTCCTCCCAGGGAACCTCAAACGACAGCTTTTTCTTAACAGGGCTTATTTCCTCTATAGTCACTACCTGTTTCGTTTCGTTCACCGTCTTTATCTTCTCCTTCACCCTTTATTATTGTTCGTGGAGAGGTCATTTGGTGCGAGAGAGGGGACTTGAACCCCTAACCGCTTGCGCGGGCTGGATCCTAAGTCCAGTGCGTCTGCCAATTCCGCCACTCTCGCCGGGAAGCCTCATCCTATATATGCATTGACGATCAGATTGTCAACAATATCCATAAAGAAGCGAGGCTTTATCCCAAACCTCACCCTTTTGCAAGCATTTTCAGTCACCCGTCTCCTTCTCGCTGTCCGGAGCCTGTTCCTTGAGGGGGATAGTCAGTTCGTAAACACCGGACTCCAGAACTGCTTTGATGGGAAAACCTGCCTTTTCATAAACCCGCAACATCGCCTTGTTGCCCGCCAGGACATCGGCGGTAAACACCTCGATACCCTCCTCGCGGGCGTGTTTCACCAGCAGGGAGAAGAGAAAGGAGGCGATGCCCTTGCCTTGAAAGGCTTCATCGACGATGAAGGCCGTATCCGCCCAGGGACGGTCCTGGGCCCTTACAAAACGCGCCTCGGCAATGATCCGCTCCCTTCCCGCATCATCGATAACCCCGACGATGGACATGATCCGCCGGTAATCGACGTTCACATATTCCTGCATCTTTTTATGAGGCATGGCCTTGATGGGGCTGAAATAACGGTAATAAACCGCTTGATCGGAAAAACGGTAGAAGAGACGCCGCATCTCATCTTCATCGGAAGGTTTGATCGCCCGGAAGCGCACCGTGAGATCGTCCCGGAAGACATGAACGCAACTTACCTTCTCCGGATAGAGATGGCCGGAATCCTCGAAATATATCTGATCCGCATAGATCATCTTGGCCGCCTTCGCCTGTCGGATGAGTTCCGCCCGGTCATCGGGATGGGAGATGTCGATGAGGGCCTGGGCCCGTTCCCGCAGGGTTCTCCCCAGAAGATAGGCCACGCCGTACTCCGTCACCACGATGTCCAGGGATTCCCGGTTGGAAAACTGATAGGGCATCTTCTCCACGGAAACGACGATATTGGCTTCCCCCCGGCGGTTGCGGCTCGGCAGGGCAAAGACGGTCCGGCCGTTCGCCGACAGGGCGGCGCCCATAAACAGTTCCTGGACGGCGCCCGGACCGGAGGTCACATTCCCCTTGCCCGTATGGAGGGCCACATTGCCGGTCAGATCCACCTTGCGGGCCGGCAGGATGGCGATAACCCGGTCGTTGCGTCCTATTACCTTGGGATTCAGGATAACGTCTATGGGCTGAAACTCCACCAGGGGATTTTTGTCGAGCCACATCAGCAGTTCTCGGGTTCCCAGGATATAAGAGGCGGCGGATTTTCCCCGATAGATATTTTTGCGCCGGTTGGTCACGGCGCCGCATTTTACGAGGTCCATCAGGGCATCCGTAAAGAACGGGGAATGAATGCCCAGATGCCTTTTCTTTGTCAACTGCTTGCCCAAGGCCTCGTAAAGGGGGCCGACGGCGAAGGAAATGCAGCTTCCGTCCTCCACGATAGACGCCACATAGGCGGCGATCTTCAGATAATTCTCGTCGAGAGGCCAACGGGGGATATAGAAGAAAGGTTCCGTAGCTTCCACAAGGGCGTCGAATTCGTCGATATGCACCAGGGTGTCACCGAGGGTGCGGGGCGCTTCGGGATTGATCTCGCCGATAACGACCGCCGCACTCTCCATGGCCTGCCGTTCCACCGACATACCCAGTCCCAGGCTGCAAAAGCCGCTTTCATCGGGCGGGGTGATCTGAATGAAGGCGATATCGATGTGGATGGCGCCGGTCCGGAAAAGCCAGGGGATCCGGGAAAAGCGGCTGGGGATTAGATCGACCCTCCCTTCCTGAATCGCCTCGCCGGCAATCCAGCCGGAAAAAAAGGTCTTCAGCCGGTATTTTTTGGAAAGCCGCTCATCGATGGCCACCGCGTCCCCCATGCTGACCAACTGAATCACCTCCAGATCCTGAAGATTGGGTTTAGTGGAGGCCATAAGGTGCTTGACCAGCGTCCGTGGTTCGGCCATGCCGGTTCCCAGGAAGATGGACATCCCCGGTTCGATTCTTTCCAGGATCTCTTCAGGGGCCACCACCCGGCGTTTCCAGTCCGGCTCGATTTTCTTGGGCTGGGTAAAACTCTTGAATATCATTATCTTCTCTCCGGATTCTTTACAGGGGATTCTGTAAGCGTATCATCTATAGACGTCTCTATAAAAAGAGCCGGGGATAATTGTCAACCTATGTTTGATCGCCGGGATTCAGACCCATAGGACGGGTATGTTGTTGACGGTCTTAGTGGGTGCCTTGATTAGTCGCGCTCATGTTCCCCGGCACCGGCGTTCCGTCCGAACAACCACGGGGCGACGGCGGTGAACCCGACCAGCGCGTAGTACACAGCCCCGGATATCGGGTCTCGCGTGACAAACACCTCAACCACAGACATGCTGCGAATACCAACTCCGACAAAAACGTCAGCCGCAAGGACAAGTCCTGCGGCTAAAGCCCCTACACCGAGCATCGCTGCCTCACCGGATCGGCTGCGAAGGCTTTGGCCGACCCAACGCCCGGCAAGGATGATCGCAAGGCACATGAAAGGAGCTTCGATTAACTCCGCAAGACGAACGCCCAGTCTTGGCTCCAACCATAGGACACGGATTGGCCCGAGGACAAACCCGACGCCGAATACGATGGCGAAATAGATTGCCGCCCATCTTGTTATTACCAGAATCATTTAGAAATTCACCCACTATGGGCATAATTATTTGAGTGTCAACTCCGCGCCTCACAGGCCGCGAGGTAACAAGCGGTCATAGTGAAGGCTTATGTCAAACTTATCCCTTCAATATCTTGAGGATGTGTTTCGCCAGGCTGTCCTTGATTTCTCTGTGTCTGGACACAGGCTGAGCGGCCTTGGTTACAGGATTCTGTTACCAGTCATGCCTCCCGCCATGGCGTATCAGAATGCACCCCATTTCTTCGATTTTCCTAATGAGCTCAACCCTTTTCATGCGACCCGAAGCTCACCAACCCGGTGAACATACTGTATGGCTTCGCTACTTAGGTCGACATAAATGTCCCTGAGATTCTCTTCCAAGTCTTCGAGGGTTTCCCCTTGCGTCCTGTAATCCGGATACTCCTCAAGCCATCCTATCCACATATCGCCGTCCTTGTAGTAGATGAATTTCTTTGTCTCCATTTTCTACCTCCTCATAGTGAACCGCCCCGGTATTGTCGGAGACTTCATTTTGTGAGAGGATGGAGTCATGAAAAATCAAAACAGGTATTCTCCGGAAGTCAAAGAGAGGGCGGTTCGGATGGTGTTCGAGCATGGGCATGA
>JAGPFL010000048.1 GCA_018056545.1 Syntrophobacterales bacterium
ATTCCGGGCCATGGTGTTGAAGGAATCGGCCAGCACCTCCAATTCGTCGCCGGTTTTCACCTCCACCGTATGCTCCATTTCCACCCGTCCGATGGCTTTGGCCCCTTTCATCAGCGCCAGAATGGGATTGGTTATCATCCGGGACAGGAAGAAGGAGATGGCGGCGACGATCAAGAGCATAGCGAGCATGATGGTGAGGAAACTGCTGCTTATCCCCTGGATACTTTTGTTGATCTCCCCGCGGATGTTGGCGGTCGCCGAGGCGATTCGCTGTTTTGTCTCTTCCGCGGGGCGGGAGAACTCATCGATATAGGTCGTGGCCGCCACCATGTAGGGCGTCCCCTTAATGGGAGCAATATACATGAATTTCCGGCGGATGACCCGATCCGAATCCTGCCAATTGTAAAACCCTCCGCCGGAGGAACCATCGAAGGACTGCTCGAAGAGGGCCCAAAAGCCCGGCAGCATCTCCCGCCAGTTGTGCATGTCGTAGTTGATCAATTCCGGGTTGGGATGGAAAAGCATGACCCCCCGGCGGTCAAAGACAATGGTGTAGCCGGTGGACCCAACGGACTGCACGGCGATCTGCTGAAACTCCTTGTCCGACTGGAATCTTTCGATGGGGGTGCCGGGATGGCGGCGGAGAAAGATCGCGCATTGCAGGGCCACATCGATGGCCTTCTGGCGGATCATCCGTGCCCCCAGATCTTCCAGGGCCTGGGCGCTGTCCTGGGAAGCCCGCTCACCGATGGCGGTGGTGGCCGTAACGGTATAGCGGCTCACTTCATCGAGGTCCTGACGGGCGATATAGCCGAAGACAAGCAGGGGAATGAGGGAAATCCCCAGCAGCACGAGAAGCATCTTCGTCCGGATGCGAAACCGGGGATCCTTTACAGGCGCAGTCGCTGCCATTGAATGTCCTGATCCAATCGATAATAAGCGCGCCGCCGGCCGTCGGCAGATTTTTTAAGGACAAAGTCGTTGACCACGTAACCGCGGGCCAGATAGTGCATGAACAGCGCCCGGCATTTGTCCCGCAGGGCCTGGGCCCGTTGGCGGTCCGTCTTCAACAGACGGTCCTGACTGTAGGGGATTTCGATAAACAGGGGGCTCTGACTGGACCGGAAAAGCCAGCGCTCGCCGTGCGTCTCCAGGCCATCCGTCCCAATCTCGATCTCGTTGATGGTGTTCTCTTCGGTAATGATGGCCGGGTCCAGCTCGGGGATCTTCCCCTCCTCCATACGCTGCCGTACCCGCTCCGAACCGATCATCCATTCCACGATGAAGCGGTCCGTAGAGATGCCGCGATTAAAATGATCGTTGGTGAACACGGCACTGTAATAGTTGAAGCCTATTTCCTTCACCAGGCCCCCCATCTTGCGCAGATAGATATAACCGTTCCGAGACTGGAGGGGATCGTATGTCCAGCGGATCCGCGGGATGTGCCGTTCCTTGGCGCATTCATAAAGCGCCGTCACCATGGCGTCACCGACGTTCTTGTCCTGATAGCGATCATCCACGCCCATCCGGGCCCCATACCAGAAGGGCCCGTTGTGGTCGAAATCGGCAAAAAGGGCGGCAAAGCCGATCAGCCGGTCCCCTTCGTACCAGGGATCTTCCCTGGCCATAGCCGCTCTTTCCTCAGGGGAATACACCCCTTCGTCGAAGGCCGTCAGGACGAGGCCGTTGGTCAGATAGGCGAGCTCGAAATAAAGCATCGGGGCGTTGACTTCCCGGTAGCCCTCCTTTTTCCAGACCCTCTTTTCCAGTTCCACCACATCGTTGAGGACCGTAGCGCGGAGATACTTCTCGACCCTTATCTTTCCTTTGCTGATGCTGTCCGCCATCATTTTCCCCCTTGCCTTGGCGCTTGTCCTTCAGGCGCCGGCACGAGCATCCTGCCTCGGTCCGGAGATATTCCCCAGGTTGCGGCTGATGAACATGGTCAACACATTTTTGTCCCCCTCCCGCCGGTAGGCCAGCTCGTCAACCATCTTGCGGATCAGATAGATTCCCAGCCCGCCCACCTTGCGTTCCCGGATGCCGCAATTGACGTCCGGCTTGGGAACGGCACAGACATTGAAGGGAATGCCGCTGTCCAGGATTTTGATCGTCAGACGATCATCGTCGGTAACCTCCCCCCGGAGCTCCACTTCGCCGGCAACTCCCTGATAAGCGTAACGGATGACGTTCACCAGTGCTTCCTCCACGGCAAGCTGCACCCGGCTGATTTTTTCCTTGGCCATGCCCTCCTGCTCCAGCCAGCGAGAAAGGGCCTGGATAAAATCACCGAGATGATCGATGGTTGCCGGTAAGGTGACGCGGAAAACAGCCATGATGTTTGTTCTCATCCGGACGACTTGGCGTCCTCCAGATTTTCGAAGATATTGAATATACAAGAAAATCCTGAAATATCGAAGACTTCTTTCACCGGTCCGCTCAAATTGCAAAGGACGACCGATCCGTCGACGGTCTCCAGTCGCTTGGCGAGGGCCAGAATGCTCTGAAGACCGGCGCTGCTGATGTATTCCAAGGTCTCGAAATTGATGATGAGCCGCCGATCTCCCTGGGCCAGTAGATCGTCCAAAGTCCTGTCGAACTGGGGGGCGGAAACGGCATCCATCCTTCCCGTTAAAGAGATGATGACGGTGTTTCCTTCCTTTGTGACATCGATCTCCATAGCATCCTCCCGCCGTGTGCGTTATCCGGATCTGAAGCCGAGGGAAAGTAACACACAAATCAAGGGGCGGTCAAGACATTGTTGGGCGATTTAATTGACTTGACAGGGTGTTACACGGGAATTATAAAGTCTCCACCGGCGAAGACGATGAATCTCGTCCGGGCATTAGACAGTGTCAAGGAGAAAGCTCATGAAACTTCAGGATATGTTCAAACTCAAGGGCAAGACGGCGCTGGTCACCGGCGGCGGCCGGGGGATCGGGAAGTTTATCGCTACCGGTCTGGCCGAGGCGGGGGCGGACATCATCGTCACCTCGCGGAAACTCAAGAATCTCGAGGCCACCGCTCAGGAACTGGCACAGAGCTTCGGCATCCGCACCCTGGCTATCCCCTGCGACCTGGGGAAGGAAGAGGACATCGACCGGCTGGTCAAAGAAGCAGCGGCCTGGCAAGGCCGCATCGACATCCTGGTGAACAACGCCGGCGCCACCTGGGGCGCCCCGACCCTGGATTTTCCCCTGGAGAGGTGGGACCAGCTCTTCAACATCAACATCCGCGGGGTCTGGATCCTTACCCAGAAGGTGGCCCGGATCATGAAGGAACAAGGCGGAGGAAACATCATCAATATCTCCTCCGTCATGGGCTTCCGGGGCTCCGAAGAGGCGGTGCACCCCGCCGTACCCTACAATTCCACCAAGGCGGCGGTCAATGTCCTGACCATGAATCTCGCCGTGAAGCTGGCGCCCTACAACATCCGCGTCAACGCCATCGCCCCGGGCTTCTTCCGGACGGACATGATGGCCTATATCGAAAAGCCGGAGTTCAAAGCCGCCCATGACGCCATTGTCGCCTCCATCCCGTTGCGACGGGTGGGTGATACGGACGATATGAAGGCGGTGGCCGTCTTCCTGGCCTCCGATGCCTCGGCGTACGTGACCGGGCATGTCCTTCTCAACGACGGCGGCCTCCTGGCCAAGTAGCATGTAAACTTAAAAGCATAGGGATTTTAGTATCGCCGTCCCGTGACCGGTAGGCCATCTTCCCCGCCATGCGGCCAAGATGGCGATGGGGGGGGAGTGTGCTTTGGCCTTACCGTCCGCCGGCAACCCTTGTCCCTGAGGGGCAGGAATGATTATTCTTGCCGGGCGGTCATTTTTCCTATCTCATTGAAATTTGACCTGCGGGACCGCCTTTGCCGCCGCCGGGGCCTCAAAGAAGGCGGCGTTGCCGAAGCCGAACATCCCCGCCAGGATATTGGCCGGGAAGCTCCGGATCGCGACATTGTAATTCTTCACCGCCTCGTTGTAACGTTTGCGCTCTACGGCGATGCGGTTCTCCGTCCCCGCGAGTTCATCCTGGAGGCGGATGAAGTTCTCGTTGGATTTCAGCTCGGGATACCGCTCCACCACCACGAGCAGGCGGCTCAGAGCACCGGACAGCTCGTTGTTGGCGTTGATCTTCTCGGGAACGGTGTTGGCCCCGCCGACTTTGGCCCGGGCATTGGTCACCTCCACCAGCACGTCCTTTTCCTGCTTCGCGTATCCCTTGACGGTCTCCACCAGATTGGGGATCAGATCGAAGCGCCGCTGCAGTTGGTTCTCCACCTGGGCCCACGAACTCTTCACCCCCTCGTCGAGAGCAACGAACCGGTTATAATTGCCCTTGACGAAGCCGTAAAGGGAAACAGCCAGCAGCAGAATCGATACCAACACCCCGACCAGAATCATCTTTCCTTTGGACATATCCTTAACCTCCCTGCATAAGTTAAATTTTCAGTTCAAGATATTCATATATGCCGTAGTGAAACTCATCCCGTCGATCCGCCGGCAAAGGTCGTCGATCTCCCGTAGGTAATTTCGGAAGACCGCCATGACCTCTTCTTTCGAGAGACCGTCCCGCTCCTCCCGTATCGCCAGACAGTCAAGAAACGCCTCGGCAGCCACCCCCGCCTCACGGGCGGCCGCCGTGATGATGTCCCGGCGTTCCCGGGGGATGTCGTGTCCCATGAGCCACAGGAGGGCCTTGAAGGCCGACAGGAAGGCGGGTAACGATTCCCGGATGAGGCGGCGCACCGCCTTTTCCTTGCCCTCCGTCTCCAAATAGCGTCCCCGGAGAAGGAGGAGCTTGCCCCGGAGCTCCCTTTCCACCTGGAGGCGGAGATGTTCCGGGTTGATCTCCAGACCCGCCAGGACGTCCTCCCCGTAAACCGTCACATGGTTCATCTTCATGTCGAGAAATTCAATGGGATAGGCATCCAAGGAGGAGGAGATGTAATCCTTCGTCATGAACAGCGGCGTCGTCACCCGACTTTTCCGCCAGCGAGACGCTGTGTCCATGGCCCTTTCCAGGTCCGCGATCCCCCGATCGGTAAGGACGATAAGGAAGTTCAAATCCGATTTACCAGGAAGGTAATCATTGCCGGCGCCACTCCCGTAAAGGATTATGGCTTCCAGATTCTCCCCGAAAATCCCCCGGTAGTCCGCCGTGAGCTGCGGAAAAATCATCTCCGGTTTCTCAGGTGCCTTTCCCATTTTCCCCTCCCTGTAAGAGTCAGTTCCTTGTATCCACTCCTTGACAAAGCACCGTCTCGGGGTTTTGAATCGCTAAAAACTCCCTCCGGCGCCGCCGCCGCCGCTGCCGCCCCCGCCAAAACCGCCGAAACCGCCCCCGTAACTGCCGAAATCGCCACCCCGGCCGCCGCCCCCTCCTCGGCCGCCGCTCAAGATCATGACCAGGAGCCAGGGGAGCATCTCCCTACCCTGTCGGGTTCCCAGCAGCAGTAACGCCACAATCACGGTGATGACAACGGTCCAGATGTCGGGGCTGCCCTGGCGTCCCCGTTTCTGCCCCCGGGGGGGTTCCACGACGGGATTACCCGTCAGCTCCACGCCGGCGTTTTTCGCCACCACGGAGGCAACGGCGATCATCCCGTTGTTCATCCCCTTCCCGAATTCATTGTTCCGAAAAAAGGGCAGCATATACTTGTCCCGGATCTCCCCCACCAACCCGTCGGGAAGGATGCCTTCGACGCCGTAGCCCGTTTCAATGCGCATCTTCCTTTCCTTGACGGTCACAAAAAGGAGGACGCCTTTATCTTCTCCCCTTTTACCGATCCCCCAGGCCTGGTAAAGGCGGTTGACGTAATCGTTGATTTCCTCGTCGCCGATGGAGGCCATCGTCGCCACGACGATGGCCGTTCCCGTTTTCTGCCAGATCTCCCGGGCAAGATTTTCCATTTGCCGGCGGTATTCCGGGGCGATCACCCCGGCGAAATCGTTCACCGCTCCCTGGGGTCGGGGAAAGGTCTCCCGGGCCGCGGTGCCGCCGGTCATAAACAGCGCCAGCAAGAACGCCAACAGTGCCTGGGTTATCCAAAACCGCCTGTTATACCGCATCCCGCTCCTATCATCCCCCTGCCGGGGGAAAAATCGACTCCGTCTCTACAAGATCGCATCCAAGGCCGTCCGACCCGGACGACGGCCATGTCAAAGCGGAAATATCTTATACACCGGGGGGGAAAATAGCAAGTCCGGAGGGTAAAATTGTCAAGAGCAAATAGAATTTTCCTCTTTTTCAGTTCATCATCAAAGGCCGAATTATAACAGGAGGAAAGCGGTGGATATTTCCTGTTGACAAGGCCCGGTTTTTCCTTGCATACGTGGGCCAGGAAACACGGGCAGAACCATGCTGCCTCAAATTATCAACGTCATCGCTCCTCCTCCGCTATCCGTAAGATGATAAAGGGAAGACGAGATTGAACGACCAAGGATGAAGACCCGCGACAAAAGTCCGGCAAGCGGCGATAAGCACGACGAAGCGGCGTCGGCCGGGGCCCGGGCTATGGAACTCAAGATGTCCGAGACGGCCCGCCGGCGTATGGAAGAGTATCTCCTCCAAAGCGAGGAGCGCCTGCGGATTCAGTACCGCTGTATCCCCGTCCCGACCTTCACCTGGAAGCGTAAGGGCGACGATTTCATCATGACCGACTTCAATATCGCCATGGAAGAGTTCACGGACGGCCTCATCAGCGATCACCTGGGCGCCCGGGCCTCCCTGATCTTCGAAAAACGTCCCGACATCCTGGAAGATTTCCGCAATTGCTACACGGAAAGGAAGGTCGTCAAAAGGGAAACCCCCTACCGCCTGTTCACGAACCGCAAACAGAAACACATCGCCTTCACCTATGCCTACGTGCCCCCCGATCTCGTTTTGGTTCACCTGGACGACATCACCCGGCGCAAGCAGGCGGAAGAGGCCCTGTTGCAGTCCCGAAGAGAGCTGCGGCGGCTTTCCTCCCGATTGCTCTCCGCCGCGGAGCAGGAAAGGAAACGTATGGCCCGGGATCTCCATGACAGCATCGGACAGCATCTGACCGCCATCAAATTCAATGCGGAGAACATCCTCACCCTCCTCGACCAGGGCCGGGAGGACATGGCCGTACACGCCCTGAAAACCGGCATCCCCGTCATCCGCCAAACCATCGAGGAGGTCCGCCGCATCATCATGGCCCTGCGCCCCACCGTTCTGGACGATCTGGGGATCATCGCCACCATTTCCTGGTTCTGCCGGGAATTCCAACAGATCTATCGGCATATCTCGGTGGAACAGGTGATCGGACTTCAGGAAAGCGAGGTTCCGGCAGAGTTGAAGATCGTCATCTACCGTCTGCTGCAGGAGGCGCTGCACAACGTGGCCAAACACAGCGGCGCCGATCATGTTCGTGTCGAGCTGCGGAAAGACAGAAAGAAACTGCGGCTGACCGTCACGGACAACGGACGGGGCTTCGATCCCGCCGCCCTTCCGGTCAGGGATGAAAAAACGGGCGGCATCGGCCTGGTGGGGATGCGGGAAAGGACGGAATTTTCCGGGGGCCGGTTCAGGGTAGCCGCCGCCCCGGAGCAGGGAACCAGAATCAGCGCCTCCTGGCCGACGGCTCCCCCCGTCAACCCCTCATGACGGGGAACGTACATGTTCATTCCTCCATCGCCCGCCGCAACCGCTGCGCCCAGATTTCGAAGGCCCGGTTGACCTGATCCCACCTTGTCCATACCCGGGTTATATCCACGATGGATCCCCGGCTGCTCGCCGTCAGCTCCCCGAGGACCTGCCCGGACAGCGAGTCGGCAAACTGGGCCTCCACCGCCGCCTCGCCCACATCGACGGGCACGCCCAGCAGCACCGCCGACGCCACGTTCAGGGCCGGCGAAACGGGTTTCAAATGGGTGAGGGCGGGACGGATGGTCATTACGTCCGCCGCCGGCCTGTCCACCACGGGATAGCGATCATGCAATCCCTTCACCAGCGCCGCATGGAGGCGGGCGGCCAGTTCCTCCGCCTCGCCTTTTTTCAGTTCGACAAGCGGCTCGGTCGGGACGATCCGCACCTGCACCGGGGCGATGATCAGTTTGGTGTAACGCTTCCAGTTCACCCCCGGTTTTTCCCAGTATTGGACGTATTCCTCCTTTTGCGCCGGACGCAACCGGTCGTAGTCGCTCAGGAAGCCCGATGATTTCACCTTCGGGGGACCACAGCCGGCAAGCAGGCACAGGATCATTGCCCCGGCAATGAACAACCGCATCGTTTTCTTTGCGACCATCAGACCTACCTCCCAACTATGACGAGACGGTAAACGCCATCCCGTTTGGCGGACACCTCGAAACATGAAAAGCAACACGGACTCGCGGACATTCTCATGCAAAAAAAGCGGCGACAATCCCTCCCCCTCAAGGGGAAGGCCGGGGCGGGAATGGGTTTTCTTTCATTATTACATATCCTTGCCGTATCCCCACCCCGGCCGTCAATCACTCACCAGCCCCTTCTCGATGGCATAGGCCGTCAGGGCGGCGGCACTGTGGAGATCGAGTTTTTTCATGAGGCTGTCCCGGTGCTTCTCCACCGTCTTGAGGCTGATGCAGAGAAAATCGGCGATCTCCCGGTTTTTGCTCCCCTCGGCCACCAGCTTCAGCACCTCCCGCTCCCGGGGTGTCAGGCGCTCCCAGGATGAAGCCGGGGCATCGTTCCTCCTCCCCAGGAGGTAGCCGTCGATGACCTTGTCGGCGATATCGGGGCTCAGGTAGCGTTTCCCGGCGAGCACCGTCCTGATCGCCGTCAGCAGCTCCTGGTGTGTGGCGTCCTTAAGGACGTAACCTGCGGCACCCGCCCGGAGGCTCGCCAAGACGTATTCCTCCGTCTTGTGGACCGTCAGGACCAGGATCCGGGTAGAGGGGGCCTGCTTCTTCACCTCCCCGATGGCCTCGATTCCCCCCAGGCGCGGCATGGAGAGATCCAGAAGCAAGAGATCCGGCTTCAGCTCCCGACAACGCTGAATCGCCTCCCGGCCGTCCGCCGCCTCACCGACGATGGCCAACTCCTGACTGGCCGACAGGAGGGATTTGAGCCCCTCCCGGAGGATCGTGTGATCCTCGGCAATCACTATCCTCTTTTTTTTGTTTTCCGCGGTCATGATTTCTCAGGATTATCTCTTCTGTCCTTATCAACTGTCGATAAAGGGTGTTTTTTCATAGAGTATAGGCACTTATCTGTCAAGAGCGGGAAGATTTAAATGCAGAAAAGCTGCCTCATGATCATGAGGTTATGCACGGTGCATAGGAGCCTTGGTAATGTCGACAGCGGGCTCCGGCGCCGGCCAGACGACCTTCCCCTTCGCTTTCCAGGCAATCGGCCGGTAGGTTGGATGGCCGATGATAACGAGCGACTTGCAGGTAACTGTAAGACAGCAAAAGGCAACAGGAACAAAAAGATGAACAATAGCCATGCGATTTCTTATCGGGATCGCCCAAACGGCGACGGTTATTCCTGTACCAGTTTCTTCCCTAATTCCAAGGCCTCTTTCATGACCTTTTCGTTCTTCTTGATCAGGCCGGCGTCCATGGCGCTGCCGTAGACCATGCCGACGAGCTTGGCCTCCACATAGCCATAGGCGTCCTGAAAGGTTCGCAGGGCATTGACACAGCCGGAATCGAAGGGATCCTCACCGCCATAGGTCATGGCCACGGCGATCCTTTTGCCCTGAAAGCAATCGCTTTGGTAGGCCGGCAGGGCGAAGCACCGGTCCATGAAAATCTTGGTCTGGGCGGACATGGTGAACCAGTAAACCGGACTGGCAATGACCCAGGCATCGGCGGCGATCAGCTTCGGATAAATCTCCTGCATGTCGTCGGCGACGGCGCAACCCTTGCTGTTTTTTTTCTGACAGCTAAAGCAGGCCTTGCAGGGGGCGATGTTCTTTTCCTGGAGATAAACCGTTTCCACCAACGCCTTGGCGGATTTCGCCCCTTTGCCGATCTGTTCCGCCAGGATGGCGCTGTTGCCCTTCCGGCGCGGACTTCCTAAAATCACCAGCACTTTTTTACCCATAGTCTTTCCTCCTTCGAATACTGTTTGTCATTGAACGATGTGCCCTTCATATAAACGATGTCGGCTTATATATCCACAAAACATTGAGAACGGCAATTTGCGGTCATACAAGGGAAAGTGACAGGAAGGGTGGTATTTTGGCATTGACGACGGGGCTTATCTTTTCTATAAACACGGGGGAGAACAAAGGGGAGAAATGAAATTGGGGGAAGAAAACAGCGAGCAGCTATCTGAATTCCTGAAGGAAACCGATTTTCTTGACATAAATTCTCCTGCGGTTGCAGAGTTTTCCGCCCGGGCCGTGGACGGGGCAGCAACTGATAAAGAAAAGGCCATCCGGCTTTACACCGCCGTGCGGGACGGCATCCAGTACGATCCCTACCGCATAGACTTCACCCGTCACGACTTCAAGGCCTCCACCATCATCGGCAAGGGTTACGGCTACTGCGTCGCCAAGGCCATCGTCCTGGCCGCCGTGGGTCGGGCGGCGGGTATCCCGAGCCGTTTACGTTTCGCCGACGTCCGGAACCACCTGACGACGGAGCGGCTCAAGAAGCTCATGAAGACCGATCTGTTCATCTATCACGGCTACACGGAATTCCTTCTGGACGGGCGATGGCTCAAGGTCACCCCCACCTTCAACAGCTCCCTCTGTGAGCGCTTCCGGGTCAAGCCTCTGGATTTCGACGGGGAACACGACGCGATCTTTCATCCCTACGACATGGAAGGGCGGCGGCATATGGAATATGTGACGGATCACGGCCCATGCGCCGATGTGCCCTACGAGAAGATCATCGAGATGTTCAAGACCCATTACGGGGTATATTTCGAGCAGGACCGACCGGCGGCCGCCGGCACTTTCGAGGGGGAAGCGGACGCCGACCGGAGGCGATAATCGGCGGCGGAAAAAATCGTCTTTTCCCCCTTCAGATTACGGATGTTTTAAGGCAGGAGGGTTACCCCTACCGGCCCGTGCGGATCATCCGAACCGGCAGGGAATGTCTTGCGGCGGCTATTTCCACTCTATGGTGTGGGTTTTCAGCAGAAAATCCTTGAATTCTTCCTTGGTTGTTTCCCTGATATCGGCAATGTGAACCGTTATCGCCCGGTTGCAGAAGGCAAAGCCGTCGGCGACGGCCTCCGGTTCGTCATCCTCGTCGCAGAAATGTTTGATGAACTCCTGCGCCACCTTTCTTGCTTCTTTGATATCGTCCGCCGTCACGAGATAATGGTGGCGGCGGATCTCCTCATCTTCTTTTTCTGTGATTTTTACCCAAAAATCGGTCATCTTCCCTCCCCTGAGTTTTGCCTCATCATTGCACCCTGCTCCCGGTATGTATTTATAACCTGTTCAAGGAGAACCATGAAATATTCATAATTGTTGCGAGCGGTATGATATTGCCTGGGGGTTATCAGACCGCCGTGCTCCCGGTAAAATCTTTCCACCAAATTCTCAAATTGTCTTTCCAGCTCCGGATAGGCGGCGGGCGAACTGCCCAGTAACCTATCGTGAAAATACAGGGCTTCGCATTTAATGTCCAATATGTCGTCGATTTGTTCTATGACGTTTTCCATCGTTTTATTACGCTTAGCAAAAAACGTCCCATAAGGCAAACATGAAAAATGGAGTTTCCAAAAGGCAGGCGCTGACCGCCCCTGTACCGGCAAACCGGTTGCCGACAACCGGGCAATGAACTCAAAATCTCACGATATTACTCTTGACGGCAACGACTTGCCTCCCCTATACTCCCGCTACCCGACGACCTGCGACGGAGGGCAGAGAACATTTTCCGCCGTCGAAAGGCTTACCCCCTTGGCAAGCCCCGGTAACGACGATTCCATCGGACGCTTACGTTATAGCGGCCATCGACAGCAGGCGACAGATAAACAACATTTTCCTTAGAGGAGCGCAAATTATGAAAGTAAGATATTCAGCCGTGTTTATCGTGGCCGTAATTTTTCTTTTTCTGCTCGGTTGTGCGGGAATGGAGCCCGTCAAGGAGACCGGCCGCGAGACTGCGGCCCCTACCCCGGCCGTCGCGGCCCCTACGGACACGTCCGAAACAATCCCTCCCCCAGGCCCGGAAACGGGGAAAACGGCACGGGCGGATTTCGATGCCCTGGACCGGGCGGACGGCACCAGGGGTAAAGAAGAGCGGCTGGTGTTGGAAAAATCCGCCGTCCCGACAAAGAAACGGGCCGAGAGGGCGGAAATGTCCGCCGGGGCGACAAGACCCTCCCGACCTGCGGCGCCTCCGTCCGCCTCGGGTCTCAAGGCCGGTTTTGCCGACGACAACAAACAATTCAATTATTTTGTCGATTTTCTCCGGAAATTCGCTCCCCAGGTTCCCCATTATCCGCTGCCCGTCGAGGAACGCATAATTCTACGGGTAAAGGATAGAAACGACAAATCGATAGCCAATGCCTCCGTAACGATCTACGACGGCCGACAGCGTCTTTGCGAGGGAAGAACTTACGCCGACGGCACCTTCCTGTTTTTCCCCTCCGAACATGCCCCGGGACTCTCCCGCTACCGGACGGTGATCGAGTATCAACAACAAAAACAAGAACTGACCATCGACCGCCAGGGCCCCCGGGAGCTGACCGTCCGCTTTGAGTGTTCCCGGATCGTTGCCGAGCGCACGCCGCTCGATATCCTTTTCGTCCTGGATACCACGGGCAGCATGGGCGAGGAGATCAACCGCCTAAAAAACACCATCGAGATCATCAACCTCAATCTGGATGCCCTCTCCTCCCGGCCGCTGATCAGGTTCGGCATGGTCCTTTACAAAGATCGGAACGATGCCTACTTAACCCGGGTCATCCCTCTGACGGGAGACCTCGAAAAATTCCGCACCGAATTGAACAAGGTGCAGGCCGGCGGCGGCGGCGACAACCCGGAAGATCTCCAGTCCGCCCTGCGGGACAGCATCGAAAAGATCGCATGGGATTCCGAGGCTGTTCGTTTGTGTTTTATCATCACCGACGCCACGGCGCACCTCGATTACGGCCAGTCCTACACCTATGTAAACGCCGTCCACGACGCCCGCAAATTGGGGATCAAGATGTTCACCATCGGGACCGGGGGTCTGGACATCTCCGGGGAATACCTCCTCCGCCAGATTTCGCAGTACACTTACGCCAAATACATCTTTCTGACTTACGGGGAACGGGGCGAGGCGGAGGGCGGCAAGGAGGGAAGCGTAAGTCATCATACAGGGGCAAATTTTCAGACCGACAAGTTGGAGAGCATTATCATCCGCTTCACCAAGGAAGAGTTGAGCCACTTGTCGGACCAGCCCATGACAGACGGGGATGCCTATTTCCAGGCGGTTTCCCGGGACGACGAAAGGAAGGACGAAACCCTGCAGAAATTGTTCACCCAGGCCACGGCCCAACTAATTGATTATTCGTCCCTCCATATCGAACCGGGAACTCCGGCCAGCCTGATTCCCTTCCTGCCGACCAAACCGGACACAGCATCCAACGCGGAATATTTCACCGAGCAGATGGTTTTTTCCCTCTCGAAGAACAAGACCTTCCGCATGGTGGAACGTAAGGATATGCAGAAGATCCTTGATGAATTGAAGCTTCAGGGAACGGGGATCGTCGATGAGAAAAGCGCCGCGGCCGCCGGGAAACTCATGGGCGCCCGGATGATCATCGTCGGGAAACTGTATCTATCTCAAGACAACTACGAGCTTTTCCTGAAGCTGCTCCGGGTGGAAACCGGGGAGGTTCTCGCCGTCAACAAGCTCAAGATCGATCGTAAACTCGGTCTTTGATTTCAAAAGGAAAGATACGATATTTTATCCCTACAACGAGACTTAAATAAATTAATGATTGACAAGTGAGCCTGACTAAGATACATATTGTGCAAACACATAGGGAGGTGTCAGGCCATGGTACCGGAAAATCGAGTTTCGGATGGGGCCTTCCC
>JAGPFL010000125.1 GCA_018056545.1 Syntrophobacterales bacterium
TGGTTTTAATCCTGTTCATAATCACCTTTTCCCTTGCCAACACCTTCCCCGTCCAATTGCGTTATCTGGATGTCATCAATGTGACCCTGCCGGCCTATATGCTGATTTTCATATGTTTTCTAATCGGGGTCGTCTTTACCGGTTTCATGGGCATTGTGGAGCGTTTCCGTCTGAACAGGACCATCACCCATCTGAACCGGACGATCCGGGACCTGCGCCGGGAGCTCAGGTCCAACGAGCCGCCCCCCATCATCGAGGACAAAGACACACCCGCAAACCGAACATAATAGTGTTATGAAAAATGGTTTGGCCGCTCGCGAACCATTTTCCCCCGGTTATACCGCCTCTTTGCGGAAGAATAACGTCTTAGAATCATTAAGCTGTCGGGATCAGAGGGTAGGATTTCGCGTAGGGGTGTTTCACATGCCGCCGGCGCATTCCGCGTCGCTGCCTTTTATCTTCGCTATGGCGTGGGGAATGGCCGGCATGATGACCGCCAGGTTTTCCCTGGCCCCTTTCGGACTGCCCGGCAGATTGACGATGAGGGTTTGGCCGCGGATTCCGGCCAGGGCCCGGGAGATCATGGCATGGGGGGTGACGGCCATGCTGGCCTGGCGCATGGCTTCCCCCATCCCCGGAATTTCCCGGTCCAGAACGGCGCGGGTGGCCTCGGGAGTTACGTCCCGGGGGGTGACGCCGGTGCCCCCGGTGGTGACGACGAGATCGAGACATCGGCGGTCCGCCAGCTCACGGAGAACGGCACTGATGGCCTCCGTTTCGTCGGGAACGATGGTGACGGTAGTCACCTCGATCCGGTGATCTTTCAGGATCCTGGCCACTTCCGGACCGCTGAGATCCTCCCGGAGCCCTTGTGAACCTTTATCGCTCACGGTGACAACCGCCGCTCTTATCAAGTGGAACACCCCGTCGCTTGTCCGAAAATAATTGATTCTCCCCCAAACCCGGTCGATAAGTTGTTGGTTGGTTATTTTTCCCCTTCTTCCTTCTTCTTCGACTCGGCGATAATCTTCTCGGCAATATGGGCCGGCACCTCCTCATAGTGGGAGTGCTCATAGGTGAAGGTGCCGCGGCCGCTGGTCATGGAGCGAAGATCGGGGGCGTATTTGAGGATCTCCGCCAAGGGCACCTGGCCCTTGATGATCTGGTTCGATCCCTTGGTGTCCATCCCCAGGACACGGCCACGACGGCCGTTCAAGTCGCCGATCACGTCGCCCATGTACTCGTCGGGGATTTCGATAAAGATATTGACGATCGGTTCGAGCAAAACCGGCTGGCATGCCAGAACGCCCTTCTTGAAGCCCATGGATCCGGCGATCATGAAGGCCATTTCCGAGGAATCCACGGTGTGATAGGTGCCGTCCACCAGGGAAACCTTGAAGTCCACCACGGGATAACCTGCCAGGACGCCTTCTTCCATGGCTTTGACGATGCCCTTTTCCACCGCCGGCCGGTATTGCTGGGGGATGACACCCCCGACGATCTTGTCGTGGAATTCGAAACCGGCCCCCCGGGGAAGAGGTTCGATATCCAGCCAGCAGTCGCCGTACTGGCCGCGGCCGCCGGACTGTTTCTTGTATTTGCCCTGGACGTTGGTTTTACCTTTGATGGTCTCCTTGTAAGGAACCTTCGGGGTTTTGAGATTGACCTCCACCCCGAATTTCCGGCGCATCTTCTCCACAGCTACTTCGATGTGGATCTGGCCCATGCCGGAGATAATCATCTCCTTGGTCTGATCGTCCCGGTGGAAATGCATGGTGGGGTCTTCTTCGATCAGGCGGTTGATGGAAGAGACGATCTTGTCCTCGTCTCCCCGGCTTTTGGGTTCGATGGCGAAAGACATGATCGTGGGCGGCGGCGTAACCTTTTCATAGATGATGGGATTCTTTTCGCTGCAGATGGTGTCACCGGTGCCCGTTTCCTTCAGTTTGGCAAAGGCGGCGATATCACCGGGAACGACAATTTCTGTCGGTTTCTGAGTCTTGCCTTCGAGGAAGAAGATATTGCCGAAACGTTCCGACAGCTTGCGGGAGGCGTTGTACATCCCCGCGTCGGGGGTCAGGACGCCGGAATAGACCCGAAAGAGGGTCAGGCGGCCCGCATAGGGGTCGGCAATGGTCTTGAAAACCAAGGCGGAAAAGGGCGCGGCTTCTTCGGGGAGGCGTATTTCCTCTTCTTCTCCGTCAGGCTTTTTCCCCTTGACCGGTCCGCGATCAACGGGAGAGGGCAGGTACTGGACGATGAAGTCCATCAGCAGGTTCGTGCCGATATTTTTCAAGGCCGAGCCGCAAATCACGGGAATGATCCCCCCCGAATGAATGCCCGCCTTCAGTCCGCTGCGCAGCTCGTCGTCGGACAGCTCCCCGGCGTCGAGGTATTTGTCCATCATCGCTTCGTCCGATTCGGCGATGTCCTCCACCATGGTTTCCCGCAGGCTCTGGGCCTCCTCCTTCAGATCGGCGGGAATGTCGGCGGTCCTGCAGGTTCCCTTAAGATCGTCGTAGATCAGGGCCTGCATGGAAAGGAGGTCCACCACTCCGCGGAAGGAATCGTGGGCGCCGATGGGCAGGCAGATAGGTGTCACCTTGACGTCCATCTTTGTCTTGATGCTGGCCACGGCGGTCTGGAAATCGGCCCGCTCACGATCCATACGGTTGATAAATACCAAGCGGGGTAGTCTGTATTGGTCGGCGTATTCCCAGACTTTCTGGGTCTGGAACTCCACGCCGCCCACGGCGTCGATCACCACGATCGCCGCGTCGCCGATGCGGAGACAACTCTGGGTATCAAAAGAGAAATTCGAGTCCCCGGGGGTGTCGATGATGTTGATCTTGCATTTCTGCCATTCCACGGAGGAGGTGGCGGCGCTGATGGAGATCCTTTTCTTCTGTTCTTCCGGTTCAAAATCCAGACTGGAGGTGCCTTCGTCGACCCGTCCGAGCCGGTCGGTCTTGCCCGAAACAAAAAGGAACGATTCGCCGAGGGAGGTCTTTCCCGTCGAACCGTGTCCGACAATAACGATGTTCCTTAGCGACTTGGAGTCATATTTGGCCATGACAGCTCCTTTCAATGACGCAATGGTTGG
>JAGPFL010000126.1 GCA_018056545.1 Syntrophobacterales bacterium
GAGGCCTGGCGGAAGCGAAAAGAGGTTTGAAAAGGCGACTCGCCTGATATGTAAAGACACATCTTTTTAAAGATCTGTGTCCCTTAAAAGAAGCCCCCTGGTGAAACCGGTTCGCCAGGGGGCTTTCGATTGCGGAGAGGGACTGCCTCCGGCCCGCTTTCTTCGGAGATGTCCTTTCTTCACGAGGGATGAGGTGGATGTTTCAAAAAAAGTTCCGTCAGGCGTGACCCCGGCGCTCCTAATTGATATTACTCCGTTCGTAGGTGTCGATGGGCGGGGTTGAAATTTCCACGCGGTTTCCTCCCTTGATCCTGATAACCACATGGATGCCGGGCAAAGAAAAACAGTCGCCGATTTTCATTCCATGCTCGTCCACGATGTCGTATCCTTGCAAGCGGACAAGATTCTCCCGCGCTTTGGTCTGCATTCCCCGGACGAGTCCCTTCATCCGCCCGGAGGTAAAATCAATCCTTTTCCAAAGATCGGAGAGCAGCGTCCAATCCCTGTCTATCCCCATCAGGGCATGGGGATAGAGTTCGGGGCCGCTGAGGTAGTAATTCAGACGGGGGGTTGTCTGAAATGATTCATAAGCGGTTGTCACCTCTCCGTTCGGATGGAGCCTCCCGTATGACCCGCCGGAGAATCGCCAATGCAGAACGATTACAGCAAACACTGCGGAAACGATCGTTATGATAATCAGGCTGGTCATTTAACCGAGATTATCTCGAGAGAAGGGAAAGGAGCAAGGGGGCGACGGCGAGCCCGGACAGGATGACGACAACCCAGCATATCTTGTTCAAAAGGGGCTCGTGACGGATGATCCGTTCATCCCAATCAGAATTTTCGATAAACAACCGGACGTTCCTAAGCAGGGTGGATGGTCGCAGCGGTTGAATAAACCCCTGCCCGCCGTTCATCACCCCCCTGGCTTCTGTGTAGGTCAATGTATTCATATCTGATTCCTCTGTTTTCAGTTTATCGACAGCCGGTCGGCCAACGGTCGTCTCTACGAGAGATATTTTCTGACAACGGCCGTTACCACCCCTCCTATCCTGAGCTCCGTTCTGGCAGTGATGTCCGGGTACTTGGGGTTCGCCGCTTCCAGGACGATATTCTTTCCCTTTTTATGGAAATATTTCATCGTCCACTCGCCATCCACCTCGGCGATGACAATATCGCCGGTTTTGGGCTCTCTGCCCTTTTCAATGATTACCAGGTCCCCTTCCATGATTCCGGCGCCGGTCATGGAATCACCGGATACCTGCAGCAGGAAAGATGCCTCGGGGCGGGTGATCAAATACTCGTCCATGGATATGACATCGCAAAGAGCCTCCTCCTCCGGCGACGGGAAGCCGGCCTGGACGGACCCCACTTTGGGGATCGCAAAGGCTTTTGCGGTCAAACTCAGGTGCCCCGTTGCATCCTTCTCAAGAAAGCCGGCAGTGATCAGTTTGTTGACCCAGAAGTTGACGACGCTTTTGGATTTGACACCCAGCAGACCCAGCATTTCCTGGTAAGAGGGCATCCGCCGTTGGCGCCGGAAGAAACCGGAGATGCTTCTGTGGACGGATTGAATCGATCTCTTCTCTTTCATGATTCCCGTATATAGAACAAAAGTTCTATTGTCAAGAAAATTTTTTGCCGCTCGGGATGTGCAAAGGCGGATATTTCATCCCTTGAAGATATGTTCATCAAAAGTTGTTGAATATTAAGGTTTTTTGCCGACGGAGGCGAGATATATCGTGAATTCATCCTGGCCGTCGATTCTCAGTAACTGATCCATGGCCTCTTGATCATAGGCGGCAATGGCGCATGTTCCCGCGCCGATGGCTTCACAGGCAAGATACAGATTCTGGCAGACATGACCGGCATCGATGGCTATCACCTTGTGCGCGGCAAGACCGTAGCGCCATTCCATTCTATAGGGAATTGTCGTCCAAATAAAGGTTACGGCCGCCGTTTCCGGATACCTCTGGCCAAACACAGCCCGGCGGATTTTCTTGCCGAGATCTTCTTCCGTAAACTCGAACAGCAGTTGGTGCTCCAGCGGAAGGTAACGATAAATGCCTCGCTCAAGGTCCCGGATGTTCAGGACGCAAAGATAGGTCTCCAACGCATGTCGGCAGCCTGCAGAGGGAACGGTTCTTAACGCATGTCCGGAATCGAGCTTCTTTCTGATTCCCTGGGTGGCCCACAAAAGAAAAGATAATTCATGAAGAGACAGCGCTTTGTCGCTGTAGGATCTGCGGCTTTCACGGTTCTTTATGGCCTCTCTTAAGGAAATTTCGCCGATTTCGGTAAGTTGGTTGCTTTTGGGAAGATCCATTCTTTGCGCTGCTGGTGAAAATGATTTCTCGACAGGAGGAGGGGGGACGCTTCTGCTCTGATCGGTTTGAGAGAAATCGATGATCTTGCGGATACTGTCTTTAAGAAACAGGCGGTAGGTGTTGATGAGGTCTTGGTCCATAATTTCCACCTCTCGGACATATGGATTCTTGATCATCAATATCCCGGTATTATCGGGAATTCTAATCTGATTTCCAAGGGATAAGACGGCGTTTTCAGTGCCGCAGTAGCGCAATCACGAAATCGGCACAAATGACAACGGGGAGATAGATCTACTTTCTAACCCCCCGTTGTTACTGAGAATTATGTTGTATGTTTGGTGCCGAAGCCGGGACTTGAACCCGGACGGGCGTGGCCCACTACCCCCTCAAGATAGCGTGTCTACCAAGTTCCACCACTTCGGCGTTTTTGACGAGAACATCGATGTTTCCTCTACATCCTCACGGGGCTTTTGTCAACACGAAAAGCGGCTGCCGCCTACAAAGGTTATCACTTTGTCGCCCCGGGAACGGCGGCCGGGGCCGTTGCCGGTTTGGCGCCGGTCTGTGGGGACTTCTGCAGGGGAGACGCGCCTGTGGGTTTTGCGGCCGGTTGCTGTCCCGGCACCGCGGGCAGGGCAGCGGCCCCTTTCTGCGCCTCCGGCGCCGGCGGCGGTACGACCGGCTGCGATACGGGCACCGGCGGCCGTCCTGCTCCCTTCATGAGGGTGCTTCCCTTCTGCGTCGACATATAG
>JAGPFL010000004.1 GCA_018056545.1 Syntrophobacterales bacterium
CCAGAGGCAGGTGCGCCGTAAAGACATTATGCACCGTATGGAGGATGGGCAGACCGGTCTCCTTGGCATAGGCGGTGATGGCGCCGCCCGCCATCCAGTCGTGGCTGTGAATGATGAGCTTTCCCTGGTGCTGGGCCCGGACGGTTTTGATGACGTTGTTGATGATCTCCCGCTGAAATTCCGCGGCCGTCAGCACGGGATTCCCCGCATAGGCGCTCAAGCTGTCGGCAAAGACCGCCGAGCTGACCAGATGGATGCGCTTGGGATCCAAACGGTAGCGTTGCTCCCGCCATTCCCATTCATCCAGATTGCTCTCCCTTTGAAAGCGGCGCTTGAGGTTCAAGGTCACCAGGTGGACGTGAATGCCACGTTCCACCATCCCCTCGCATAGAGCCGATACCACCTCTCCCTGGCCGCCGCTTTTCCCGGAGATATACTTAGCGAGCTCCCCCATCTCTTCCGGTAAAGGCCCGGTTTCGGGAGTGATGATGAGCACCGCCGTACGTTCCTTCCGTTTGATTATTTCGAACCGCTGGAGATCGCTTTGCAATTGATCTATCTTTCTGGTCAGGATGTAGGTGGGCTGGGATATGGATCCTCCGTAGGGGTTGAAATAGGAATGGACGGCATGATCCTCGCCGATCCGCTCATGGAGAAAATAGACGTGATCGGAGGTGGTCAGATGACGCCAGCGCGTCAACAGCTCCGCTCCGGCCCGGCGGGCATCGGCTTCCATGGCTTCTATGTCCCGAAACAATTCGTACTGCGTCATATTGCCCAGCCACCCGAAGGTATCACGGGTGGCATCCGCCCAGGAGGAGGTGGACAGTCCGTCGATGTCCACCTCCGGACAGGCGACATGCTGAAAATGGTCGGCGATCTCCGTGGGATTGGCCAAGACTATGGAAGGATAATGACGCAACGCCTCGGGAAGGCCGCGCCAGAAGGCGAATATACCCTTGTCCTCCCATATGTGCTCGCCGATGTGTTCGTAGTCGAAACCCAACAGCACCGCCTCTCCGTCAATCCGGGCAATGTAGGAGGCATACAGCTCCGGAGAGAGGGGACGATGTGGGAAGCGGAAGGCGATGTCGTCGCTTAGTTCCCGATGTCTGGGCAACACCAGGAGACCGGGCAGCCCCCGGGCTCTGAAGACGGCATGGGGGGATATAGGGGCTCCGTCGATATTATACATATCGTCCCTCTTTTCGCAAAGGATCGAACGATAGCCCATATCCGCCACCACTGCCGCGATGTTGTTGTTGTACATCAGCTCCGTATTCCGGAAAGCGGAAGGGAAAAACCCGAAAAGACGACGGATTTTATCTCGGTGCAGGGAGACCTGATCGCGGAATTCCCTCTTTGACGGGTCCTGAAAGAGACTGGTGAGGGAATGATAGTAGGTCTCGTCCAGGAATTCTATCTGTCCCCGCTCCCTACCGGCGTCGGCAAGACCCTGCAAGGCGGAGATGACCTGCGGCCGGTAATTCTCCGCCTGTTCGAGGAAAACGCCGGACATGCTCATGGTGATCTTGAATTCCGGATGGGCCTGAAGAAGTTCTGTAAAAAGGTAGGTAGCCGGAAGGTAGCACTTATCCGCCACCTTGTTGAAAATTTCCCGATTCTTCTCCTCCCAGAAGAACTTGTCCCGTTCCGGGTGGAGCCGGAACGGCTGGTGGAGTTGAAAATAGATGGTCAGCAGCGGCATGGCGGCACTATGTTCGTTTTGTCGATCGGCGCCGTTTCTCCCGTATTTCCGTGTGTTGGAACAGCGTTGCCGGAACGCTGAAGGCGTCTTGTGGTCAATTGATACCTGATTCCGGTGCAAAAAGTCAACACCATCTCGGACGTGCCGTTGACAGAAAGCGGGTGGTATGAAATACAGCGGGCATGAAAAACACCGATGTTCAAGAACCTCTTCGAAACCCGGCGATACGGATCCCTCGCCGTCCCTCCACTTCATATCCCCCGGAGTTGCCCATAACGGCCCGTAAAGACGAGATTGCGGACCTGTTGCGCCGCCACCAGG
Source organism: Syntrophobacterales bacterium (assembly GCA_018056545.1). Taxonomy (GTDB): domain Bacteria; phylum Desulfobacterota; class Syntrophia; order Syntrophales; family UBA8958; genus UBA8958. The sequence goes on from JAGPFL010000004.1 coordinate 2,030, forward strand.
TGGTCGTCGTCACCGGCGAGACCGGTTCCGGTAAATCCACCCAACTTCCCAAAATATGTCTCGACGCGGGTCGGGGAAGCCACGGGATGATTGGCTGCACTCAGCCGCGCCGCCTGGCCGCGGTAACCGTCGCCCGGCGCGTGGCGGAAGAACTGGGAGAGGAGATCGGCATGTCGGTGGCCTACAAGATCCGCTTCGACGAAAGAAGCGGCGACCGATCCTGCATAAAATTCATGACCGACGGGGTGCTGCTCATGGAGGCCCAGCGGGACCGTTTCCTGCGGCGTTATGACACCCTCATCGTCGACGAGGCCCATGAACGGACCTTGAATATCGATTTTATCATCGGCCTCCTGCGGTCCATCCTTCCCCGGCGCCGTGATCTTAAAGTGATCATCACCTCGGCCACTTTGGAAACCGAAAGGTTTTCCCAGGCCTTCCATAATGCCCCCGTCATCCATATCTCCGGCCGTCTTTACCCCGTGGAGATTCGCTGGCAGCCCCTGGCCGCGGAAGACGAAGGTGAAGGTCCGCCGTCCTACGTCGAGGGAGCGGCAGCGGCCGTCGCCGACCTCGACCGGAACCATCATCACGGAGATTCGGGAGATATCCTGATCTTCATGCCCACCGAACAAGACATCCGTGAAACCTGTGAGCTCCTCGGCGGTCGGTTCCAGGAAGGAAAAACCGTTCTTCCCCTTTTTTCCCGCCTGTCCGCCGGAGAACAGCAGCGTGTCTTTCAACCTTCATCCCGGCAAAAGATCGTGGTCGCCACCAATGTGGCGGAAACATCCCTGACGATTCCCAATATCCGCTATGTGATCGATACAGGGCTGGCCCGTGTCGCCCAATACAATCCCCGCACACGTTCCACAGCCTTGCCGGTGGTTCCCGTTTCCCGAAGCAGCGCCGATCAGAGGATGGGACGCTGCGGCCGGGTTCGGGATGGGGTATGCATCCGCCTGTACGACCGGGAAGACTATCTTTCCCGTCCCCTCTTCACCCCCCCGGAAATTGTCCGCGCCAATCTGGCAGCGGTAGTCTTGCGAATGCTCTATCTCAATATCGGCGATGTTTTTTCCTTCCCCTTTCTCGATCCCCCGGCGAAGCGGCAACTGAAGGATGCCCTTGATATTCTAAGGGAACTGGGCGCCATATCGCGCGTGGGAAATCCGGAACTTACGGCCACCGGGCGCTTTATGGCCCTCCTGCCGGTAGACCCCCGCTTCGCCCGTATGCTGATCGCCGCCGCGGAAAGTGGCTGCCTGGAGGAAATGCTGGTCATTGCTGCGGCGCTCAGTATCTTAGATCCACGGGAAAGACCTCAGGACAAGCTGGCCGAGGCGGAACGGATGCACGTCCGTTTCCAGGACCCCTCTTCGGATTTCGTCGGCATCCTCAAGCTCTGGCAGGCCCTGCACAGGGAGGTAGAAGGCGGTCCTACCGGTGGTCGCCTGAGAAAATTCTGTCGCATCCATTACCTGTCCTGGCGTCGCATGCGGGAATGGCAGGATCTTCACCGCCAGTTAAAGGGTATCATCCGAGAAGCCCTGCCGGATCCGGCCGCCGCCAAAGGTACTTCCGATTCCGAGACTGCGGCCTTGTATCTTCCCCAGCCCGTATCCTCCAGGGACAACGTAGGTAAAGCCCACCGGGAGGATCCCTATGCGGGCCTGCACAAGGCGATTCTCAGCGGTTTTCTTTCCGGCATCGCCACGAAGAACGAGAGAAATCTCTATCGCGCCCCGAAAGGAAAAACGGCCATGATTTTCCCCGGCTCCGGTTTGTTCCGTCGGGGCGGAACATGGATCGTCGCCGCGGAATGGGTGGAAACAACACGCCTTTATGCCCGCACCGTGGCCTCCATCGAGCCGGAATGGATTGTCGAAGTTGCCGGAGAACTCTGCAGTTTCGCTTATAGCGACCCCTTCTGGAACCGCGAACGGGGAGAAGTACAGGCCTGGGAACAAATATCTCTTTATGGGCTGGTGATTATCCCCCGGCGTACCGTATCCTATGGAAAGATCGCCCCCGACGTTGCCATGGAGATCTTTTTACGCGAGGGGATCATGACCGGAGAACTCAAGGGGGAATATCCTTTCCTTATCCACAACCGCGAGGTAATCGAAAGGGTGCGCTGCCTGGAGGACAAAGTTCGGGCCCCGGGAATTTTCTTCGACGAAGAGCGCGTCTTTGACTTCTACCGAAAAAGATTGCCGCAACTGTCCTCGGAACGGGCCCTCCGCCACCATATCCGCCGTCAGGGCGATGATGCGTTCCTTTTCATGAAGAACGAAGACATCCTGACCAGGGCTCCCGAACCGGAGTTGCTGACGTCTTGGCCCGACGAGGCATCGGTGCTGGGAATCAACGTTCCCCTAACCTACAATTTCCATCCGGGAAAAGACGACGATGGGATCACCGCCCGGATTCCCTTCACCCTCCTCGCCTCCCCTGATTGTTTCCATCTGGAAACCGCTGTGCCGGGGCTGCTCCGGAAAAAGTTGCACGAATTGCTGCGACGTCTTCCCAAAGCTTACCGCCGCCTCCTTCCAGCCGGAATGGAAACGGCGGAGACGTTGCTTCGCCATCTCCCGAAAGTTCAGGCGCAGGCGTCATTGTCGGAAGCCCTCACCATGGTCATTCTGAATAACTACGGCGTTACGATTCCACCCACCGCCTGGCCTTTGGCGGAATTGCCGGATTTCCTGAAAATGCGCTTCGTCGTCACCGACGAAAATGGCCGGGAATTGGAAAACAGCCGCGATCTGGGAGGATTGCACACCCGCTTTCACGCGCAGGCGATTGATGATTACCTGGAACAGGCACGCCGTCAATGGGAAATCGCCGTGGTAGAACAAGGGGATTTCCCAGAGCTGCCGGATGCGGTACCGTTGGGCGAAGGGGGTATGACCGTGGCATGGGCCTATCCGGCTCTGAAGGTCGAGGCAGGCGCAGTGAGCATGCGGCTTTTCCAGGAAAGGGACATGGCGGAAAAGAGCCACCGCCAAGGAGTTGCCGCCCTTTTTGAAAGGCATTTTTCCACAGAGCTTAAATATCTGCGGAAAGCCCTTCTTCCGGAAGGAAAAATGAAGCTCCATGCCGAACGCTTCAGCGGCGTCAAACAATTTCAGAAACGGGCATACGATAAGGTAATACATGATTTATTCGCTGTAAATATTCGTAATAGAAACTCATTTTACACACATGCCGATAATGTGAAACCCCTTATTCTTCCCCGTGGCCAGGAAATTATGCAACTGGCTGCCCCTGTTTTGTCAGCCCACTTCGAAACATCGGAGGTCATAAAGCGTCTGGAAAACCGCCATCGCCGGGAGAAGCCGGCACAGGAGTATCTGCAATTGCTGACGAGAGAACTGAAAGAGCTTCTCCCCGAAGACTTTCTGGTAAGATATCCGGAAAGAATTTATGACCATTTGCGCCGATATCTGCGTGGTTTGGCCATCCGGGCGGAACGAGGCATGTTCGATATCGCCCGGGCCTTTTCCAAAACTGCGGAAATCAATTACTACCGTGATCAGTGGAAGCGTATCGTCGGTGCTGCCGACCGGATCATTTCCTCTAAAGGCCTGGAGGAACATGAAGAATTTCGCTGGTTGCTGGAAGAATACAAGATTTCCATTTTCGCTCAGGAGTTGAAAACCAGCACCCCTGTATCGCCCAAGCGTCTCGAGAAGAAATTGGAGACGCTCCGAGATATGCTGAGCTCTTAAAAAGAAGTGGCTACCGAGACACAAGATATGATATTGAGAAACCCAGCGAGATAACTCCGGAGATGCATGCATCCATTTATCCTCTTTGAAAACATTTACATCGGCGTAAGCGTCTGATGGAGACATCATTACCCGAGGCTTGCCAATGGGGTAAGCCTTTCGACGATTTTCTCCATAGATTGATCATGAATATTCGAAAGAAACGAGACGATGGCAACACCTCTCTTATCCAGGCTTAGTTTGCAGGGCAGAGACCTTCAGTACAAACTGGTGATTATCCAGGGTTTGGTTTTTGTCCTTCCGTTTTGTCTTTTAACCTACATGCTCTATATCAAGGAGGCCTTCCGCGATGTAGAGCACGTTCTGGCTTATCTCCTCCTTCTCTTCGTCGTCCTCGCCGGCATAATCACCTTGAGGCAGATCTTCGATCGCATTTTAAGGATAGCCGCCCAGGCGCAAAGGGCAGCCGCCGGTGACATTGCCTCCTTTCCGGTCGAAAATCTGGCCGACACGGAGGATTTGAAGGAGATTTCCGCCTCCTTTAAAATCCTTCTCGACAAGTTTCAGGAGGTGGGAAAGGAACTGACAAAAAAGACGAACGATTTGCTCGCCATCAAGGAAATATCTGATATTGCAAACGAATATCTACATCTGGACAGGATTCTGCAGTCTCTGTGCGAAAAATCCCTTTATACCACCAACGCCGCCGTGGCCACGATTTATTATATAGAGAACGATCATCCCCTGAAGGTCATACCATCGCCCAATGCCGACAAGACCGACGATTTCGTCAAATATTCCTATGAGATGGAATGCAGGGCAAGGCTTACCTTTCTGGACATGAAACCCACGATCCCTCCCTCTCAGCCCGGGAACATCTCCACGATTTCCATGCCGGTGATTGATCGCGAAGACCTGAAGGCGGTCATTATCATCCTGCGGAAGGAAACACAGCCGCCCTTCCAGGAAGATGATCTTCAGTCCCTGGCCGTCATGTTCAACACCGTAAATTCCGCACTCCAAAATGCCGTACTGCACCGGCGCATAGAGGAACAATACCTCATCATCAAGGAAAAAAGTGAATCTCTCCAAAGGGAAATAGAAGAGAGAAAAGCCATGGAAGCCTCACTGCGCCAAACTGAGGAAAACTGGCGTCGCTACGCCTTCATCGTCAACACGGCGAAGGAATTCATGACCCTCATCAACAGGGATTACCGCTATGAAACGGTAAGTCATTCATATTGCCTCGCCCATAACAAAGTCCCGGAGGATTTGGTCGGAAAGACCGTCGGGGAAATATGGGGCACCGAAGGCGAGGAGATCATCAAGAAACATCTGGACAGATGCTTTTCGGGTCAGGAGGTCTACTATCAGGAAATTTTCGAATTCGACAAAGGGGGCAAACGTCACTACGACGTCAGCTATTATCCATATCGGAGCGGCACTGGAGGCGATGTCTCCCATGCCGTGGTGGTGACCCATGACGTCCACGATCATGTGCTCAACAAGTTGGCGCTGGAAAAGACGGTAAAGAAGCTCAGATCGTTGACCGAGGGTATCATCGCCGCCCTTTCCAAAGTAATCGAAATCAAGGATCCTTATACGGCGGGGCATCAACATTCCGTGGCCGGAATCGCCCTCGCCATAGCGGAGGCCTTGCATCTTTCCGAGGAACAGCGGGAACTCGTGAGGATCAGCGCGGAGATTCATGATATTGGAAAGATATGCATACCTTCGGAAATACTGAGCAAACCAAGCAAGTTGAGCGATATGGAATTCACCCTCATCAAATCCCACCCGGAAATGGCCAATGTCATTCTGGGAAACATCGATTTTCCCATCCCCATCGCCCCGATCATTTTGCAGCATCACGAGCGTCTCGATGGTTCCGGTTATCCCCTGGGTCTCAAAGAGCAACAGATTTGCCTGGAGGCAAGGATCATCGCCGTGGCGGATGTTGTCGATTCCATGTCCTCTCACCGCCCTTATCGTCCCGCCCTGGGAATCGAGATGGCCATGGATGAGCTGATTAAGAACAAAGGGATCCTCTATGACCGGGATGTCGTGGACGCCTTCCTGGCCTGGCAGAGAAGGTCCGGCGCTCACAAGCAGGACAAAATTACCTGCGACGAAACGATCAGCTAAGAATTCTGACGAAGATAGCGCCGGATGTATTTCTCCACCGCCGCTCGGGGCTGAAAGATGCCGAAATGTCCTTCGCAGAGGATGTCGGCATTCAACTGCAGCAGCTTTTCCATAGAGTGACGCCATTGGCCGATATCGGACCGGAAGCTGGGGAGGAAAGGTCCGTGAATGTCTTGTCCGAAGAGGATTCTCTTTCCGCCGCGATCTACATACAGGCATATGGAACCCGGGGTGTGACCGGGGGTATGGAGCCAGTGGATGACCCCTGAACCGCATTTAAGTTTCCCCTCGCCGCCTGTCAGTTTAACGTCCACCCCCAGGGGAGGAAAATTCGTTTCATACCAATTGGCTGCCGTCAAAATGGCGTCGCCTGTTTCCAGGGCGGCGGCATCTCCGTCGTGAATCGCGATGCGGCAGCCGAATTCCCGACGGAAATAGTCTGCGGCGCCGATATGGTCGATATGACAATGGGTGAGAATCAGGAGGCTTATCTTTTTGGGGTCCAGGCCGGCATCCAAGATATTGTTTTCCAGTATCCTGGCGCTTCGCCCAGCGCCGGCGTCGATCATAACCATCTCGTCGCCGCCGTCTACGATGAAGACGGTGGCATCTTCGGAACGGGAGATGTTAGGTCCACCTACAATATATATCCCTTCTGCAATGATTTCCGCCTGTCCCATATTTCTTTTCCTCACCGTTTTCTTTCTTCTTCGCTTTCCGTCCATAACCGCAGGGTGCCCACAAGCTCATTGACGTCTTGGAGGCCGTGGCGGTTCATATAGCCCGTCATCCCGTTGAGAATCTCCATGGTCACGGCGGGATTGACAAAATTTGCGGTACCTACCTGCACCGCTGTGGCGCCGGCGATAATAAACTCCAGGGCATCATCGGCATTCATGATACCGCCCACACCTATTACAGGGATGCGCACCTCCGCGGCCACCTGCCAGACCATCCGCAGGGCCACCGGCTTGATGGCCGGTCCGGAAAGACCGCCGGTCACGTTTCTCAGATGGGGGATCCTCCGCTCCACATCCACCGACATTCCGGTAAGGGTGTTTATCAGGGAAATGGCGTCCGCTCCCGCCGCTTCCGCCGCTTTGGCCATGACTACGATATCCGTCACATTCGGAGAGAGTTTGATCAGCAAGGGCAAATCGGTTACTCCCCTCACCCGTGATGTGACTTCCGCCACCATATCGGGATCGGTGCCGAAGGCCACACCCCCTTTACGTACATTAGGGCAGGAGACGTTGATTTCCAGGGCATGAACGCCCGTTACGGTCGTGAGCAGCTCGCTCACCCGCAGATATTCCTCCACGGTTTCCCCGTAAACATTGGCGATGACAGCCACATCGTAGCGGCGCAAAAAAGGGAGTTTTTCGCGGATAAAGTTTCGGACACCGACATTCTGCAAACCTATCGCATTGAGCATGCCGCCCGGCGTTTCCATGATGCGCGGCCCGGGATTTCCTTTGCGGGGCTGCCATGAAAGACCTTTTACGACAATCCCTCCGAGACGGTTCAGATCCACGTAGGAAGCGAATTCCTCCCCGTAACCGAAGGTGCCCGAGGCGGTAAGGACGGGATTTTTCAATCGCAGCCCGCCGATGTTCACCGCAAGATTTCCCGTGCACTCGGATGTTCCGGATATTTTCTTTTCTATTTTCTTTTCCATACCTCAGTTTTTCCGACGCTCATCGACCGGAACGCTTCATTTCCCTTCCCACCATATCTCCTGTAGCTTAAATACAGGGCCTTCTTTGCACACCGATTTATGGACTACACGTCCCCGGCCGTCGATGACGGGAAGAACACAGCCCAGGCAGGCACCCACGCCACAGGCCATCCGTTCTTCCACGGCCACCTGACATTTCCAGTTCCCCTCTGCGGAAAGGGAATCGGCAAGGGACCTTAGCATCCCCATGGGGCCACAGGCATAGATGGCGGTTCGCTCCGGATCGCAATCCCGCAGCACTCCCGGCAGGATATCGGTAAGCAGCCCGCAGACGCCCATGGTGCCGTCCTCTGTAACGAGATTCAATGAACAGACGAGCTTCCGGAAGTGTTCGAGTCCGAAGAGATCAAACCCGCTCCGGGCCCCGAGGCAGGCTATAATGTCTTTCTCTGAAGGCAGTATGGCCCGCAGATGGTCGGCCAGATAACTTATGGGGGCGATGCCCATGCCTCCGGCTATGAGGATATGACAGTTACAGTTTTCATCAACGAGAAAACCCCGACCCAGGGGGCCGAGGACGCTCACTCGGGAACCGGATTTCAGGAAAGACATTATTTCCGTTCCCCTGCCGACTACCCGATATAGAATCTCCAGGGTGGCACGGTCTTTCGTTCCGGAAAATCGATAAATGCTGAAAGGTCGTGACAAAAGCGGCCATTCCGAGCTTGTCGGCCGGATCATGACAAACTGGCCGGGATGGGGATCGGGGATGAGATCCGGCAACCGGACCGCCATATGATAGAGGCGGTCACCCAGTCGTCTGTTGAAGGCCACGGTACCAACCATAATTTCTCGTTTCAACCCAGGCATCTCCTTCCCCGGTTATGGCACCATCTTTCGTTCCATAATCAAGGCATCTTCTCCTCTCGCCCTTCCGTAGTATCCGGTTCGTCTTCCCCGGGTCACAAAACCGTGTTGATGATAGAAGGCAATCGCCGGCAGGTTGGTTGTCCGCACTTCCAGCCGCACCCTTTTTACCGCCATTTGCCGCAGGCCGGCAAACATGACGTTCAGCAGCGCGCCCGCTACACCGCGCCGCCGGTGCGTTTCCTTCACTGCAAGGCGGTGGAGTTCCGCTTCGTCGAGCACGATCCAGAAGTTCACATAACCGACAATGTCCTCCAGATCCTTACATACATTGTCGACGGCCACATATGTTCGTGAAAGAGAATTGCACAATTCCTCCTTCCACAACCCCGAGGAATATGGTTCCAAGAAACACATTCCTTCGATCTCTCCCAACTGCTTGATATCACGCGCCTCCATGGCACGAATACGGAGGTCAATGTCCACGGATCAACTCGACCAGGATCATGACGACCAGGAAGAAGCCGCAAAAAAAGGGGGTCATATTTTTTAATTTAACGGTGTTCAATGCCACCGCGATCACGACTACCGGAATCAAAGCGTACATCAGCCGCAAAGCCTCGAGGGCGAAATACGGCAGCATAGGGAAGAGATATCCGATTATAAGGATACCCGCGGTAAGCGTGACGAACAAAAATAGGACATTGGCGACAAAGTTTCTCAGGATGGCCTTCAAATGCTGTTTGCCGACCGTGAGGGCATCCCCGTCAGCCGCTGCCTTGACGGCGATTTCGGACAATCGTTCGTTGCCCCGAACAAGGGCGGCGTCTATCCTGCCGGAGGCATGTCCGAGGGGTATCATGGTCAGAAAAGCGAAGGCGGACAATTCGTGACGATGTTCCGCCAGGGGGACACCGGAAAGGAGCAGCGAGGAGACTATCGCTACCGAGATCAGGGAGTCGTTGGGAGGAATATATATCCCGATTTGTGGTTTGTCTATCCACAGCAATTCGGTGAAGGCCCCGATGATGAGGCCGGTCATGAGATCACCCAAACAAAATCCGGTCAGAGGGGCGATGAATACCGGCCGGGAGATCATGATTTGCAGGCAGGAACGATCCAGACACAGAAAGCCGCCGATTATCGAAACTGCCGCCATTTCCATTATCATCGGTCGTCCCAATGCTTTACGAGGCTTATTTTATCACCCCACTAATGTTTACGGGACGCTCCCGGGGGACACGCCTTACCTCGATATTGACCCCGTGTTGCATGAGGGTCCGAATGCTGCTGAGATCCTGCTCGCCCAAAAGCACGCACGCCGACAATTTCTGCCGGCAGTCTTCATTATAGATATTGCCGATGTTGAGCCGCTCGAAGGTAAATCCCAGGGCATAGGCACGCAATGAATCCCAGATGTTCGAAAAAAGGACGATGGTTCTCGTGTCGTCTCCTTTGGAGAGGGCGTCTCTCACGAACTCTTCCACACTTTGAATTATTACCTCCACCTCCCTTGGCACCGCCATTTTAATGACCGTTACCCGAAAAAAATCGCCGGCGACGTCATCGTCAACCACGATAATCCGTGATGCTTTCAGGAAGGGGATCCAGGCTTCGATAATCTGTCCGTGCACCAGGCGATTATCTATCCTGACGAGGACACAATCCATGTCTGCTAAGCGCCTATCTTCTTGTTGAGGATCTCACTGGCCAGATAGATGTTCTTTATTCCGTATTCCTTGATGAAAATTGCATATTCCTGCAAGTTCATGGTGCCGCGGGCATCGCTAAGTTTTAGGAGCATGGGGAGATTAACGCCGGTAATTACCTCCACTTTCCCTTCCTTCAAAAAGGAAAGCGATAAATTGGCCGGTGTTCCTCCGAAAAGATCGGTAAGAATAATGACGCCCCGTCCCTGATCGAGTCTTTTGATTGCGGCACTTATCTCTTTCCTTATTTCCTCCATCCCCTTGGTCTGATCAACGGAAATGTGCGCCACACCCTTGAGGTCACCTTTGATGAGCTCTGCCGCCTTTATCAGTTCATGTCCCAATTCCCCATGGGTGATAATCAATACACCGATCATGTTCGCTCCCATTTCAATTCTTGATTTTCCGGGCTACGCTAATGGATTGAGGGGCAATTGTCAAGGCATTAACGCCTTTCCTGAGGGCTCTTGACAAACAACGGCGGACACGATATATTATATCCAAACGAGGCATCTGCGATGCGCGTTACGAGTTATGTCGCTGGAATCGAACACGATAAGTACGACAGGGTCTTCGTGGTGATCGCCACCCGCAAAAGGCCAACCAAATGCAAACGTGACTCCAGCTTGGAACCGGACGGCATAGGCGGACCTCGTTTTCTTTTATGATTTTCTTCCAGACATAATAGGTCAATACCATGCCTAACCCTCGCGTGAGATGAACCCGCCGCCAAATCCCCAGAAAACGGCTTTTTTTTCCGTTATCGCCCTTTCCGCCATTTGGGGATACAATTGGGTCGTCATGAAGGAATGTCTTCAATATGCCTCCCCGTTTGATTTTGCCGCCCTGCGCACCACTATCGGGGCCTTGGCCCTATTTCTTGTTTTACTGATCCAGCAGCGGTCATTGTCCCCGAAACACCTTTTCCCCACGATCGTGTTGGGCTTACTTTCCACCAGCGGCTGCATCGGCCTCGTAACCCTGGCCCTTTATTACGGAGCGGTGGGGAAAACCGCCATTCTCGTTTACATCATGCCTTTCTGGGTCCTAATCCTGGCCTGGCCCGTCCTTGCGGAACGTTTGTCCGGTATCCAATGGCTGGCGGTATTTTTAGCCTTTTCCGGATTGATGACAATCCTCGAGCCATGGAAGCTCAGCTCCGGTATTCTTGGGAATATCCTCGCCGTGTCTTCGGGAATCGCCTGGGCCGGCAGCGCCGTTTTCACAAAATATATATGGAAGAAACGATCCTTCGATCTCATCTCTTTGACCGCCTGGCAGATGTTCTTCGGTTCCCTTCCTCTCATCCTTTTGGCTTTCCTCTTTCCCGGCCGGGAGGTGCAATGGACCCCTTACTTTATTGTCGGTCTGTCCTTCAGCTCCATCATCAGCCAGGCCTTGGCTTTGATTCTGTGGTTCTATCTCCTGAAGACCCTGACCGCCGGTATGGCGAGCATGGCGACCCTGGCGACTCCCATCATCGGCATGCTCGCCGCGGCCATTCAGTTGGGAGAAAGACCCTCCTGGATGGAAGGTCTGGGAATGATTTTGATTTTGACCGGTTTGACCATCATCAGCCTTCAGGGGTATGTGCGTTACCGGCAACTGCAAACCATCATCAATACGAGTCAATGATTTCTATGACAAGGAGGGAAAACATGAAGCACAATCTGCTCGACAATGTGGAAAACATTCTGCTTATGGGCCCCGGTCCGTCCTGCGTGCCTTCCGAAGTGTATCAGGCGTTAAGTAAACCGACCTTGGGGCATCTCGATCCGTATTTTCTGGGCATCATGGATGAGGTGAAATACCTGTTGCAGATGATCATCGTTACGGAAAACAACCTCACCCTGCCTGTATCCGGTACCGGTTCCGCGGGGATGGAGGCATGTTTCGTCAATCTCGTCGAACCGGGGGATCGGGTGTTGATTCTCATCAATGGGGTGTTCGGCCTTAGGATGCAGGACGTGGCCTCCCGTTTGGGGGCGGAGGTGGACGTCCTGGAATTCCCCTGGGGAACGCCTGTCGTTCCGGCAAAAGTGGCCGAACGCCTCTCGCAGAGGGATTACACCTTGCTGGCAGTGGTGCATGCCGAAACCTCCACAGGCGTCTGCAATCCCGTGGCGGAGATCGGTAACCTGAAGAAAAACGATGACTGTCTGTTTTTGGTGGATGCGGTAACCAGTCTGGGAGGTATGGATGTCCGTATGGATGAGTGGAAAATAGACGCCCTTTACAGTGGGACGCAGAAATGTCTATCCTGCCCTCCCGGCCTGGCGCCCCTCTCCTTCTCCGAAAAGGCCCTTGCCAAGCTGCAGCGCCGCCGGAACAAAGTTCCCAACTGGTATCTGGATCTGTCCATGATCATCAATTACTGGGGTAAAAACAGGGTGTATCATCACACCGCGCCGGTCAACATGCTTTATGCCCTATACCAGTCGCTACGCCTTTTCTTCGCGGAGGGAGCGGACAAGGTCTTTGCCCGGCACCGCCGCGCTCATGAGTCCCTGGTAAAGGGTCTCGAGGCGTTGGGCTTGACGATGTTGGTGGAAGAGCCATACCGTCTGCCCATGCTCAATACGGTCTTTGTCCCGGTGGGATGCGAGGAACTGGGGATTCGACGCCGTCTGCGGGCCGATTTCGGCATTGAAATCGGCGGCGGACTGGGACCGTTGGCGGGAAAGATATGGCGCATCGGCCTCATGGGTCATACCGCCCGGAAGGAAAACGTCTCCCGGTTCCTCGAGGCCTTGCAAGGGTTGCTTTAACTGTTACCGGAGGCCACGGCGGCGGTTTCCTAGATCAGCATCGTTGCCGGATCGAGGATCAGCACCGGCCGGGGAAAGGGAGCCTGACTGCTCTTCAAATCCCGGATATGCATTTCATTGCCTTCGGTGACCAAGAGCAAGGCCACGTCGAACAGTTCATCCGCCGGAAGCAGGGGCCGGGGATTGCCGTCGGCGTCCGTTTGTACCGTACGGTGGACATGTACGGTGAACCAGGCCCTCATTGAGAGTCTGTCGATAATTTTTTTCAGCTCCATCAAGGCGGGGATGGATTTTTCGTCAAAGATCAAGCCGTCCATGATAATGATTTCCGGGCGGAAGATACCCTGCTCTATGAGATCGTTCATGCGTTCCTCCAAGCGGGGAACACTGAAACCTTCCACCTTGAAGGTCATGATGAACCGCAGCGGTAGAATCTCCTCCCATAGGGTGCGGACCTGCCCGACCTGATACTGGGCCGCCAGGCAGCCCAGAAGTTCCCGATACCACAGGTCTACCTTGTTAACCGGATCGAGAAGGCTGACGTGCAGAACCTTTCTGCCCCGGAGCATCATGTTCAGGGCCAATTGCACCAGCAAGGCCGTTTTGCCTACCCCGGCCCTGGCCAGCACCGCACCGAAGCCCCCCTCGGGGATAATTTCATCCTCTTCGTACCCCATCTGCCGCAGGGGATTCCTCAAGATAAGCTCCTTTTTCAGCATCCTCATGCTCCTGTCTTTCAGCTCGACAATCTCCGCCGTCATCTTTAGTACCTATGCGGCATTCTTTTTCCGGGCCGCAATCTCTTCGGCTATCTTTTCCGCGATCGAAGTCGGCACCTGGCGATAGAGGGCGAATTCCATGGTGAACTGGGCTTTGCCCTGGGTTGCAGAACGCAGGACCGTGGAAAAGCCGAACATCTCCGCCAGGGGAACCTGGGCCTCGACCACACACATCAAACCTTCATCTTGGGCGCCGACTATCATACCGCGCCGCTGGTTGAGAAGCGCCATGACCGGGCCCTGGAATTCCGCGGGGGATTCGATGACGACCTTCATAATCGGTTCGTGAATCACCGGCCTGGCCCGCAGATATGCTTCCCGGAAGGCGCCGCGGGCGGCGGCCTGAAAGGCCATGTCGGAGGAATCCACCGGATGATAGGCCCCGTCATTTATCGTCACCTTGATGCCCGTAATGGGAAATTCCAGTTTCGGTCCCTTGGCCAGGGACTGTCGGAACCCCTTTTCACAGGCCGGTATGTACTGTGTCGGGATAGCGCCGCCGGTGATCATGTTTTCGAAGACGAAATCTCCTTCGGAGGTAGGTTCGATATATCCCGCTATTCTTCCGTACTGTCCGGCGCCGCCGGTCTGTTTCTTGTGGATGTAATTGAAATCGGCCCGCTGGGTGATCGTTTCCCGATATGCTACCCGGGGGTTGCCGGTGGTCACCTCCGCCCCGTATTCCCTCCGCATCCGCTCCACATAAACATCGAGGTGGAGTTCCCCCATGCCGGCGATAATCGTCTCGTTGGTTTCACTGTCCACATGGCATTTGAAGGTGGGATCTTCCTTCGTGAAACGGGAGAGGGCCTTCGACATGTTGATCTGTGCCTTGTTGTCCTTGGGGACGATGGCCAGGGAAATTACCGGTTCCGGCACATACATGGAGGTCATGGCCAGATTGAGGCCGGGGGAGACAAAGGTATCCCCGGAGGAACATTCCACACCGAAGAGCGCCCCGATATAACCTGCGGGGATGACGTCAATATCCTCCATCTGATCGGCGTGCATCCTTACCAGACGCCCGACCTTCAGCTTCTTCCCCGAGCGCACGTTCACGATCGTCGAGCCCTTTTCTATCGTTCCCTGATAGACGCGGATGTAGGTCAACTGGCCGAAGGGGCCGTCTTCCAACTTGAAGGCCAGGGCCACGACCGGAGAGGCGGCATCGCCGTTCAACAACACCGGCGCTTCATTGTCATCGAGATTCAAGGCGGTGTTCTCCACCTCCGCGGGACAGGGAAGCAAGGCGGTCACCGCATCGAGAAGCTTCTGTACCCCCTTGTTTTTATATGCCGATCCCATGACCACGGGGGTTAGCTGTCGCTTCAGTGTGCCGTTGCGCACCGCAGTAATGATCATTTCGGGGGTGATTTCCCTTTCCTCGAGAATGGCATCCGTCAATTCGTCGGAATAGGCGGAAGCCCGATCTATCATCTCCTCGCGTTGATTCCTCGCCTCTTCCATAAGCGGTGCCGGAATATCTTCATACCTTACCTCTTCGCCGTGGGGACCATCGAAATATACCGCCTTCATAGTGATGAGATCTACAACCCCCTGAAAATTAGATTCCAGGCCGATGGGCATCTGAAGCGGCAAGGCATTGTGCCCCAATTTCCCACGGAGCTGCTCGATCACCCGTCCGGGATTGGCGCCGCTCCGGTCACATTTATTGATGAAGGCGATACAGGGCACGCGGTAGCGTTTCATCTGCTGGTCGACGGTTATGGACTGGGACTGCACACCACCCACGGAACACAGGACAAGCACCGCTCCGTCCAATACCCTAAGAGATCTTTCCACCTCGATGGTGAAGTCCACATGCCCGGGGGTGTCGATGATGTTGATTTCATGGTTTCGCCATTCGCAATAGGTCGCCGCCGAAGCGATGGTGATCCCCCGTTCCTTCTCCAGTTCCATGGAATCCATGGTGGCTCCCACGCCATCCTTGCCTTTTACTTCGTGAATGGCGTGGATCCGCTTGGTGTAAAACAGGATCCGCTCCGTCAAGGTGGTCTTGCCGGAATCTATGTGAGCGCTGATGCCTATGTTTCTTATCTTTGTCAAGTCTCTCTTCATTTGGCTGTCCTATAAGTTCAATAGATTAAAGGCGCGGTCTTTATAGAAGCAAGGCCTTTTTGTCAAGAGATATTTTATTTGAGGCTTGTCTTCAAAGGCAAGTCGTTAAGGAATCCCTTGACAGGGTGGCAAAAGTGGGTTTGAAAACAACAAACAACGTTGACGGTCCCCGCCGACGCCGCCGGAGAGTTAAAGGATCAAATGGAATTCATGATACATTCTTCCACGGAATATCATCGCCGGGAAATACAGAGCCTGGGCTGGGAAACCACCCTGTGCAACACCCTCGCCGACGACCGGGGGCCTTGCCGCTCCTTGACGGCCATAGACGCCCCTTACGGGCAACTCCTTTTTTCTTTTCTCAGCCGTTTCTTTCCTTTGGATAAGTTGGAACACGTAATGGAAGTGGGAGGGGGATACGGCTGGCTCATGCGGGATTTTCTCCGCCGGCGCCCCTTCCCGAAGGTAACGATGATCGACATATCACCTTATCTGCTGGCGAAACAGCGGGCTGCCCTGGAGGGTTTCCCGGTAGAGATCGTTTTCCGCACCGAGGATTTTCTTGAGACCACCATTGAGGTTATTCGGGAAGCCGATCTGATTATCCTCAACGAAAATATCGGTGATTATCCCACGCTGACCGGGCTTACCGAAGAGTTATTCTCGGACAGGGAGCTTGATGTTTCCCCGGTTATCGATACGGCCCGCCGTTTTTTCAACCGTTACGAACTTCCTTTACCCCTGAACAATCCCTTCAACCTTAATATCGGGGCTATGTCGGCGCTGGAAAGGATATGTCAAGCCGGTGTTCCTTATATATTTCTCAGCGAGCATAGCTGCGAAGCCACGGTCCCCCCCACTTTGCGGAAACTGATCTCCGTCCCCTCATCAGGGGATCCGGAATGCATACTCCTCAAGGGCCATGAGGAATTCACGATCCGCTTCTCCTATCTGGAGGCGATCGGCCGCCGCCTCGGTTATCGTGTATCGAGGGGTCCGGTGGCCGATATCGTCCCCTTCGTCCTAACCCCCAGATTGCGCGCCATTTTGAAAGCACCCTCCCCCTGGCGGGATGAAGACGAGGCGGTACGATATTTTCTCGAGGATCTCTACAAGTACGAATATCTGGTCATGTGCCGTGACAATCCGTCGTCAGGGAAAAGGCCCGCCGTCGAATGCCGTCGCTGCGGCAAATGCTGCCTGGCCGACTTCATCGCCTACGTGAAGGAAGAGGATCTGCAAAGATGGAAACAGGAAAACCGCCGGGATATCCTTGGCATCATTGCGAGCGAACATGCCGTATGGGCGGGGGATCATCTCGTTTCGGGAGACGATGGTCATTATCTCCGCGGCTGCCCCTTTCTTGCCTGGGAAGGGGATCACACCACCTGTGCCATTTACGAAACTCGACCGGCGGTATGCAGAAATTTTGTGCCGGGATCGGCGGCCATCTGCCCTCTATGGCGGGGCTGAATACTTAATGATCTATGTGGGGATGGTGGAAATCCCTCGTCTTTAGGCACAGCAGAATTCTACGTAATCCCCCAGGGACGAGCAAGATATCATTTATATAGAGCGTCCGCATGGAAGTCGAATTTATGCGGCACAGATGCAGAAAACATCGGTTTCAAGGCGAAAGTGATTCAGTTTTTATTGAAAACAGTCGTCTTTTGTATTATAGATATTCGCATTATCACAATAAAATATGAAAGGAATCTTTGATGCTGAAGCACATCGTGGTCATGAAATTCAAGGCCGGCGTTACCGAGGGGCAGATTCAGGACATAAAGGACTCCCTGGGAACGCTGCCCGGAAAGATAACCCAAATCAGACATTTTGAATTCGGTCGGGATGTGCTCAAGACCGAAAGGTCTTATGATTTCGCGTTGGTTTCAGCCTTCGACGACCTTGATTCCCTGAAGGCATATCAGCTCCACCCGGAACATCTCCCCGTCCTGGAAAAGGTTAGAAACGCCTGTGAAACGATTCTGGCGGTGGATTACGAATGGCCGTGATTAACAAAGTCCCTTTAGGAGGCAAGAATGTCCATACCTGTAAAAATGTTTACTCTCAGCACCTGTAGCCACTGCAAGGCTACGAAGAAATTCCTCAGCGACGCCAAGGTGGCATTCGATTTCACCGACGTGGATCTCCTCGAAGGTGACGAAAAGCAGTTGGTGATCAACGAGGTGATCAAGTACAACCCCAACCGTTCCTTTCCGACAATCCTCATCGGCGATAAGGTCATCATCGGCTTCAACGAAAAAGCGCTGCGGGAGGCCCTGGGGATAAAATGACCGCCGAGCAGCTTTACGAGGCCATGAAGAAGACCCAGGAACCAAAAGGATACTTCTTCAATCGCGATAGGGACTGGACTCTTTCCATCCTCTCCGACCTGCTGGTCAACAAAAACCGCTACGGGTATATGTCCTGTCCCTGCCGGCTTGCTGCGGGCGACCGGGAAAAGGACCGGGATATCATCTGCCCCTGCGCCTACCGGGAGGCGGATGTGGCGGAATTCGGCAGTTGCTATTGCAATCTCTATGTCTCCCGGGCCTGGAACGAAGACCTGGTGGAACACGTTTATGTCCCCGAACGCCGTCCTCCGGAGAAGATGAGCCTCTGACGATGAAGGTGAAGCCGGCGATACTCGTTTCGGGGAATCTACCCGCCTCGGTGCGTAAATTTCTGGGGAAAGACTTTCGGGTGGAATACCACGCCGAAGACCGTCCCATGCCCAGAGACGTGTTGCTGCGTTCCCTGGCGAATAAAGTCGGTCTGCTCTCCATGATCACCGACACCGTCGACGAGGAGCTGTTTTTGCAGGCCCCGCAGTTGAAGATGGTGGCCAACATGGCCGTGGGGTACAACAATATAGACGTCGCCGCCGCCACCCGCCGCGGCATCATCGTGGCCAATACCCCGGGGGTCCTCACGGAAGCTACGGCCGATCTGGCCTTCTCCCTGATCCTGGCCACGGCCCGGCGGGTGGTGGAGGGAGACCGGATGGTCCGCAACGGTGATTTCAAATTCTGGGCGCCCTTCCTATTTTTGGGCCGGGAGGTTTCGGGAAAGACCCTGGGGATCGTGGGCATGGGCCGGATCGGACAGGCCGTCGCCCGCCGGGCTTCGGGGTTCTCCATGCCCGTCATCTATCACAGCCGCACTCCTCTGAAAAAATCATTGGAAAAGGCTCTGCGCGCCACCGGCGTATCCTTTACCACCCTGCTCCAAGAAGCGGACTTTATCTCCCTGCATGTCCCCCTTTCCCGGGAAACGACCCATCTGATCGGCAAACGGGAATTCGGCCTGATGAAAAAAACGGCCATTCTCATCAATACCTCCCGGGGCCCTGTGGTGGA
This sequence comes from Syntrophobacterales bacterium, assembly GCA_018056545.1. GTDB lineage: Bacteria > Desulfobacterota > Syntrophia > Syntrophales > UBA8958 > UBA8958. The sequence continues at coordinate 21,151 of JAGPFL010000004.1, forward strand.
TGAAAAGGAATTGCTCAAAGCATTGCAGCGGGGCCGCATCGCCGGTGCCGGCATCGATGTATATGAAAATGAACCCGCGATTACCGCCGGCCTGGAGATGATGTCTCAGGCCGTCCTCCTCCCCCATGTGGGCAGCGCCACTCTGGAAACAAGGACCCAAATGGCGCAGTTGGCGGCGGAAAACCTCCGCGCCGGGCTCCTCGGCCGACGCCCGCCCCATCTCGTCAATCCGCAGGTCTTCAAGAAAAAAAGGGGCTCTGCCGATGCCTTTTGATTTCCGTCCTCTGGAAATACCGGAGGTCATCCTCGTAGAGGCAAAGCGTTTCCCCGACGCCCGGGGATATTTCGCCGAATCATACAAGCACTCCGAGTTTGCCGCCGCGGGGATCGCCGTTTCCTTCGTACAGGACAATTTTTCCTTCTCCCGCCGCGGCGCCGTACGGGGGCTACACTATCAGAAGGATCCCGCAGCCCAGGGAAAACTGGTGATGGCCTGTACCGGGGAAATATACGATGTCGCCGTGGATATCCGCCGGGGGTCTCCCACTTACGGCAAGTGGGTCGGCAAGATTCTTTCGGCCCAGAACGGCCTGATGCTCTATATACCTCCCGGATTTGCCCATGGCTTTTCCGTGCTCAGCACCGACGCGGTGGTGAGTTACAAGGTCACCAGGGAGTATGCAGCCGCTCTCGATAGGGGAATAATTTTCGACGATCCCGAGCTGGCCATCGACTGGCAGGTAGCCGACCCCCTGCTCTCACCGAAAGACGCCGCCTTGCCCCGTCTGGCCGACGCGGATATCGATTTTGTCTATTGATCGTTCACCGGCAACCGACGGGAGGATACCTATGGAAAATCGTCTGCAGGGAAAACGAATTCTCATCACCGGGGCCAGTTCCGGCATCGGCCGGGCGTGTGCCGAGAGATTCGCCGCCGGTGGCGCCGATCTCGTCCTCGTTGCCCGTCGTCTCGAACGACTCCTGGAGATTCGGGAGCTGTTAAGGGGAAAGCATGCCGTTCGGATTGAATGCCATCAGCTTGACGTCCGGGAACGGCAAAAGGTGGCCGCCTTCGTTTCCCTCCTGAAGGATGAGGGATTGATCCCCCAGATCTTGATCAACAATGCAGGCTTGGCTTCCGGACTTTCCCCGATTCAAGAGGGGGACTGCGAGGACTGGGACCGGATGATAGATACGAATATCAAAGGCTTACTGAACGTCACCCGCTTTCTTCTTCCCCTGATGATCGCCGCGGGCCCGGGGCACATCGTCAACGTCGGCAGTCTGGCCGGATATCAGGTGTATCCGAAGGGAAATGTTTACAACGCCACCAAATTCGCCGTGCGGGCCCTCTCGGAAGGGATGAACATCGATCTTTCCCGCACCGGGATCAAGGTGTCCATGATCTCCCCGGGCGCGGTGTGGACGGAGTTCTCCGAGGTGCGCTTCCACGGTGATCGCGACGCCGCCGCCAAGGTTTATGAGGGCTATGTCCCTCTCACCGCGGAAGATGTAGCCGAGGCCGTTTTCTTCATCGTCAACGCCCCCGCCCATGTGAACATCCAGAACATCCTCATGACACCCACCGCCCAGAGGAATGTATACTGTGTGGACCGGAATGTGTGAACCTACCTGATCAACGACACATCTCCAGGATTTCGACGATCACCTCCCGGGAATAGGCCTTCAGACCCCAGACCTGGGCCAGGGCTACGGCATTCTCGGCAATTTCCGGAATGTCCCCGGCGGGAATTCCCGCCTCCGCCAGCTTGACCGGGCTGCCTACCCGGGCAAACCACTGCCGGAGCTGTTCTATCCCTTCCTGCGCCGCCTCATCCTCTCCCGACACGTTCACCGCAAATATCTCCCGAGCCATACGGGCGAAACGCCCGGCTTTTTCCTGACGAAACCGCATCATCCAACCCGGGAGGACGATGGACAAACCGGCGCCATGGGCGATGTCGTAAAGGGCGCTCAGGGAATGCTCGATCATGTGGACCGGCAGGGCGATCTGTCCCATGCCCGCCGTCGTCAGCCCGTTGAAGGCCAAGGTCGCCGCCCACATCATCTCGGCCCGGGCGTCATAATCCTCAGGCTGCTCCAAAATCCTTTCCGTCGCCTCCATGATGGTCTTCATGAGTCCGGCCACCATTCTGTCTTGTAGGGGGCTCTGTCTCGTTTCCGTGTTGTTGAAATATCCCTCCAGCATGTGGGTGACGGCATCTACGGCGCTGTAGGCGCTGTATCGCCGGTCGAGACTGAACAGAACGGTCGGGTCGAGGATCGACACCCGGGGCTGTACATGGAGGGAACGGATGCTGTATTTCTGCCTGCCGTCTTCCTTCGTAATTACGGCGGCGGCATTCATCTCCGAGGCGCTGGCGGCTACCGTGACCACCGTCAGCACCGGCAGCGCCGCCTTGATCGTTTCCTTGTAAATAAAAAAGTCCCAGACATCGTGCGCGGCCTTCGTCCCTGCCGCAATGGTCTTGGCCGTGTCGATCACGCTTCCGCCTCCTACGGCGATGACACCTTCGACGCCTTCTTTTCTTGCCAGCTCTATCCCCTGACGGGCGTGGGAAAGGATGGGATTGGAGCGGACGCCGGGAAATTCCACCACTTCGATCTTCGCCTCCCCAAGCGAGGCCATGACCTGGTCATAGACGCCGTTTCTCTTGACGCTGCCCTGACCGTAAACCAGCAGGAACTTCTTCCCGAATCTTGCCGCCTCCGTACCGATGCGGCTTATTTGTCCCCGGCCGAAGATGATTTTGGTAGGGTTTTCGAAAATAAAGTTTTGCATCTTCTTTTTCCTTTCCAGAATGTATGATTTTGAATATACTGAGTTGAATTTTCAATGTCAACCAGCGACACGACACGGCAGGCGGCCAGTTCCGCCTCGTCAACCGGCATATATCGGGAAGGCAAGGCGTTTTATCTTCAATTCCAAAGAGGAGGGAAATCATGAAGGTCAAAAACAACCTGGATGCACTGTTCAAACCGGGCAGCGTCGCCCTGATCGGCGCCTCTGCCACCCCCGGCAAACTCGGCTACGATATCCTGTACAATCTGATTCACGCCGGTTTCGAAGGACCGATCTATCCCATCAATCCCAAGGCCGACGAGTTGCTGGGACTCAAGGCATATCCGGATATCGGCGCCACCCCCACTCCTGCCGACCTGGCCGTCATTGTCATCCCCGCCAAAATGGTCACCGGGACCATCGACCGCTGCGGGAAGAGCGGCGTCCGGGCGGCGGTGGTTATCACCGGCGGTTTTGCCGAGGCGGGAGAGGAGGGAGACTTACTCCAGCAAGAACTCGCGAAGGTGGCTCGCAGTCACGGCATCCGGGTGGTCGGGCCCAACTGTCAGGGGATCAATTATCCCCATCACAACCTCTGCGCCTCCTGGCCTCTCCTGACCAACAGGGGCGGCATGGCCTTCATCTCTCAAAGCGGCACGGTCGGCGCCGCCCTGATGGATTGGGCAAGCGAAGAGAATTTGGGGGTCAGCGTCTTTGTCAGTCTAGGAAACCGCGCCGATGTGGACGAAGCGGACTGCATCCGTTATTTCGATAAAGATCCCCATACCAAGGTTATCGCCATCTATATGGAAGGGGTCAAACGACCTCAATATTTTTTAGAATCGTTGGCGACGGCGAAGAAACCCATCGTCATTCTCAAGGCGGGACGCACCGCCCGGGGACGCATCGCCGCGGAAAGCCACACTAAATCCCTGGCCGGCAGCGACGAGATTTACAATGCGATATTCAGCAAATACCGGGTACACCGGGCCGACAATCTCGAGGAGCTGTACGATTACTCCAAGGCCCTTGCTTACATGAAGAAACCCAAAGGGAGAAGGTTGTTGAATATTTCCAGTTCCGGCGGCGCCGCCATTCTGGCCATCGACGAAGCCGAGAAACTGGGCTTCACAAATCCGGCTCCCAGCAAGGAGTTGAAAGCGAGGCTCCGCACCTTCCTGCCGGCCCATTGCGGCGTCTCCAACCCCATTGACCTCACCGGGGACGCCATAACCGATCCGAGTCTCTATTCGAAGGTGATTGCGGAGGCAAAGCGTGATTTCGACACCAGCGTGGTCATCTTCGGCGATCCCATTCACGGGGCTGCCGACATCGTCACCGGCGAAGGCGAGTTGATAGTCTTTTGCGGCGGCGCCGAGGTGGAAAGAGAGGAAGCGAAGCGGATGCACGCTCGAGGCATCCCCGTTTATCCCACCCCCGAGCGGGCGATCAGGGCCCTTTACCAACTGGTGCGTTTCGATCCCCCCCCGGCGGGAAAAAAGACCAAAACCCCGGCCTCGACATCCATGCCCCCAAGGCTGCTCACCCCCCAGGAATCCATATCCCTGATTAATCGCTTCCGTATCCCCACCGTGGCCACCTATTTCGCCGCCTCGGCAAGGGAGGCCGTAGCCTTAGCCAGGGAACTGTCCTGTCCGGTGGCCATGAAGATATCATCGCCGGATATCGCCCACAAGACGGATGTCGGCGGGGTAAAACTGAATCTCCACGGTGCCGGAGAGGTGCGACAAGCCTATGAAGAGATCATCGCCGGCACGCAAAAAGTCGTCCCGGCGGCCCGCATTGAGGGCGTCACCGTTTCGCCCATGGCCGAACCCGGCGGCCTGGAGGTCATCATCGGGGTGATTCGCGATCCGCAATACGGCCACGCCCTGATGTTCGGTCTGGGAGGCATTTTTACGGAGATATACCGAGATGTTCAATTTTGCCTGTTGCCCGCCGATGATAGGGAATTTTTGAAGATGATCCGTAGCATCAAGGGTTACCCCCTGCTGGCGGGGGTCCGTGGCCAGAAGGCCCGGGATGAAAAGGCGCTGGTGGCGATCATGAAATCCCTTTCCCGCCTGGTAAGGAAAAACCCCGGGATCGAACAGATCGATCTCAATCCCGTGCTGGTCTACGAAAAGGGTGCCGTGGCCGTCGATTTCCGCCTCTACGGTACGATTTAACCGAACCGCCTGGGGGTGTGGCAACTTTCACCCCCGGGCGCAAAACTTTCAAGGAGACCCCATGAAAATCACCGACGGGCTTTATTGTTACGAATGGACCGATTACTTTGAAAACAACTGCAACAGTTACTTTATCGGCGCCCCGGCGGGAATCCTCATCGACCCCGGGTTGAAGTCTCACGTCCCGGAACTGCTGCGCCGCCTGGCCGCCGACGGCATCGACGGCGCCGACATCCGGCATATTTTCAATACCCACTCTCATCCCGACCATTTTGAAGGAGCGGCCTATTTCAACGGCAAAGGTACGTCCATCGGCCTCCACGAAGAGGAGATAACATTTCTGGCCGGTACCGGCAGCGATTTGTACGATCTCTTCGGTCTCCCCAAACCCCGGGTGGACATCGATCTTCTTCTCGATGAGGGACCTTTGTATGTGGAGGAAGAAGAATTTCATATCTTTCATGTTCCCGGACACTCCCCCGGTTCCGTGGCTCTTTACTGGCCGATGAGAAGGGCCCTTTTCTCCGGGGATGTGATCTTCAATCAAAACGTGGGCCGAACGGATTTTCCCGGAGGCAGCGCCGCACTGCTCAAGCGAAGCATCGTGAAACTAAGCGGCCTGGAGGCGGAATGGCTTCTGCCCGGCCATATGGACGTCATATCCGGAGCGGAAGATGTCAAAAAGAATTTCGACTTCGTAATCAAGAATATCTTCCCGTATATATGAGGGACATTTATCCATGCTGACGGCAAGAAGGACGGTTTTTTTCATCTCCGACAGCACCGCGATCACCGCGGAGGCCCTTGGTCAAAGCCTGCTCACTCAGTTCGACCACATCCTTTTCGACCAGTTCACCCTCCCCTTCATCGACACGCAGGCCAAAGCGGAAAGGGCCGTCAACCAGATAAATCTGGCCGCCAGGGAATCGGGGCTGCCGCCCCTGGTCTTCAGTACCCTGATCGACGGGGATATCCGCAACATCATTACAAAAAGCAACTGCCACTTCTTCGATCTCTTCGACACCTTCATCATCAAGTTGGAGAGGGTATTGGGCACGGAATCTTCCCATACCGTCGGCCGTTATCACAAGTTTCTCAGCAACAGTATCTACGACGTCCGCATCGACGCCGTCAACTACGCCCTGGGCAACGACGACGGCATCTCGACGAAAAACTACGACCGGGCGGATATCATCATCGTCGGCGTATCCCGGACCGGCAAGACCCCCACATGTCTCTATCTGGCCATGCAGTTCGGCATCTATGCGGCCAATTATCCCCTCACGGAGGAGGACCTCTTCGGAAAATACGACGAGCTTCCCCACGCGCTGGTGCACTTCCGAAAAAAATTATACGGCTTGACCATCAATCCCGAACGCCTGCACCGCATCCGTTCGGAACGACGACCGGTAAGCCGCTATTCTTCCCTTGAACAATGCCAATTGGAGGTCGCCGCCGCCGAATCCCTCTTTTTGGCCGAACATATTCCGCATATAAACATCACCAGCGTATCTATCGAGGAAATCGCCGCTACAGTGCTGCACGAATTCGGTTTGCAGCGCCGGGTCATTTGATTTTGCTTGATTTTCCATGTTATTTGGAATAACCGTTCAATCATTAATAACGAAGCCCCCATACTTTTAAAATGACCCTGCGTAAAAAGATTTTTTTGATCGTGGCCTTAACCTTTTTCGTTTTGGCCTCGGTTTTGACCGTTTTCTCCTATCATGTCCTTTTGAAGGGCTTTCTCGACATAGAAGTCAGAGAAGCCCGTTTCAATCTGGAAGGCGCCATAACCATTCTCAACCAGGAACTTTCCGCACTCGATGCCACCGCTCAAGATTACGCCTATTGGAACGACATGTATGAGTTTGTAATAAAGAGAGACAGAGCCTTCATAAAATCCAACCTCGTTTCGTCCACATTCAGCAATCTCAAGGTCAATTTTATCGTGATCACCGATCGAAACGGCAATATTTTATACAAGCAAGGATTCGATCTCAATAAGGGGGAAAAGGTTCCCATTTACAGAAGTTTTCAAGGACACAAGCTGTTCGTTCCGGGTCTGTTTTTCACGGAAAAAGAAATGGTCAGGCCCCTTAGGGGCATTGCCAAGCTTCCCGAGGGATTCGCCCTTCTTTCCGTCAAACCCATCCTCAACAGCGAGGGAAGCGGCGAGCCCCGCGGTGTTTTTCTCGCCGGCCGATTCCTGGACGACAAAGAAATACGGAAACTCGGTGAACCATTGAATCTGCACCTTTCTCTTTTCCATAGAGATCAGCCCAATGCCCCTCCTGACATTGCCGCCGCCTGGAACGATCTTTCGAGCGCCGACACAACAATGGTAACACCCATCGACGGCACGACCATTGCGGGTTATGGGTTGATAAAAGATATAACGGGCAAACACAACCTGATTCTAAAGACAAAGGAAAAAAGGCCCATCTTCCGCCAAGGGATACAGACCATCATCTACATCCTTGTTTTTGAACTTTTCACCGCCTGTGTTTTTACGCTGATCATGGCGGTGATGCTGGAGCGATTGGTGCTGCGCAGGCTTCTCCGCATCAGCGACGAAGTCAAATCCATCGAAGCGGATGGCGACCTCAGCAGACGCATTCTTCTTGAGGGAAATGACGAACTGACGACTCTCAGCCGGGAAATCAACAATATGCTTGGGAAACTGGAAGATTCCGAGCTCCGGATTCGCGGCGAAGCGGAAAAATATCGCGCTGTCATTGAGGATCAGACAGAATTCATCTGCCGCTTCGATCAGGAAGGGATTCTAACCTTCGTGAATGAAGCCTATTACCGTTTTTTTCGTCATAACCGTAAAGTGATGATCGGTAGACATTTTCTTTCGTTTGTCCCCGAAGAGGACCGCCGCCGCATCCGTCAGCTTCTGGAAACCCTGACAATCGACAGCCCCACTACCGCATACGATATGCCGGTGGTGTTCCCTGACGGAAGAGAATTCTGGCAGCATTGGACATGTCGCGCCATATACAATGCAGAAGGAAAACTGTCCGAATATCAGGCAGTAGGTAGGGACACCACGGAACGGAAACGGGTTGAGGATGAATTGTCTACCCTCAACAGACAGCTTGAAGAGGCGAATGCTCAACTGGGACAGGCATATGCCAATATGAAAAACAACCTCGACAAATTAAGGAAACATCTATTCAAGGAGGAACTTGCTTTTCTTGTTGATCGGGAAGGTCGTATCCACGGTATTACGGAACGGGTCCTCGAACAGTTGAAAATATCCCGTAGTCAACTGATTGACGCCAATATGATCGATTTACTGCCCTCCGAAGATCGAAAGACCTTTGGTGAAGTGCTGCGTGACGCCTGGATCGGCATTACGAGGCAAACCTTCGTCAAGATCAACAATCCGCAGAAAGACGCGGAACCTCAGCTATTTGAAATAAAGATGGCCCGGTTGACGTTGGAGGGGAAACGTCTTCTTTTGATCACGCTCCGTTAAAACTTCGATAATCCCTTGCCTGTCGAGGCTATTTTATTGTAAAGGGGGCACATATATTTGACGGTTCTGTTCATCTGTACGGCCAATATCGTCAGAAGCTTTATGGCGGAAAGGATTCTCAAAGGGATGCTGAGCAGGGCGAAACGCCATGACGTCATCGTACAATCCGCAGGAATGGTCGACATGCATGGAGCCCCCGGTGACGCCACCGCGGCCGGTATCCTCAACGAACACGGCTTCGACGGGCATTTCCATGTATCAAGGCCATATGATGAGCCTATGCTTTCCCAGGCGGACTGGATAGTGTTGATGGAAAACAGTCATAAGCAACGGCTTCTTGAATTGTACCCCCAATACGAAGAGAAGATGCGGCTCCTGAAAACATTTTCCCCGGAGTACGACGGCTTGAACGGGGACATCAGGGATCCCTATCGTCAATCCGCATATCATTACCGTCTTTGTTTTGCTGAAATTTATACGTCTGTTTCCGGGATGATGAGATGTATTTAGAATACTGGCAGTTACAGAACTTTCCCTTCGAGAATGTCCCCGATCCGGAGTTCATGTATTATTCCCCGGAACACGAAGAGGCCCTGGTCCGTCTCCTCTATGCCGTAAAACGGATGAAAGGCGCCGCGTTGCTTACGGGAGAGATCGGCAGCGGGAAAACCACCTTGAGCAGGGTATTCATCCAGCAGTTGCCGGAAACTGAATTCGACATCGGTCTCATCACCAACCCCTCCCTCAACGCCCTGGATTTCATCAAAGAGGTCCACTACCAGTTGGGTCTGGATTCCAACTCCAACTCCAAGGCCGAACTGTTGGTCATTCTCAACAACCGGCTGCTGGAAAACATGAGCAAGGGGAGAAGCACCCTGCTGATCATCGATGAAGCCCAACTCATCTTCGGGGAAACATTCGAAGAAATCAGGTTGCTCCTCAATTTTCAGATGAACGACCGCTTTCTGATGACCTTCCTGCTCATCGGTCAGCCGGAATTGCGAGACATGATCCGTGACTACAAGCAACTTGACCAAAGAATCGCCATTAGATATCACCTGAATCCCCTTTCACAGGAAGAGACGGCAAAGTATATCCGTTTCCGCCTGGGCAAGGCCGGCGGTAATCGGGATTTGTTTACGGAAAAGGCCTATGAAGCCGTCTTTCTATACTCCGGGGGGATCCCCCGAAAAATAAACAACGTCTGCGATTTGTCACTCCTCATCGGTTTCAGTCTGAAGGTAAAGGAAATTGACGAGAAGCTGGTTATGAAGGTAGTCAAGGATTCCCTATAAGCCCCGCAATACGAAGTTTCGCAAATTTCAAGGCCACGCCATCAGGACCGCTCATCCTATCACATATCCCGGCCGGTTGTGTTAAAACTTCCGGGAACCCGCTGCATCAGGACTCCGAAACAATTTACGATAATGCCCACGACGTGGAGATTTTTGTCTTGACCAAATTCAACACTCGGGCTTATACTTCCTATAAATAATCTATGCGTCCATCCCTACAGCGGTTTGAAGCGGGGTTAAAAACAGACCTCGGGAACTAAGGAGCACGTATCGTCATAAAAAAAGGGGGGGGGTAACCATGGTCATCGGCAGAAGAACCCTTTTCAAAATTGCAGCCGGGGCAACCCTGTCCGTTTCCGGGGTCTCTTTTTTAACGAGGGAGAAGGGCCTCCTGCCGTTTATCTGGCAGCAGCCGCTCCTCTATTTGACCATGAAGGAGGCGCCGGTCAGAAATCCGGATATTATGGTCAAAAACCATGGCAGGGAGATGATTCTTCATTCCCGATCCCGGCAGGCAGACATCCTGAAGCTCAACGTTACCGCCGGTTATATATGGACACAATGCGACGGATCAAGGAAACTGGTAGATATCGTACGGGAGGTAAGCAGGAAATTCGATGTCACTTTCGCCCAATGCGGCCGGGACGTCCTCTTGACGATATGTAACATGCAGACCCGGGGCGTCTTGTTGTAATATCTATAAATCTGCAAGCCACCGACGGAAAGGAGCGCGGATATGGCCGAGGACAAGAAGAAAATCAAGCTTCCTTATGAACCGCCGCAGATTCTCGACCTTTTCTCTTCTCCGGCCTACGCCCAAACAGTGGCTTGTGCACCTGGCAGCGGCGTAGCTTCCTTCTGTGCAACCGGCGGCACCCCGGCACAGCAATGTACATCCGGCGGGGCGGCCACCGGCGGCAAATGCCAAAGCGGCAGCACCGCCTCACTGGAATGTATGCCCGGAAGTGCGCCTTCAGGGGGCAAATGTCAGTCGGGAAATGTGCCCATAGGGCAATGCCGGTCGGGAAGCGCCGCCGCGGGCGGGGAGTGCCGGGCGGGAAGCGCCGCCGGCGCCCGTTGCCGCAAGGGCGGTGCGCCGGCCATAGACTCCGCGGCCGATGGAGAATATTGAGGCCGTAACGGGTAACCCGTTCAGCCCGCCGTCACCAGCTCCCAAAATCCGCCCTCCTTTAGGAAATAAAGATCCACGGCGGGAACCAGGCCGCAGAGACGACGGCAAAAATCGAAGGCCCGCGTCCTCAACGCCGGCCCCAGCAGTCCATAGCATTGCACGTGATGAGTCAATAATTCCATGCAGGCGTAATGTCCTTCCCGGGGTTCCATACGTGTCTCCAAGGCCTGGTGGAGAAAAATGATCCTGCGCAATCTTTCTTTTTGGAGGTGCCAACGCGGCGGTCGCGACCGATGCATATTGGTTTGCGTGAACGGGGTGGCATGGAGGATAAATCCGTCTTCCCCTGCCTCAACGAGCGTCGCATCGTCGGACAAAATCACATCGCCGACAGATAGCGCGGCAATCGTTGATTTCCCCGCCCCCGACTTGCCGACAAACAGGTATCCTTCCCTCCTGCGGCGTTTTTTGATGCCCGCCCCATGGATCAGGAACCGATTTTTAGCGGCCATTATCAGACAGACATAGATAAAAACGAGCTTCGCCAGCGTCGCCTGGGCATGGACGGCGGTGGGGGTGTAGAAGACATAAATCGCCCCCCGCCGGCTTCTACTGTCAAAGATCAGGCAGCCGTTCAAGAAACCGATCATTGCCGTGGCCTCCTCCAGGCGGCCGGGAAATATCCGTCCCATCCGCTCCGCAAGCTCGGCCTGCCAGGGGGCAGACATCCTTTCCAAAACGGTCGGTTCTGCACCGAAACGTTGGGGGTAGGTTTTTCTATGATCGAAAAAAACGAGGCATTCGGCATCGGCCCGCCTCTTCCCCGGAGCGACGAGAAATCCATTCCAGAGCGCATCAACGTGAAAAAAAATGTTTTCCGCCGCCACCCCATGAGATACGAAATCGATGCGGTCTCCGGCAATCGCCGCGGTCGTTTTTCTCATGTAAAAGGAAGCCCCTGAGAAGGATGATAGAGGCGGGAGGGGGGAAACAGGTTTTGACGATACGCCTCTTCACATATGAAAAACGAACTGCACAGGTCGCCCGTGACGGTATAGGCGCAGGCCCGACATGATCCGAGACAGCGAAACTTGAAGATGCAGAAACCACAGACACCTCCAAGACCGGAAGGCATATCTTCTCTCAATCGCTCCAGGAGGGGATGGTGGCGCCAGATCGTCCTTATATCATCCGTGGCGATGTTTCCCATATTGAGTTTCGTTTCCGTCTGCCCGATACCGCAGAGCGAAACCGTCCCGTCGGAGAGAATTCCCAGGATATTGAGAATATGACACTCATACAGGGAACCGCCGGTGATGGCCTTCAGAGATTTCAAGCCGATGGGAAGGCAAAAATTGATCTCCGTCTTGTACCTGCCGCTGAGCCGCGTCTCGATCCAGCGATCGATACGAAGCAGCTCCTCAATCGCCACGTTCTCCCGGCGCTGAAAAACCTTTTTTCCCCTTCCCGTGGGCATGATGGGATTGATTTTCAAAGACGGCACCTCGAGCTCGTCGCAGAGAGCCGCCAGAGGTTGGATTTCCCCAATGTTCTCTGCATACAGGCTCATGATGATCTGCCTGGTAATCCCCTGCTCTCCGAGATGTCGCAAGGCATTTACAGCCCGGGTATGACAACCGGCAAGGCCACGGAGACGTTCATGTAGCTCCGCCCGGGCGGCGTCCAGGCTGATCGATACCTGGCGAACCCCGCATTCCCTGAGAATCCGCGCCATATCTCCATCGATCATCGTGCCGTTGGATTCGATGTCGATCTCTAAACCTTCCCGACGCAAGAATCTCAACAACTCGTTGATGTCCCTTCGGATGAACGGCTCGCCGCCGGTCAGTTTGACCGAGCTTAGTCCCAATTCCTTCGCCCGGAGGACCGCCTTTGCCAGGACGTCGAAAGCCACCAGGTTCTCCGGTCCATCCTCCGGCGCGTTTGGTGAAACCCAGCAATGGCGGCAATGGAGATTACAGCGCTCGGAAAGATAGAGATAGAGGCTGCTCAGGGGGAACAACTTATCGGGATTCATTATCTTTGCATAGCTGCAAAAATTGCATTTTTTTCAGTTCCTCTAAAAACGTCTTCGTATCGGCGGTTATCTTTTCCGGATCCGTATCGGGATAATCGGCCTTTAATTTGTCCACAATATCGGCAAATGTTTTCTCCCCATCGCAGAATTCAAAGAGCCGGACGCCGGTTTCATTTATGTACTTCAGGTTGCCGGTTTGCGGGTCAAAGAGGAAGGCCCCCCTTTCCTCCTTACGGAAAACCATCTCTGGATTGGCTTTCAGAAAATCCAATTCCTTCTCGATCCTTCCTTCCCTGCCCATAACGGTTCTCTTTTCCATATCTTTTTTAGACCTGCCCCATCCCTACCCCGCTCTTTTGAAGAGGAAAACGTAGCGTCCCATCATGGCAGGTGCAACAATCTCTTTCTGTCAACCTGATTATTGCCTACCTTCCTTGTCATTTGTTAGTCAAGATTAATTTGCTTTTTCCCGCCCTCCTGTTAACATGAGGCTCACGTAAGGAGGAATCCGATGAGGCAGGAAATAAGTGATACAATGAAAAAAAACGTGGAGCGGGTTCTCTTTTCCCTAATGAATCAAGATCCGGCACCGGAGCTGCCGGAAATTCCCGTCGTTCAGGAATTTGTCTCCTACCTGGATGAAAACGGCGTCACCGGGGTATTTTTCCATGTCCTCAAGAAAGCCGGTTGCCAAGACCTTTTACCCGCGGAGGTTTACGACGACCTTCTGCAACGCTTTCACCTGCAGGTCGCAAGAAATTTGGCCTGTGCCGCCTCGGCCAGGAAAGTATTCCACCTTCTTTACAGTCACGACATCCCCTTTATAGTCTTGAAGGGGCTTGCCCTGGCGGAGAATATTTATCCTCATTTCGCCATGCGCACGACCTCTGATCTCGACATTCTCATCCACAGTGAAGATCTGCCTCGGGTCGATCGGATCCTCGCCCGGGACGGCTATCTTGCTAAAGACAGCACCGTTCCCCAGGCGTTACGCAACCCTCCCGGTTATCTGGCCAGCCTCGAATATCATAAATCAAATATTGCCTTCTCATATCTTCATCTCCACTGGCATCTCATCAATACCTCCACCCCCGCCGTTGGCTTCACAGAAAAAATCGATATGGAAAGGATATGGGAACTATCACGTATGGGGAGCGTGGCAGAGATGGAAGTACGACTCCTCTGTCCGGAGCATCTGGTTATCTATTTATGCGAGCATGGATTGCGGGTCGGTCATTCTTTTGATCGCTTGAACCTGATCTGCGATCTCTTCTATGCCGTCAAGAGCCTTGAGGACCGACTCGACTGGGATTTAACTGCCCGGGAGGCAAAAAAAATGGGCCTGCAGAATTTTGTCTTTCTCGGCTTGAAGATCCTGCAAACATATGGGGGTAGAAAAATACTGCCTGACGCCATATTGGAAAAATTCGATCCCCAGGCTCTATCCTTCGGGGAGCGTCTTTTTCTACGCCTGCAGCAGCATGGTTTCCGGTTACGGGGAAGCAGTTATCTTGTTTATCTGGCCGCCAACAGGGGATTCTTCAATAAAGGACATCTGATTTTTCGGACCCTCTTCCCTCCCCGACTTATCCTGGCCCAGCGGGTCAGACAGGAATCGGGCTTAAATAGCCCATCTTTGTATTTTAGTAGGATAGCAGAAATTTCCGCCTTCATTCTGAAGCTGATCAGACTGCTGGCACATTATCCGGGGAGTGCCTTTATGCGCTGATTTCCTCCGGAGACACTCCCCGTTCGATGTTGAGAATGGGATAATTTCGCAAATCGATGATCCGGGGAGGTTCTATAGGCTTACCCTTTTCGTCGCTGATCAGCTTGAGTACCGGTTTCATCGGATAGCCCTTGTTTGTAGCCACCACCCGGCCAAGGTTGCGATTGTTCAAACGAACATAACAGCCCACGGGATAAATGGAAATCTCCTCCAAAAAGGCCTTGATTATCCGCAAATCGAAGAGATTGCTCCGTGATCCGATCAACTCTTTGATGGATTCCGTTTGCAGGAGGGGCTTTTTATGAGGGCGGTGGTGCGTCATGGCCTCATAAGAGTCACAGATGCCGATAATCTGAGCGAAATCGCATATCTCATCCCCCTTGAGACCCTGAGGATAACCCTGACCGTTCACCCTTTCCTGATGTTCGTAAATTGCCCGGATCATCTTCGGGTAGGCATCCCGGTATGCCATCAGGATTTCCACCGCTTTTTCCGGATGCTTCCGGATCATTTCCATTTCCTCTTCGGTAAGTTTTCCCTCCTTGTTGAGGATTTTTTCGGGAATGGTGAACATTCCCACATCGTGGAGCAGAGCTGCCAAGCCGATTTCTATAAGTTCTTTTTTATCGTAACCCAAGCCCTGGGCCACTTTCAATCCATAAACCATGACATTTACCGGAGAAGAGATGTAGTATTCGTCTTCCTGTTCATAATCTACGGTCAACTGATAGATCTGGGAAACGACGTCCTCCGAGCTGTTTATTATGTTGTTGACATAAATAAGGGCCTGTTCCAGGTTAAAGCGCTTTCCCTCCTGAACGCTCTGGCGCACCATTACCATATATTCTTTTGCCGCCAGATATATCCTTTTCAGAGTCGCTCCTTGCGGTGAAGGGCACGCTGCATCTTGATCTTTATCCTCAAAACGGTCGGATCCGGGTGGCGGTAAGATGTTTACCGAAGAAATCTTTTCTTGCCCCTCTGGAACGCTTTTGTCCTTGACATTCCCCTGAGTAAAGGCATCAGCGTCGTGTCGCTTTGTAGCTGCCGTCAACGATCTTCCTGCAGTACCCTTCATGCTCAGAATGTCGATGTCGCTCAAGCGTAAGGACTCTTCGGATCCACTTGTCGTTTTCTCTTCCTGAAGTACCGGCCTATTGTTGTCGCCGACGCCGTTGAGATCATAAATCGATTTCGTTTTACCCTTAACGATATCGGAGGCACGCATTTCGTAACATCCTTAACATATTATATTTCAAATGGTACTTTATTATTCGATGAGATTAACCGTCTATGGAAGTCATCTTGTCGTTTGTTCAAAAGCTTTTTCACATCTATTTAAAATTCAGAAAATATCTTTTTTAATACCGCAGTTTTACTTTGATTACAACTAATTTCACCAATAATCAATGCTTTATTTAACTTCTATATTAGACTTGACTTTATTATGTTTTTATTGAAGAATTCTCCACGAAACCACGAACCCTATCGGAGATGAAATGACGGGTAAAATCGGGCGGATATCGGCGGCGGTCTTTATCGCCCTGTGTGTATGTACCCTAACCGCATGCTTTCCTTTTCTGGAAGACACCGGTATCCCCATCAAAGAATACGAGGCCAAGAGAATCACCCCCCAGGACGAGGCACGCCTCCAGAAGGAACAAGAGGAACGATTAGCGGAACTGGCCAAGCTCTCCAGTGTAAAAAGCAACAGCGTCTTCACGGAAAAGCGAGGCGTGGCGGATTACATCGTCGGTCCCGGCGACGTCCTAACCGTGAATTTCTGGACGATTGCCGTCGCCGGCGCCCAGACCTTCGAAGGATTCAAGCAAATCACCTACAACGTGGAGGTCCGTCCGGACGGCAAGATCTCCTACATGTACGGCGACGATATCCCGGTGTCCGGCAAGACGGTTTACGAGATACAGGAACTCCTCCGTGCCGACCTTAAGAAATATTTCCGCAACCCACGCCTCGAGGTACTCGTCAAGGAGTACAAGAGCAAGACCGCCACCCTCTTCGGCCAGATTAATGTTTTACCCACGGGCACATCCGGCCCTGGACGCTATCCCCTGACCGGCAAGACGACAATGATCGACCTGATCTCCAAGGCCGGCGGGGCCATTACGGGACGTAGCGATTACTCGGCCCTGCCGGGGGTGGCCGCGGCCGGGCAGCAAAACGTCGCCAATGCGGACCTGAAAAACGTGGAACTGGTCCGCAATGGCAAGAAGTACACCGTCAACCTCTATAGTGCCATGTTCTATGGGGATACAAGACAGAACCCGATTCTCGAAGACGGCGACATCATCACCGTCCCGGCCCTGCCTTACTTCGCCGACCGGATCTATGTGATGGGTCAGGTTGCCAATGTGGGCATCTACCGGCTCCAGGACGCCCCGGATCTTCTTGCCGCCTTGGCCCAGGCCGGCAGCATCACCGCCACGGCCGTCAAATCGGACATCAAGGTCATCAGGGAATTCCGGGAGCGGGGTGGCAAACCCATCATCCTTTCCGCCAACTACAACGATATCCTCAAACGGGGTGACCTTTCCCAGAACATAAAACTCCAGAGCGGGGATGTGGTTTATGTTCCTCGGATGTTTATTGGGGATATCAACGAATTCATCGCCAATACCACGCCGTTGCTCAATTATCTTCTGATTCCAGCATCGTATCGCGACAAATATGCAAAAGATCAGAATTTCATGAAATGGTAATTCCCGGAGCCGACGGCAAATGTTGAAATACGACCTCAACCTCCGTGAATACTGGCGGATCATCAAACGCCGGAAATTCATCATCATATTCACATGTGTGATCATGGGGATCTTCAGTCTGGTCTCCGCCATCCTCAACAAACCCGTACCCGTATATAGAACCTCCACCGCCGTCAAGGTTGAAAAGACACAATCCATGCTGGGCTTCTCCACCCCGAGTTCCGGAGGCGCCAATCTGGAAACACAAACCATCATGATCAGAAGCTATTATATTTTGGAGCTCACGGCCAAAAAGATGGGGATGATTCCGGAAACCCTTCCTTCTGAAGACGTCCGGAACAATCCGAAATACATCGGCATCATTCTCGAGCTAAAAGACAAGGTAAAGGCGGAACAGGAAGGCGGGAGCGACCTTATCAATATCGAGATCACCGCCAACGATCCTAAATTTGCCGTCAACTTCGCCAATACCCTGGCGGAGGTATATCAAAAGCAGCATACCCTGGAACTGAACCGGCGCACTATCGAGGGCAAGAAATTCGTCGAAAGTCAGTTCGCCGCCGCCAAAGAAAAGATGACCAAATCGGAGGAAGCGATCAAAAAATTCCGGGAGGAAAACAAATGGACCTCCGTGGAAGCCGAATCCACCTATACCCTAAACGAGGTGAAACGTCTCAAGTCTCAGTACAACCAGGAACAGATCGTCCTGCAGAAACTCCTGATCGCCGAGCGGGCGCTGAACAATGCGGAGGCTCAACCCCTCACCTCCAAGAACAGTTTCTATTTCGAGGAGGCCTCCCCTCCCTACAAGGCCCTCAACGATAAACTCGTGGGTTATATGGTGGATCGCGACACGCTGTTGCTCACCTACACGGATAATTTTCCTCAGATCCAGGCCATCCGCAGCCAGGTTAGAGACACCCTCGCCGGGATGCGCAATCAGTTGCGCCTCCAGAAAAACAACCTGCTTGAGAACCAGCGAATCCTAAAGCGCCAGATCGCCGATTTGGAGGAACAATTCAAACAATTACCGGAAAAGGGATTGGAATTGGCTAAACTGGAGCGGGAAATGACCATCAACCGCGAAGTCTACACCCTCCTGGAGAAGAAATATCAGGAAATACTCATTGCCGAAGCGGAAAAAATCGAGGAAGTCAAGATCGTCAAGCCGGCCCTGGAACCGGGCGGCCCGATCAATCCGCCGAAAATCGGCAACAACGCCGCCATTGGAACCCTCATGGGATTGATTCTCGGGGTGGTGTTCGCCTTTCTCATCGAAACCTTCGACACCTCTATCGGCGCCATCGAAGAGGTGGAAGATTTCCTCGGCGTCCATGTCCTGGGGGTCATTCCCTTTGTCAGTCCGGAAGAAATACGCCTGCTTTTGAGCGACGATCAAGGCAAGTTGACGGTAGAAGAAACGAAGCTGCCCCGCTACCTGCGCATGGTTTCGCATTTTGTCCCCTCCTCCACGCTGGCGGAAAGCTATAAGTCTTTCCGCACGAGCATCAACTTCGTTTGTATGGAAAAAAACATTAAAAACATCGTCCTCACCAGTTCCTCCCCCGGCGAGGGCAAGACCTCGACGATCGTGAATCTGGCCCTGACCATGGCTCAGACCGGCCACAAGGTACTGCTCATCGACGGAGACCTGCGGCGTCCGGTGATCGCCGGTTTGTTCGGCATCGAGCACACCCCGGGACTCACTGATGTGATCATGGGCAATTATGAATGGCGAAACGTGGTCAAGAACATCTCCGATTTTATGATGGGACAGATGACCGTCGAAGAGATAATGGCTACCCCCGGCATGGATAACCTCAACATCATCACCAGCGGCACCCATGCGCCCAATCCGGCGGAGATCATCGGCTCCAAGAGCATCACCGAGTTCATGCGCCAAGTGCGGGCGGAGTACGACATGGTTCTGGTGGACGCCCCACCCGTGTTGGCCGCTACGGATGCGGCCCTGTGGAGTTCTCAGGTCGATGCCACCGTCCTGGTATATCAGGTGGGCAAGGTTGCTCGGGGGGCGTTGAAGAGGGCTAAGATGCAGTTGGATGCCATCAAGACCAACATCATCGGGGTGGTCCTGAACGGAATCCGTGCCGAGATCAGCACCGACTTCACATATCATGACTATTACTATTACCACTACCGCTATGGCGATGTTAAAAAGGGAAAACAGCCCTGGTACCAGACGTTCCTGAAAAATTTTACTCTCAACCGCATAATGAACTACGGACTGTTTTATAAAAAACGCTATCGTCATCGCAAGAAGACGGAAGCCAGGGGGAACAATGATACCGACCCCACAAGCCAATCGAAAGCCGCCGGAGGGGCGGCTGCCAAGGCGCTACCCCGGTCTTCTGTCCCGGTACCTCAAGAAGCTGAAAATGGAAAAACCACTACGGCAGGGAAGCTGAAGGTTACTCTCGACAAATACATGCCGATTATAAAGATTATTGTCGTGGTGCTGGCAATCTGCTTTCTGATCCTGGGCATCCTTTATCAAGGAGGCTTTCTGAAAGCATTTTTCCCTGGTGTGAAGGGCCACTCAAGCCTGAAATCCATCCTTCAGCTTCAAAGGGATGCTATCGACGTTGCCGCAGCATCCGCCGCCAACGAGTCATCAGCATGTCAACTGCGAACCTCCTTGCCGTTCAGTTTCAACGAGCTAAAGATATTCAAACATTTATCTGCGCTTTCTGACAATGGCAACCTCATCTTTCTTTGACGGGCTCACGCCCTTTTTGTAACGTAAGGGCGAATAGTGGTCAAAGTGCAACAGCGGCGATTTATGGTGAAAAAATGGAAGGCGACACCCGAGATAAAAGCAGGGAGAAGGAACATAAACGCCGGGTTGCTCAACGCCGCGCCCGGAGGCGCCGGACGCTTATCTGGATGATCGTGATTACCGTCTTTGCCGCCCTCATCATCGGTTTGGCCCATTTCGCCCCCGACATCATCCAAAAGTTCACCATCGTCGATGAGTACCTCCCCCGAGATATCGAACGCCAGTATTGGGAGCTTCAGGATACGCGCACAAAACAGCCCGTAAAGCCGGATTTCGCCACCCCCAAAGCAAAATGATCGCTTCCGGAAACAAAAACGTGCTGCTGATGCTCTGGATTGGCGGACTGACTCTGGCCGCCGCCCTGATCATGGCCAACGCCCCGACTTTTCTGGCCGTAACGATCATCATTTCCCTGATCATCGGTGCCCTCACCTTCATCAACACAGAATTCGCCTTGTACATCCTCATCGCCGCCATGCTCTTGGGTCCTCAGTTCGGGATAGAAGGGGCGGCCGGAGAAGGCGTCCGTGGTCGGGGGGTGACGCTACGTGTTGATGATTTTCTCCTGGTGATCATCGGTTTGAGCTGGTTTCTCAAGACTGCCGTCCAGAAGGAACTCGGCCTGTTTCTCCGGACCCCTCTAAACAAGCCCATCGCCTACTATTTCCTGGCCTGCGTAGTCGCCACTTTGATCGGTTACATGATGGGTCGAGTCAAGGGAACCGCCGGGGTTTTTTTTGTAGTCAAATATTTCGAGTATTACGTCATCTATTTCATGGCGGTAAATTATTTGAAGGAAGAAGCGCAGATCCGCAGATTCACCTATTTCATGCTCATCGTGTGTTTCCTGGTCTGTCTTTTCGCCTTCAGCCAGATCCCCAGCGGCAGAAGGGTCTCGGCACCCTTTGAAGGTCGGGAAGGAGAACCCAACACCCTGGGTGGCTACCTGGTCCTCATGCTCTCCATCATTTTTGGCCTACTCTTGACGATAAAAGAGAGGAAAACCAAGATCTATCTTTCCATATTGGTCCTTTTCATTACCATATCGTTAGCCGCCACCCTTTCTCGCAGTTCCTGGTTGTCACTGGTACCGATGGCTCTGGCCCTCCTCTATTTCAGCGAAAAAAAGAAGACCATCCTAACGGTCCTGCTCCTTATAATCTTTGTAGGACCCATGATCATGCCGTCTGCCGTCCGGGAAAGGGCTTTATACACCTTTATGCAGGGCAAAGAACAAGGACAGATCCAGGTGGGCAACACCCGGATCGACACCTCCACCTCCGCCCGTCTCTTGTCATGGAAGGTCATCCTGACCAGAGATTTCTTCAAACAACCTCTTTTGGGCTATGGGGTAACGGGATATCCATTTGTAGACGCCCAATATCCCCGAGTACTGGCAGAAACGGGACTGATCGGTTTTGTTTTCTTCCTAATGCTCCTCTACACCATTTATCGGAATGCCATCTTGACCTTCCGCCAGACCAAGAAAGACTTTTTCCGGGGATTGTCTCTGGGTTACCTGGCCGGTTTCTTCGCCATGTTGGCCCATGGCATCGGTGCCAACACCTTCATCATTGTTCGGATCATGGAACCCTTCTGGTTTCTCACCGCCATGATCATTATGATCCCCACAATCGAAAAGCAGTCCCAAGTCACTTCCACGGCAAGACCTCTTGTTGATCACGGATAATCTTATTGCAACCATCGGCCATATGTGGCATTAATATTGCGTTTTTTGTATATAATGTTACATCTTGTTTTGTAGGTACCTCCAATGCCGGGAAGATTTTTGGAACCGAAAGAGCGGAGCATTATCTGAATGGATAAGAACCGCAGAAATAATTCTTTTTCCTTCTGAGGATTGCCGATGACACCGCCTTATGAAAAAGGCCGGCTGTACCAATCATGATCATGAGCGCCCACCCCCTCCAAGAGCATATCCTGGTTATCGAACCCGGGAGAACTAAGAAGAACTACTGGACCGATCTGTGGCGCTACCGGGAGCTCTTCACCGTACTGGCCTGGCGGGACCTGGCGGTGCGGTATAAACAAACCGTTATCGGTGTCCTCTGGGCGGTGTTGCGCCCCTTTCTGACCATGGTGGTCTTCACCGTCGTTTTCGGACGTATCGCCAAACTCCCGAGCGACGGCGCCGCCCCCTACGCCCTCTTGGTCTTCGCCGCCATGCTCCCCTGGTCCCTCATCGCCAACAGCCTGTCCGAGGCGGCCAACAGCGTCATCGCCAACGCCCAGCTCATCGGCAAGATCTACTTTCCCCGTCTCATCATCCCCGCCGCCGCCATGGTGACGGCCCTGGTGGATTTTTTCATCAGTTTCGCCCTCCTTTTGCTCATGATGATCTATTACCAATTTTGGCCGGGCTGGCAGGTCCTGCTGTTACCCTTTTTCGTCCTCATGGCCCTCTTGGCCAGTTTCGGCCCCGGCCTCTGGATCACGGCCCTGAATGTGAAATATCGGGACTTCCGTTATGTGATCCCCTTTATCATCCAATTGGGGCTCTATGTTTCCCCCGTGGGCTTCAGCAGTGCCGTCATCCCCGAAAAATGGAGACTGTTGTACAGTCTCAACCCCATGGTGGGGGTCATCGACGGCTTCCGCTGGTGTCTCCTGGGGGGGAACAGCCCCCTCTACCTGCCGGGGTTTGTCCTGAGCCTGTTGATCATCCTCTTCTTTATGTGGTTAGGCCTCAGGACCTTCCGCAAAACGGAGCAGACCTTCGCCGACTTGATCTGACAAACCATGTCCGATATCGTCATCATTGCCGAGGGCCTCGGAAAGCGCTACACTATTGGTCACCAGACGACCAAAGGGGGCCTCACCTTTCGGGAGGCTATGATCCGCAGCGCCCGGGAGTTGGGAAAGAAGACCCTGGACCTGCTCCGGGGCCGGCCCCTGATCGCCGGGGACACGCGGGAGGAGATCTGGGCCCTCCGGGACATCCACTTCGAGATAAAGAGGGGCGAGGCCGTGGGCATTATCGGTCGCAACGGGGCGGGGAAGAGCACCCTGCTGAAGATCCTGAGCCGCATT
The DNA here is from genome assembly GCA_018056545.1 of Syntrophobacterales bacterium. GTDB lineage: Bacteria > Desulfobacterota > Syntrophia > Syntrophales > UBA8958 > UBA8958. Next base: position 44,392 of record JAGPFL010000004.1, read on the forward strand.
ACGGAGCCCACAGAAGGCCGGGTTACGATCAAAGGCCGGGTGGCCAGCCTCCTCGAAGTGGGCACGGGTTTTCACTCGGAGCTCACCGGGCGGGAAAACATCTTCCTCAACGGCACGATCCTGGGGATGAACCGGGCGGAAATCAAGAAGAAATTCGACGAGATCGTGGCCTTCGCCGAGGTGGAGAAGTACCTCGACACCCCCGTCAAGCGTTACTCCAGCGGCATGTACGTCCGCCTGGCCTTCGCCGTGGCGGCCCACCTGGACCCGGATATCCTCTTGGTGGATGAGGTTCTGGCCGTTGGTGACGCCCATTTCTACAACAAATGCACCAACAAGATGAGCGAGAGCATCAGAGGGGGAACGACCATCTTTCTCGTCTCTCACAATATGTGGCTCATCCAGACGATCTGTGATCGTGCTATGTTCCTCGACCAGGGCCGGATGATCAAGATGGGTGATCCTTTCAACACGGTGCAGGAGTATCTAAACGCCCAGTCGCTTACCGCGGAGGAAAAGGGGGACGAAGAAGGTTACAAACCGGTGACGATAGGCTATGCCGAAGCGAGGGACATCAACGGCAATCCTTTGAAGGCAACCACCCCCGACGGGACGGTGGTCGTATTCGCCACCTATCGGAGCAAAAAAGGAGGGTTTCGAGGATATTTCTTCCTGCGGGTGACAACCCCCGACGGTTATCCCCTCTATACGGTCTACAGCGATCTCCAAGAGCTACCGGAAGGACCGGGCATTGTGGAGGCGGTAATCGAATCCTTTGCCCTCTTGGCGGGTGAATATCGCCTTTGGATCGGCGTGTGCGGAATGAAAAAAGAAGAGGAGCGTATATCTGAGAAACAACTCAAGTTGGAGGTCGGATCCTCCCCTTCCTTTTCCGATCCCCGTTACGGGGTCTATTTCAACAAGGTCCTCTGGAAAAAGACGACCCCCATACCGTAAAAATCTTCAAAGTCCCTGTATCGGATCCCGCGAATTAATCATAAACTCGACAGACAATTGAAAATACTTTTCGTCACACCCGAATACCCATACCTGGAACCGAGCGGCGGTATCGCCAGTTACGTCCAGGATATCGCCGCCGTCATGGCAGATCAGGGTCATGACGTCAAGGTCCTCTGCAGCACGGAGCTGCCGGGGGAATTTCCGACGGTCCATGTCGTTCAGGAAGAGCAGACGGAGATCCATTTCATCTCGAAAAGAAAAGCCCGCTGGCTTGCCCGACTGACAAGGGCACCTTTCCTTAAAAACCTCTTGAGGACCATCCTCCCCGATCCCGGCCCCCTTATCGCCCCCCTCGCCGTCTTCCTCCATTGGCTCGCTCTGAAAAAACAATGGTTACCCGACATCATCGAGGGCTTCGACTGGCAGGCGACGGGTCTTTTTATCGCCCTCTGTAAGGGGGATATCCCTTTCGTGTTCCGCGGCGGCGGCCACGGTAAAGCCGTCCTCACCCGGAACAACATTTCCTGGACACCCTATCTGGAGTCTCAGCATCGCCTGGAGCGCTGGTACGCCAAACATTCCTCATTACTTGTTCCCTGTTCGGCGCTGCTCGGACAAGATGAAATGAAGGATTTTCAAATCCCGCAAGAAAAAATCGTCCCCGTCCCCAACTGTGTCTCCCCTTTAGCCTTGAGCCAGAGCACGGCGCAACATCAGGATAGGGGAGAAAAGTTAAAGGCGGTTTTTGTGGGGCGATTGGAATTCCGTAAAGGCATCGACCTGTTCATAAAGGCCGCCCAAAACCTCTTTCCCTGCTACCCCGGTGTGGAATACCACTGCATAGGCAGGGTGGACATCGGTCCTTCATCCTTGTTGGAAAAGACGATCCACGCTGATCTCTTCAAAAAAAACATCCACATAACGGGACCGCTCCCCCGCCAGAAGGTTTATGAATACCTCTCATATTGTGATTTCGCCGTCTTTCCTTCCCGCTATGAACCCTTCGGCACTGTGGCCATCGAGGCCATGGCCCTTGGGTTACCCGTCATCGTCAGTGATGCCGGCGGCTGGCGGGAAGCGGTCGAGGATGGGGTGTCGGGCTTCATCTGCAAGGCCGACGACGAAAAAAACCTGCGCGAGAAAATGGAGTTGATGATCAAGATGACCCCAGGCCAACGAAATGTCATGGGGGAGAGGGGAAGGAAGATTGTCGAACAAAACTATACATCTAATGCCATAAGCAACCGGATGATCGAAATATACCATGGTCTTTTAAGGCAGGAATAAACCGAACATGGCCAATCGTTCACACAACTCACCAATGGTCAGCGTCGTCATGTCCGTCTACAACGACGAACAATATGTCGCGGCGGCCGTCCAAAGCATCCTCGCCCAGACCTTTCAGGATTTCGAGTTCATCATCATCAACGACGGCTCCACGGATCAAACCGGTGAGATCCTCGCCTCTTTTCAAGACGAACGTATAAGATTGTTTGACCAAGATAATCGTGGACTTACCTTCTCCCTGAACCGTGGCCTCTCCCTCGTCCGAGGGGAGTTCATCGCCAGGATGGATGGGGACGACATCTCCCTGCCGGAACGTTTTGCCCGGGAAGTAGCGTTTCTCGATGAAAACCCAGAAATTGGCTTGATCGGTACCTTCGCCTACCGTATCGACATTCGAGGCCGCATGGTCGGCATGTATCGCTATCCCACCACTCCGGCGGCGATCCGGGATAACTTACGCAGCGACTGTCCCTTTTGCCATACCTCCGTAATGTTCCGACGGGCCTGCATAGAAAAGGTCGGCCCTTACCGGGAGCGCATCGGCCCTGCCGAGGATCTGGACCTGTGGTTGCGAATTAACGAGCACTTCGATGCCGCCAATCTCCCGGAGGCCCTCCACTCCTTCCGCATCGATCCTTACGGTATTACCGTGCAAAGACGATTAGAGCAACTGCGGGCAAGTTGTCTTGCCCGCATGTTGGCCGGACTGAGGATTGAGAATGGGGAAGATCCCTTGGATAAATGGACAGAAGACGAGTTGAAGAGTGTATCGGATGCATTGTTACCCAACACCCCGGAGCTGGAAAAACAAATCCGTCTAACCAACGCCCTGTATTTGGCGGATGTCTTCTACGTCACAAGCGACTTCAGAAATTCTTGGTCATGGCTTGCCCGATATCTCCGGGAAAGACCCTGCGACCGCAAAGGCTGGACCCTGATGGGCAAACTTTTTGTAAAGCGGGTGCTCCCTCGCCGTTGGCTGAAGACGTTAATGACAGGAAGGCGATAGAAAATGAGTGATGAAGAAGGTCCTTTTCTTAACCCCTTACAATCCTTTTGAGCACCCTTTAGGAGCCGCCTCCCAAAGTGTGGCCTATCGTCTGGCCCATCTCGCGGAGATTGCCGAGGTCGAGGTTATAACCTTTCCCTCACCCCGAGATACGGGGAACCGGTCTGAGGGCCTCAAAAGCATCGCAAAACATATCGTCCTCCCACCGCCTCAGGTTTCAGAAGAACGTTCGTCGGTTCTTCGCCTCTATCGTGTCCTTTCCGGCAGGCTGAAACTGTTCGGACAGATGGCAAACCTGGCCGCCGCCCTGGGCGGAAAGGCAGCCTCCCTCATGGATAGGAATACCTACGACCTCATCCACATCGACGACGTGATCATCCATGGCGCCGCCGACTACTGCCCACCTTCCCAACGGAAGATCTTCTTTTTCCACAATCTCATGACCCTCCAGTACCGGAATCTCTATCGTTCCCGGCGGACAGTCTTAAAAAAAATCTTGGCTTTTGTCGAGTATCTCCACATCAAAAGCCATGAGCGAAAGGCCTTAAGCTCCATGGAGACGATCGTCGTCCTCACCCCCCCGGAAGAGAAGATCGTCCGGATCCTGAGTCCGCATACGACCGTCTTTCGCATCCCCTTAGAGGTAGATTTGAACCTCTACCGTCCCGATCCCGGTGTCGCAAAACCTTACCATCTCCTTTTTACGGGGACGATGAGCTATGAACCGAACCGAGAAGGGGCCGTTTATTTCATCGAAAAGATTTTCCCCCTCATCCGGGACGCCTGTCCCCAAACTCGTCTATTCATAGTGGGGATGAACCCACCTAAAGATCTGCTTGCCTTGGCGAACGATAATGTCATCATCACCGGTGCCGTGCCCAGCATCATCCCTTATCTAAAGGAGGCGGCCGTAATCGTCGTTCCCCTCCTGACAGGTGGGGGGATGCGATTCAAGATCCTGGAGGCCTTTGCCATGGCCAAAGCGGTGGTTTCCACTTCCGTGGGTGCCGAGGGTATCGAATGGGAAAGGGAACGGAACATCGCCATCGCCGATGAGCCCGTCGCGTTCGCGGAGGCTGTCATCGGCCTGCTCCATAACCCCCAACGAGCGCAAGACTTGGGAAGAGAGGCGAGAATCCTCATCGAACGGGTTTACGCAACGGAAGTGGTAAAACATCAATGGCAGGACCTTTACCGGTGTCTTTAACGATCATGATTATTACCTGCTTAGATGTCCGTTTGTCCGGAATTGATCAGAAATCCTTGAACCAGGTCCACTCCCTATGGTCCTCGGCTACTTTTTGGAGGGCAACGCAGTTCGGTCGGGATGGTTTCAGCCTCCGCATCAGGAAGAGCAGATAGGCAATGAATCTTTCTATCCCTTTGCGGGAGGTTGAAAAAAGAGGTTGCGGTTTCCGAGCATGACCATAGAGTCGGTAGGACGGATAGGTCTGGACATGGCGAACAACCTTGGCGACGTTAGGGTGCACGGTGTCATGAAAGGCCACCACTCCCCCCACGTCGAGCATTTTGTTTACATAAAAGAAGTCCACAAGGGTGTGATCGAAAGAATGCCAGCCATCGATAAAGGCGAACTGGATTCTTTGCCCGTGGCGCAAAAGATCCGGGAGGGATATTTCCGAAGGCGATACCCGCGGTTCCACCAATTGTCCATAACCACACCTAGCGAGGTTGTAGAGGGCAAGCCCGAAACGGTCCAACTCGTCACTGTTTTCTTTTTTAATCGGCCCGATGTCGATGGCGATGTGCTTTTCCCCACCGGTCCGGGCCATGGCACCGCATATAAAAAGGGAAGAAACACCGAAGGCGACCCCGATCTCCAACGTCACCTTCGGCTTTATATCCAGAATGACCTCTTCAAGGAAAAGGCCTTCGAGATACGATATCTCACTGTTAATAGCAACGAGCACCCCATCCGGTCCCTCCATCCGATGGGTTTTGATCATCTTCTCCGCCACGTCACGCATCGCTCAGTTCCTTTTTCTGACTTGCCCTGGGGGTGATAAATACCTCTCGAGAGCTGCCGCCAATGCCTCCCCACCGATGGCGTGCCCCAGGGGACTCCAGTGCCCCTCATCGCGGACAAATACCACGGCGCCCTTTTTTGCCTCTTTTTTAATACTTTCGGCTACCCCATCGATAAAAACGAATCCCGCTTCAGCGCAAAGTTTCCGAAAATCCTCATAGAACGGCGGTGTCGGGTCGACGACAAAGGCGTATACAGGGACGTTACCGCAGCGTTCTTTGATTTTCCGGAATATCAAAGCGGTCGTTCGCAAAGATGTTCTGTATTCCCTTACCGCACCGTTTTTCTGCTCTATCTCGACCTCCACGCTTTTGTAACCGCGCCAGCGGGCCTGAGCAAGGTCGAGACGATGGAAGAGAAAACTAAAAACCCTACTGTATCTTGTCAGCGCCGTACGTAAGGCCGGGACGGTTCCGGGAGTCGCATAAAAAATCTCCCCGTTTTCCTTTAGATAGGGCCGTCGTTGTCTTTGGTTGTTAATAAAGCTCGCATTTTCCAATTCAAAAGAGTTGTTGATAAAATCGTTGGAACAAAGCTGGAGGAGAACCGCCTCGGGTTTTATGAGATCCAGGTATTCATCCAAAATCACCCCCTCCTGCAGATTTCCATAACCGATGGCACCATAGGCATACACTGCCATGGGTAGTCTCTTTTTCAAAACAGACCAATAGGCCTGATCATCAGAGACCTCGAGGGCTTGGGTAAACGAATCGCCGATAACCATCAGCCTGGTTTTTCCTACGTCCTGGGGTGAATCATCAAAGGAACGAAAACCCCATTTCCCCATGTTTATATTCACATTATAAGGATTACCGCCGCTGTCGAAACACTTCCTTCTTAAACTACAGAATCCCCGGACGCGCCAACCCAATTTTTCGTCCAGTTGTAAACAGGCATTCGGGTCATAACCTTCTATGAAATCCCGTTGGTAAAGGATAAAATGGTAAAATCGGAATGAAATCTCTCCTAAGGCAAACAGGACAAATAGAGCGACAAAAGGGAGAAGAAAATCTATCCCTCGAATAGAAGAGATTTTTTTTAGTAACAAAAACTTTTGCATAGATAAGAGTTGTTGCTCGATAAGCTTCTGAGCAATGACAATATTTGGTCCATGAATACACAACTACCCCGTCAATAGCAATGAGGATCCTCTTCAGCGGCCATCACAACCCCCATTTTCTTACCATCACCGAATATCTCGAACGGGCCATCGTGGCTGAAGGGCACGATCTCTTCACCTTCGAGGACAGGCGGCACCTTATCCCTGGACGGATACGCAGAAAGTCAGCGTTATTGAACCACTTGGATCGGGGGCTCATTAACTTTCGGTTTAAGTCCCTTGCCCAACGGGTCATGCCAGAAATGGTTATTGTAACAGGAGGGCACAGAATAATGCCCAACTCTATAAGTTACTTGAAGAAAATAGGTATCATAACCGTCTTGTGGACCATAGATCCCCCGCGGATCTTCCAGCCCATTATTGAGGTTGCCCCCTTTTATGATCACATCTTCTGCCAGGGCACAGAGGCCGTGGAACTTCTCGACGCCGCAGGGATCAGCGGCGCCCAATGGCTGCCCATGGCCTGTGATCCAGAATTCCACCATCCCGTCTCCTGCTCCGAGGACGAGAAAAGGCGCTACGGCAGCGACGTGGTCTTCGTCGGTTCTTATTACCCCGAAAGAGCCGCCATTTTCGAGCGACTTACCCATTTCGATCTGGCCGTCTGGGGACCGGGCTGGGATGCCTTGCCCCCCAAATCCCCCTTGAGTGTGCATCTGCGAGGCCGTCACACCCGACCGGAGGAGTGGTTAAAGATCTACAGCTCCTCCCGGATCGTTTTATCCACTCATTACCATGATCCCCAAAACCGTTTCCCCGTCTATCAGGCCAGTCCCCGGGTCTTCGAGATCATGGCCTGTGGGGCCTTTCAGCTCTGCGACGACCAGCGGGACGTCTTTACCCTCTTTCAAGAGGATCGGGACTTGGCACGTTTTACCGACGGAGACGATCTGGTCAAAAAAGTGTCGTATTACCTGAATCATCAGGATGAACGTCAAAGGATCACACAAATGGGTAGGGAGACCGTCCTGGCAGCTCATACCTATCGCGAGCGCATCCGCACCCTTCTCCGGGTGATTAGAGCGGAGTCATGAGGGGATTTATTGTCAATGCGACTTAATAAGTTGTTAGATAACTTATGGAAAGACATCTTTTTATATTTTTGCAAGGCTAAATAGGTAGGCCGTGGGTTACATCAAATATCTGAAAAGGAATCTTTCCGTCCCAATCCCGCGGGGCCTGAAGGTGATAGATATCGGCTCCGGTCATGCCCCCTTGATCAGGGCGGACGTACTTTGCGATCGTTATCCCCGGGAAACGGTTCAACGTCCCGTTTCCGGGATCTACATGCCGTCGGGGAGGTTCGTAGTGGGGGACATAAATGATCTTCCCTTCATTAACCTTACCTTTGATTTCTCATACTGCAGCGCCGTGCTCGAACACCTGGAAGACCCGGCAAAAGCCTGCGCCGAGCTTTCTCGAATCTCCCGTCGCGGCCTGATCTGTTACTGATCGGTGCTATAGAGCCAATCCGTGATCGCCGTAATGAAGCCAGTTCATGATCGCCGCAATGGGACCAGAGGGTGATCGCCGCAATGGAGCCAGTATATGATCGCCGTAATGGAGCCA
>JAGPFL010000127.1 GCA_018056545.1 Syntrophobacterales bacterium
GGTTACAATCCAGGAGGGGCAGAAATCCGGAACCATTGCGATACGTTTTTCTTCCGGCGATGAACTCAACCGGATTTTTCGGATGCTGCTGGAATCCGGCCCGGAAACATTGGGTTAATTATCAACATGTGTGCACAAGGCTGTTGACAAGGGGACGGGATATTGGACGCTAAGTGGAAGGAAGTATACAATATAATAAAGGAAAACATCAGCGATCATAACTTCGAGACCTGGATAAAACCCCTCAAGATCATCTCCCTTGATGAACAGGCCGTGCGCTTCGCCGTTCCCAATCGCTTCTTCCGGGACTGGGTCGTGGAAAACCATCAAGGGGTGATCACCGATGCCTTTCGGGCCGCCACCGGCCTTACCTATCAAATAGACTTCGTCATCTCCCAGGAAAGAAAGGCGCCGGAGAAGACCGCCGTTTCCCTGCCGATGGACGAGGAACACAGGGGAGCCAAAAAACCCCTTAGGGAAAAAAGCGTCTCCACCCTGAATCCCAAGTACTCCTTCGAACGCTTCGTTATCGGTGCCTCCAACCAGTTTGCCCATGCGGCGGCCATGGCCGTCGCCGAACAGGCGGAACAGGCCGCCAAGAGTTACAACCCCCTGTTCATTTACGGAGGCGTCGGGTTGGGAAAGACCCACCTCCTGAACGCCATCGGCTTAAGGGCCCTGTCCTTGAACCCCCACATGAACGTCGTTTATGTGTCGGCGGAATCCTTTATGAACGAGCTGATCAACTGCATCCGCTTCGACAAGATGCCGAACTTCCGTGATAAATACAGAAACATAGACTGCCTGCTCATCGACGACATCCAGTTCATCGCCGGAAAGGAACGCACCCAGGAGGAATTCTTCCACACCTTCAACTCCCTCCATGATTCGGGAAAGCAGATTGTCGTCACCAGCGACAAGTTTCCCAAGGAAATCCCCAACCTGGAAAGCCGCATCCGCAACCGTTTCGAATGGGGTCTGATTGCCGACATCCAACCGCCGGACATCGAAACCAAGGTGGCCATCATCGAAAAAAAGGCCAACGAGAACAATATTAATCTTCCAGCCAATGTCGCATATTACATCGCCTCCAACGCCGAATCCAACATTCGGGAAATGGAGGGTTTTTTACTGAGAATCGTCGCCTATGCCTCTCTTAAGCGTCGGGAAATCGATATAGAACTGGTGAAAGACGTCCTCAAGCATATGATTCGCACCAATTCCCGACATGAAGTCTCCGTGGAGGACATTATCAAGACCGTGGGCACGGCCCTGGGGGTCAAGACCTCGGACATAAAATCCCACAAGAAAAACAAGAACATCGTTGCGGCAAGACAGATGTGCATGTATCTGTCCCGGAAGTTCACGTCCTCCTCCTTCCCCGACATAGGTGAACGGATCGGCGGCCGCGATCATTCCACCGTGATATATGCCTGTAAAAAACTCGAGAAAATGATGGAAACCGACGGCAAGCTCAAAAACCTCTGCGAAGAACTCGAAGAAAAACTTAACAACATCGGTTAACGAAACACTCAAGAGGTTATCAACAGGTAAACAAGGATTTTTGTTTTTTGAAAAAGGGTAATTAGCAATTATTGTTACCTTTGCACAGCCCTTACTACTGGTTCTGGATATTTTTTAATAAGAACAAATAATGATAAGGAAAGGAGTCAAGAATGGAATTTCACATCGGCAGGGATACCTTCCTGTATGGTATTCAAAAGACCCTGGGGATAGTGGAACGCAAAACAACCATTCCCATTCTGAACAACATCCTGCTGCGTACCGAAGATGATCGTATCAAGATAGTCGCCACGGACAAGGAAATAGGCCTGATATCGCGCTATGACGCCAAGGTTTCCGTTCCCGGCGACATCACCCTGTCGGCGAAGAAGCTCTATGAAATGGTTCGTGAGATACAGGGAGAAACCGTTCACTTTGTGAAGAACGACCAGCACCAGGTAACCATGACCAGCGGGAAGGCCATTTATCGGATCCCGGGGTTGCCGGCGGATGAATATCCCCAGGTGGTGGAGGTGGAGAATGTGCCCCTCTATCGCATTTCCGGGCCGATGCTGGCGGAATTGATAAGAAAGATTGTTTTTGCCGTATCTACGGACGAGATACGGGTCCATTTGAACGGGGCTTTCTTGGAAACGGAAGGCGCGGGGCAGGACGCCCGCTTGAAAATGGTGGCCACGGACGGACACCGTTTGGCCGTGGCCCTTGGTCCTGTCGGATCCTCAGGAGGAATGGAACTGGAAAAGGGGGTGATCATTCCCCGGAAAGGACTGGGGGAGATCAGGAAGATCGCCGCGGAAGAGCAGGAGGTCGAGATTGGTTGCGACCATGGCATGTTTATCATGAAGACGAAGAACCTGACCATCAAGGTCAGTCTCATCGACGCGGAATATCCCGATTACCGGCGGGTGATCCCGACGGAGAAAGGGGCGTCGCTGCACTTCGGTCGGGATAAGGTTCTTCATGCCCTGCGGCGGATGAGCGTCATTTCCAACGACCGGTACAACGGGGTGATCGTTACCCTCGGCAAGGATCTGATGGTGCTGAATTCCAACAACCCAGACGTCGGCGAGGCGAACGACGAAATAGAGGTTTCCTACGCCGGTGAGGAGGAGGTGGGGGTGAGTTACAACGTCAATTATCTCATCGACGCCATCGAGGTTATCGATGAGGAAGAGGTGTCCATGGAAATCAACGTGGGGATGAAACCGGGGGTGATCCGGGGACTGGGTAATGACAACTACCTTTGCATCGTCATGCCTTTGAAACTTTAATATATTTTGGAAATTTTGGTGAAAATGGAAGAAGAAACAAAGTTAAGAGAAGATAACGACGGCCGGTACGGAGCCGACAGCATCAAGGTGCTGGAGGGACTGGAGGCGGTGCGCAAGCGACCGGCGATGTACATCGGCTCCACGGGCAAGGAGGGGCTTCATCATCTCGTTTACGAGGTCGTGGACAACAGCATAGACGAGGCGGCCGCGGGTTACTGCGACCGTATCCACGTCCGTATTCGTCTGGACAACAGCAT
>JAGPFL010000049.1 GCA_018056545.1 Syntrophobacterales bacterium
GTCCGCAAGGTCGAGGAGTACAAGGCCGGCCACATCCCCGGCGCCGTGAACGTTTTCTACGGTTCCTGGGCCGTCAAGAAGGGCAATCTGCTCGACGAGCTTCCCCCTGTCGACGATCTCATGGACACCGTGGGCAACGCCGGAATCGGGAGCGATTCCCTCGTCGTCGTCGTGGGCAAGATGGATGCCCCCACCGATCGCGTCGATCTCACCAGGGTTGCCTGGACGCTCAAGTACTTGGGACTGGAGAACGTCGCCCTCCTCGACGGCGGGCTGAATAAATGGGTAAAGGAGGAAAAGCCCCTGAGCACCGACATTTCCAAAGGGAAGGCCAAGGCTTTCAAGGGCAAAGTGAACCGCAATCTTTTAGCAAGCAAGGATTACGTCAAGAACAGTCTGGGAAAGGCCATGCTGGTGGACGTGAGGGAGCCTGATTTTTATGCCGGCATGAAGAAGCTTCCCTTTGTAAACCGTATGGGCCATCTTCCCGGGGCCGTCAACCTGCCCTCTTCTTATGCGTACAATCCCGACGGAACCTTTAAAACCGTTCCCGAGCTGAGCGCCATGATCAATATCAATATCGGCGACGACCAGACAAAGGAAATCATCACCTACTGTGATACGGGCAAGTTCTGCACCGCCTGGTCATTCATCATGACCGAGCTTTTCGGTTACAGCAACGTCAAGGTTTACGACGGTTCTTCTCAGGAATGGCTGAACGATCCGAGTCTCCCGGCAGAAATGTAATCTCTGAAAAAGAAGGGGGCTGGTGCTTCCCTACCGGAGCGCCGCCCCCTCGTTCTACCCCGCCGTTTCTTCCGTAAGGTTATCTTGAGACCCGTCGGGGCGACTCATCCGGCCGCACGGAATCTCTTCGGAGACTGAAGGCTTTCGTCTCCAGGTCATCCAGGGCCGCCCGGATGGCATGGAGCTTGCGCAAATCCTCATGGTAGTCGATCTTGCCGGAGGGGTCACTTCCCAATCCCTGAACGGCGGCAACATACTCCGACATGTCCTTTTCCCGAGCGACCCCACTCCTGATGATCTTGTCGATCTTCATCCGGGTCATCATTATCAGATCCTGCAGAATCTTTCGCTGCTCCTGGAATTCATCCCCGTCGGCCGTTTTACTTTCCGCTTCTGCATCCGCCGTGTCTGCCGCTGCCTCTGCTCCATCCGCCTCCCTCGTTCCGGAGGACCTTTCCTCCCCGGGGATGTGCAGCTTGCCCATGAGGGCCGCGATAAACACCAGATTGCCGAAAGTGCCGACGATTGAGTCCTGCATGCCGGCAATTTCTTCTTCAGGCAAGTCCTGCCGCTCCCGCACCAGGGTCAGGAACACGGCCAGGGGATGGACCCCGGCGACAAGGTCGCCGACGGCGGGATGAAGATCGGGGAGAGGAACAGACTCTATCTCCCGGCGAAGTTCTTCCGCCGCCGTCAGACAGGTGTTTAGAGGTGGGAAGGTAGCGTTGTCGATATGGATGATCGTCAGCACCTGCTTGATCACCTGCAAGGCCTCCGCTTGCAAAGCCTGGTTCAGGTTCTGCAGGCAGGATTCCAAGGCGGGCAGAGAGGTGAGGGGGCCGGCGTCAGTTTGCCCCTCATGGGAGCGGGAAAGGTGTTCCAGATCATGCCGAAGGGTCTCGAACTGTCGATACAGGTTCTGCAAGCGCTCTTCTATAACGGGCAGTTGACGAAACTCTCCCATCCGGATTTCTGTCGCCAGGGATGTCAAGCCTACGGACATATCCCAACAGGAATTCCGCAACTCCTTCAGACGGGATTTAAACCGGTGCCGATCATTGCCTACCATAGACAACCTCCTGCAATTTCATCCTTGTCTGATAACGATTCGCAGTATAGCAAATCAGCTTTCCCCGAGCAAGGCAATCGTTTCTCCCGACATTTATCTGTTGACATTCCCGGCAACGGCCGACATAAAAGCACTCAGAGGGGGTGGATCACTATCCGCATGACCATTCGCACCAAGCTCATAGTCGTCTATGGCGCCCTGGCCGTCTTTTTCTCCACGGTCTTTTCCCTTATCGGCCTGGTCCTGATCACGGAAAATGCCACCGACAATGCGGAAAAGATGAAGACCTCCATCCGTCAGAGCCTGGAAATCTTTCTCTGGGAAAAAGCTTCCGCCCTGGCAGGCCAGATAGAGATTTACCTCCAGACACACCGGTTCAATCCCCACGACCCGATACTTCGCCGGATCGCTATGCAGAGAATCCAGCGCACAGGATACAGCGGCCTTCACGACGGCGTGGGCCGGCAGGACGGACGGTATGTCTTCCACCCCAATCCGGAAATCGAAGGGAAAAGGCTCTCGGATTTTCGCTACAAACTACCGGCGCTATGGGAGGCCATCCAGAAGAATCTGGCCGGACAAGCCGTGAGCAAATATTACCTTTGGCAGGAAAAAGACGGCTCTTTCCGGGAAAAGTTCTTTGTGGGAATTCCCGTATCGGGGACGGACTGCGTACTCTTTGCCACCGTTTATGTGGAAGAATTCTACGAGCCCCTCTATGCCGCCCAGGAAACCTTTCGCCGGAAGAAGGAAACCGCCGTTCGGATCTTTCTGTTCTCCTCTTTCCTGGCTACGGTCATCCTCATCCTCGTGTCGGTGTTGATCGCCCGGAGCGTCTCCCGCCCCATTCACCAGGTTGCGGTCCATGCCCATCGGATCGGCGCCGGGGATCTCACCGCCAGACTCCACATTCCCACCGGGGATGAAATGGAGTACCTGGCGGAGGTACTCAACAAGATGTCCGGCGATCTCCATTCATATATTACCAATCTTACGGAAACGACCGCCGCCAAAGAGCGGATGGAAAAGGAACTACAGTTGGCCCGGGACATTCAGCAATCCATCGTCCCCCACATCTTTCCCCCCTTTCCCGGCATAGGAGAATTCGACATCTACGGAACGATGATCCCCGCCAAGGAGGTGGCCGGGGATTTTTTCGATTTTTTCTTGGTCTCCCCGGACAGGCTCGGTCTCGTGATCGGCGATGTTTCCGGTAAAGGGGTTCCCGCCGCGCTGTTCATGTTCATGGCCCGGGCGCTCATCAGGGTATACGGCCAGGAGGGTGAAGGACCGGCCCGTACCCTGTTCAAGACCAACCAGATGTTGACCATGGACAATGACGCCTCCATGTTCGTGTCCGTCGTCTATGCCGAATACGATCTCCGCACAGGAGAGCTTGTCGGCGCCAACGGCGGCCATAACCCCCCGCTGCTCTGCACCGGGGAATTTTCCCGCTTCCTTGATGATGTTGCCGGTCCGATCCTGGGGCCTTTTCCCGAAAGTGAATACGGGCAGTGGCGGCTCACTATGACCCCCGGCCAGGCGCTCGTTTTTTACACCGACGGTGTTACGGAGGCACAGACGGAAGAGGGAATCCTATACGGCGACGGACGTCTCGCACAGTGGATCGCCCGGCACCATGACCTGTCGGTCGAGGCGATCTGTCACGGCATTCTTGCAGATGTGGGAGAGTTCTCCCAGGGGGCGCCGCAGTTTGACGACATCACCATCCTGGCCTTCCGGGTCAACAGATTGCGTCGGCCAGGATAAAAACCCACCCCGGCAATCTGCGGGGTTTTGATCGGACCGGGGAGAAAAAAAGGTATCACCCTTACCCGTTTGTGGGGTTTGCCTTGACAGAAAAATCTTTCCCTTTATAATGCTTTGCCATGTCATGACAAAGGGGGGAATCATGACCACCATGCCGAACATGAAGCTTCCGGACATCCTGGGGCAGTTCCGGAAGAAAGACCCGGCGGCAGGCTCGGGAACGGGGAAGAGCTACGAGCCCATCGCACCAGGTCGGGGGGAAAAACCCCACGACCCGGTGCGGCCGAAGGGAGGAGGCCGTCGCGCCTGGCCGTTCATGGTGGGAATCATTATTATCTCCCTGCTCTTTGCCCTGGGGGAATTTATAAAGGATTCCGAACCCTTCAAGCTCGCCGCCGCCCTCGTAAAGGAAAATCAGTCGATCCGCGAGGATCTGGGAGAGATAAAGGACATTTACCCATGGTTTCCTTCCTCTTTCAAGTCCGCAGGCGATACGATCAGGGTTAGGCTCACCCTGCGCATCGAGGGGAAAAACGGCACGGGAAAGGCCTTTTTCACCTTGGTCTATGTTCGGAATTCCTGGCAGGTAACCACCGCCGCCTATGAAAACCGTCAAGGAAAGCTGATCACTCTGACGACCGGTGATGTACGGGAAAAGCCCCTGCCCGCTCCGTACGTCGGTAGCGGCAAGATGTCCCTGGGACATAATTTCTACAGGAAGAACGACTTCCAGCAGGCTGTAACCGCATACAGCCAGGCAATCGCCGAGGATCCCAACAACAGCGCGGCGTACTATTGGCGGGGGCGGGCTTATTACCGATTGAATCTTCCCCAGCAGGCGGAAGCTGATTTCAAAAAGACGGTGGCGCTGAATTCCCGACACGCAGAAGCCTATAACTGGCTGGGATGGCTGGCGGAAAGAAACGGTCGTTACGATGAGTGCGTAGTTCATCTCACCAAGGCCGTCGACCTGAAAGCCGACAACGCCTGGGGATACTACCATCGCGGCCGTTGCAACTACCAGCAGGGAAGAAGGAAAGAGGCGCGCCAGGACGCCGAGCAGGCCTGCCGGCTGGGCTACGAGCAGGCCTGTAAGGTTGCCAGACAACTGCCGTAAAGATAAAGACCGGTTCAGAAACCGACCACCACACCCTTGAGGGAAAAAATGAAATTTTTTATCGCCCGGATCGCCATTTTGATTGCCTCCACCACCGTCATGCTGTTTGTCCTATTCAACCCGCCATGGAAATGCTCTTTCCATATCGGCAACACCATTATCAGCAAACATTGGGGCTTCCACACCATCATGCAGCCACCGAATGTCTTCGATTATTTTTACAATCTTGGCGATAAGTTCAATCTCCCCCTGGTGGATGCCGGCCGTTACGATCCCCGGATCTTGAACGCCTTTGAATTCAACATCGATTATCCTCTGACGGCGATTTTCCTCGCCGTGATCGCCGTCGTCACCTTGTGGCTGCTGTGGATCGTCAGATTTACCCAGGAAATAAACTTGGGGGAGGAAAGAGACAATTAGCTTGAGAAAGGGGTTATACCTTTGAAAAGATTTTTCATTTTTTTCATGCTTGTCTTCATAATAGCCGGCGCGACCTTAACCTTCAACGGATGCGCGGGGACCAGGGAAAAAAGCCGGGAGAAGGCGGGCTCGGAAGAAACGTACCGGAACGCCGCCGATTTTGAAAGAGCGCAGGACCGGCAAAGGCTGGACCACGGCGGCTACTGATCCTCGCCTGAGCAGGAAAATTGTTTCCCTCCGAGGTTATCCGCATGCCGTTAGGATTGATTACTTTTCGGAAGGAATTTCCCGGTCTGGAAACAGCTCGTTTTTGATTTTCGCCTTTTTATGCCGGTACATCAATTCGTCCGCCGACGACATGAGTTGATCCAGAGAAACGGGCTTTTCAGGATTGTAGAGGGCGGTCCCCCAACTCATCGCCAGCCGGAAGGGGCGGGACGCTTCCGCATTTATCTCCGCAATATTGCGCAGCAGTCGCTGGGAGAAGGCGCTGACCTCGAACTCCACCGCATCGATAGCCATGACGGCGAATTCGTCGCCCCCAATGCGGGCGACGATATCGGACCCGCGAAACGTCTGCCGGAGGATTTGGGCCGTGTCGATCAAGGCCTGATCCCCTATCTTGTGACCCAGGGTGTCGTTGATTCCCTTCATGCCGTCGATATCGATGAAAACGATCATCATGGACCGGCTGGTCCTTTGGGACATCTTGAACTGCTGTTCCGCCAGGGTGATGAAGCCCCGCCGGTTATATAACCCCGTCAGGTGATCGCGGAGGGATAGCTCCCTTATCTCCGCCTCCAGGCGTTTACGTTCGGTGATATCACGCATAATGCCGCGGAAGCCTGTCGGTTTTCCTTCCCCATCCCGGACCAAGGAAACCGATGTCTCCACGAATATCTTGTCCCCCTCCCGGTTTATCAACTCCCAGTCGAAGGCCCTCGTCGGCATTCCTGTTCTGAAAACCAAATTGAAGGTCGTAAAAACCTTCCGGGCATTTTCCTCATCCATGTACCGGCGATAGTTAAGGCCGATCAATTCCTCCTTGGTGTAACCGAGGATCCGCGACGTGGAGGGATTCACAAAGGTCATGTTGCCCTTGAGATCCACCTCGAAATAACCGTCCTCGATATTCTCGATAATGTTCCGGTAGCGCTCTTCGCTGTGCCGCAGTTGTTCCTCCACCTGTTTGCGTGCGGTTATATCGCGGACGAAAGCCTGAATCATTGTCTCTTCGCCTATAGTTAAGGCGTTGAGGCTTATCTCGGCATCAAAGACCGTTCCGTCCATGCGGCAGTGGCGCCATTCAAAGCGTTGCGGCTCTCCCCCCAACGCCGCCTCTATCTTTTCCCGGGCTTTTTCCCGGGACGGGCTGCCGTCGGGTTGACAAGGGGGGGAAAGCTCATCCGGGGTGCGACCGATGATCTGTTCCCGGGTGCAGCCATACATCTTCAGGGTTACGTCGTTGCAGTCGATGAATTTATAGTCTTTCAAGATAAAGATGGCGTCGTTGGCGTTGTTGAAGAGTGTCCGGTAACGCTCTTCGCTTTCCCGCAGGGCCTCCGCGGCCTCTTTTCTGCCGGTGATGTCCATGGAATTGCCCAGGATGGCCGGTTCTCCATCATAAACAATGGACGTAACGGTTTCCATGATCCAGCGCGTATCTCCCTGTTTGGTGACAATCCGAAACTCATAGGGAACAAGCAATTCCCCCGCCAACATGGCCCGGGCGTTTTCCCTGGCCTTATCCCGGTCGGCGGCAGCGACGATCATGTCCGCTCTCTGTCCCAGCAGTTCCTCCCTTGTATAACCGGCGTAGGAAGCGGCATTGCTGCTAATGAAACGGAATCTTCCCTTCTGGACCACATAAACGCCGGCAAACGATCGCTCCGCCAGGGTCCGATAGAGGGTCTCCGCTGCCTTGGTGGCTTCTTCCGCCTGTTTTTGGTCGCTGATGTCTTCCAGCGTCTCCAGGGCCCCCACCAGGTTCCCGGAGAGGTCCCGGACGGTCGTCCCTGTAAAGCGCAGCCATTTTCCCCTTTCCCCCAGGTGAGGAAAGAAATCGTTCACCTCATAAGCACCCTCGATGAGCTCAGATTTGCGGCATTTGCCGCAGTAGCGTTGGGGCAACTCCTCCAGGCGCCCGTCTAAGAGCAGGTCCGCCAGACAGGGGCGTTCGGCGTCGTAAAAGGCCCGCCAATGCTCGGTTGTCCCGATTACCTCCTCGGCGCTGATCTTGCTCATGGCTTCCAGCGCCCTGTTCCAATACACAATCCGGTGATCCGTGCCGATGAAGAAGGTGGGAATGGTCAACCCCTGAATGACGCTGTAGAGCTTCTGTTCGCTTTCCCGGCGTGCTTTCTCCGCCTCGAGACGGATGGTGATATCCCGCCCGATCCCATATCGACCCACAGCATTGCCGCGTTCATCATGAAGGGTGGTGACGAGAAACTCGACAGGAATCAGTCTCCCATTCTTATGAACTACATTTACCTCATAGGGCAGGCTCTCCGCACCCCTCATTCCTGATTTGAACCTGTCCTTGACCTTCTCCCAACTGTCGGGGTCGATGATCCTGGTGAACGGGCTGCCCATCAACTCCGCAGTGCGGTAACCGATGACTTTTTCAAAATGGGGGTTGAGATAGGTAAAGAATCCCTGGCGGTCCACCGTGAAGACAAGGTCCTGGGTAGACTCAATGAGGGTACGGAATTTATGTTCCCGATACCGCAGCTCCTCTGTGGAAAGCCTCCCAGCATCAATCTCCGGAGAATATTCCGGGTTGGTTCCGCCGATGCCGTTTGCCTCTCCGTCGAATCTTTTTTCCGTCACTGCGTCTTTATCCATGAGAAACCTTTGATTATGAGCCGCTTACTGCCGATCGACAGAGCCGCAGGGAAATCGCATAAGAAGCATCAATCACGAAGAACTGATGATTAAGTATAAGGGATTGTCCCCCAATAGGTCAATATAAAAGACAGAAACTTTACATATCATTGATAGGAGAGATAATTTTACTTAATTTTGCATGGCACGTCGACATTGTCTTTAAGCCTCGTCAAATCGGTTTTGCCGAAGGATCTACGGCAATAATCATCCGATTTTCTGAAATTAACCCTTGACACAGGTGTCCTAACAGAATATGCATCGGGTGAACTTTTAGTGAAGGTTTTGGCTATGCGATTCCCAGAGCCCATAGGAAGGCTGCTGGGTTTTTTTTGATTTATCAAACGACCAAAGGAGGGAACAGATGGCCAAGCGGAGTCAGAATAAATTCGTCAAGCGGCAGAAGGAGCTCGAGCGCAAAAGAAAGGCCGAAGAAAAGATGGCCCGACGTCATGATAAAAAGAACAGGCTTCCGGAAACGGATACGGCTGTCCCTGACCAGCCAATAACCTCCGAAAACACAATGATAGACGAACAACCGGCCCACCAGCCATAGAGGTATTTCGGAGCCGCAACAATATCCGCCAAGGATAAAGAATCTCTCTTAACATTCCTCTTGACAATAGAACATACGTTCTATATAGTGCCCGCCAGGGATCAAGACAACAGCCCCCTTGGAGATCATTGGTTTGCTGAAAACTACCCCAGCGCACCAAAACAGCAGGGCGTCCAGATAGCCGGCCTGATCGCCGCCGGATTCCCCTCCCCGGCTTAACCGCCTGCCTCAGGAAATACGCCCGACGGTGGTTGATCATGAGCGATATCCTCTTCAGCTTGCATTCCTGGCCCCGCGCCATTGTCCATGTGGACGGCGATGCCTTTTTCACCTCCTGCGAGGAAGCCATCCATCCGGAGTTAAGAGGCAAGCCCATCATCACCGGCGGCGAACGGGGAATCGTCGCCTGCGCCAGCTATGCCGCCAAGAAGCTGGGCATCAAGAGAGGTGTCCCCCTTCGGGACGCGCAAAAGCTCTGTCCGGAATTGATCATCCTGCCTTCCGATTATGAGACCTACAGCCTGTTTTCCAAGCGCATGTTCCACATTATGAGGAGCTTCACCCCCCAGGTGGAGGAATACTCCATTGACGAGGCGTTTCTGGATATAACCGGCCTGAGAAGGGCTTATCATTCTTCCTATGAGACCATTGTCCGGAACATCAAGAACGAGATCGAAAAGGGCTTGGGGATAACCGTTTCGGCAGGCCTGAGCCTGACGAAGGTATTGGCCAAAATCGCCTCGAAACATCGCAAGCCCAGCGGGGTCACCATCATTCCGGGCCGAAAGATCTCCCGGTATCTTCAGCATCTCCCCGTGGAAAAGATATGGGGCATCGGTCCGTCAACGACGGCATATTTGAACAAACTGGGCATTGCCACGGCCCTGCAGTTCGCCAGGTTGCCGGAGACCACCGTAAGAAAGCACCTGACGAAACCCGGCCTGGAAATCTGGCGAGAACTCAGGGGTGAATCCGTATATCCGGTCTTGAGCGCAGCAAAGAGTTCCTATGCCTCCATCAGCAAAATGAAGACCTTCGCGCCGCCAACCAATGACCGCGCCTACCTGTACGCCCACCTGATGAGAAATCTGGAAGCGGCCTGCATGAAGGCGCGGCGGTATCACTTAGCAGCCGGGAGAATCGTCGCCATCCTGAAAAAGCAAAACTTTGAAGTCCCAGGGTGCGAGATAAAGCTGAACCGGCCTTCCAGCTACCCCTTGGAGCTCTCGGCAATCCTCAACGAGATGTTTACCGATCTTTTTCAGAGGGACGAGCTTTACCGGGCTACGGGCATTATTCTCCTGGACCTCCAGCCCGACTCCCCGCGACAGATGTCCTTATTCGAAAGCCCGCTGACCGCCGAGAAAATCTGCAGATCTTACCTGGCCGTGGACGAAATCAATCGCAAATACGGCAAGCACGCCGTCCATCTGGGGGCATCACACCTCATCAATGTCCTGGGCCAGGGAAAGCGGGGGGAGTCGACGGTCCGGGAACAGACGCGATTTTACGGGGAATCGGGACGGAAGCACCTGGGGTTGCCCATCCTGCATGTGAAAGCAACATAGAGGGCCTTCCGGTCGTTGGCGCTGAACCGGGAGTTGAGGGACAGTTTTGCCCGTTCTTCTCAGCCGTTATCCTCCCTTGTCGCCCCGCTTCCGGAAAATCCGGGGCGGTTTACCAATTTTTTATCCTGACTTGACAACATGGATCATTGTCCGGTAGCCACATCGCTATCTGATAACTGCCAGCAATAAGACGATATTGCACTAATAAAATCACATTGCTTTTTGTAAAGGTTTATATTGGTGCGAACCATGTCTGAAAATTCCAGATTTATATCCGTTTTACTTTCGTATGCAGGCCAGTAAGGAAGTCCCTTTCCGTTGGGATTGCCCGTCCTGGCGAAATTCACCCAGTATCCCATAACCATTTCGGAAAGCTTCAGATCCGTGTCATTGTAGCCTTCGATTTTAGAGATGTTTCCAAAAACATATGCCAGGTCAACACCATGATGAGCTCCCATCTTGCGCACCAGTTCCGTGTCGGGCCTGCGGGTGAAATGGTAAAGGTATGCCCTGGATTTCATACGCTCCATTGATTGCGCCACGAACCTTGCCGGCTGTGCGTTTACGGCAACCGTTATAAATTTATCTATTACCGGTGCCACATCTTCGGCCTTGTAGACCGGGAATACATCAAAAACCTTCCCGGCATAACCGCTAAATCTGGCGGCCAAAAATGACTTATACTTTTCAACCGTCAAATCCTTTTCCCCTGTAAGATAGAAAGTACCTTCGTTTGCCGTACTGCCCACGATTATCGGCACATCATGTTGCCGCCCTTCTCTGTACGCCGTCAGGGGATTTTTCGGAAGCACCCATCCGTCAAATACGGGTGCGAAAAAAAGCCCATCATCGAATAGACCTGTCCGGCAATCGGCCGCACTGATAACATCCTGTGCGGACTTGGCGCGCATCGCCGCCAGAACATCCTCAGCTCGGTCGCAGCCGAGTTTGGCGACCAACTTCTGCCCCATCTTCGACACGTTTTCCATGTCGCCATTAAAATAAGGATTCAGATATTCAGAGCCGATGATCGGTCCGCCGCTCTCTGCAATCGCCCGCTGGAAAAGCCCTTTCGCCAGCGGACTGATCATCAGCAGGGAAACGGACCTGGAACCCGCGGACTGGCCGAAAACGGTGACATTTGCGGGATCGCCCCCGAAGGCCGCAATATTCTCCTGCACCCATTTCAGCGCCGCGATCTGGTCGAGCAGGGCATAATTACCCGATGTCTTGTAAGCAGATTCTTTGGACAGCAGGGGATGGACTAAAAAACCAAGGGGGCCGAGACGATAATTGATGGTAACCACCACGACCCCCTTTTTCGCAAGGTTTTTGCCGTTGTATTCACGCAGGGACGCGGAACCGAAATTAAATCCCCCTCCATGTATCCAGACCATGACCGGCATCCGTACATCGGGCTTTTTCGCCGCCGTCCAGACATTCAGGTAAAGACAGTCTTCACTGAATGTCCCTTTATCCTGCCTGGGCTGCGGGCATGCCGGACCGAAAGCCTTTACTTCTTTTACCTGCGTCCATGAAGCTACCGGTTGGGGAGGTTTCCAGCGAAGATCTCCAACAGGAGGCGCAGCATAAGGTATTCCCAGAAAAACCCGCACTCCCTCTTCAATCGTTCCCCGCATCGGTCCGCTTTCTGTTTTGACGATATCGGTTATCCCATCACCGGCGATAACACCGCCATGAAGGCTCACGAAAATTAAGAACACAGACAGGACGAAAAGTAATTTTTTCAGCATTACGGCTCCTCCTTAAAGATATCTTCGTTCTCCTACAGTCTCACTGAGCCGGTATCGTAATGAGCGGCAGTGATTTGTCGTTTCCGGTATCCGCAAGGGTAAATACAAGCACCAGAAAAGATAACGCCCGCTTGGACAAAAGATCGCGGTCATCGATCCAGAACCAGCGATTGCGGTATTTCACCGCGGCGTAGGCGTCTTTCGGTTCCCAATCCCAGCCAGAGCTTTTTATTACAAAACGTTTGTCGTTGCCGGGGCTCCCGATTGCCTCACGCAACCCCGGCGTGGCCCTTTTCTCGGCGATATCGTGATCCGGAATATCGACCCGTGCGGCCATGAAAGTCATGATACGCATTACCGAGGCCGTCTGCATGGCAACTTCCCTGTTGTTCTCCGGAGCAATGCCGTAGACAATCCTGTATTGACGCACCGACTGATCCAGGCCCAACAGTTCGCACAAATCTCTTACCTGTCCCGATACAACACTGTCACCTTCCTTCAACAGGAAAGATAAAACAGGAGTCTCCTGACTGTCATTGTGTTTAACAATCTTCACACTTATAGCCCCTGACTTCTGTAATTCATTCACCAGTTCGATTACACGTACAAACTTCGATTCCACAGGTACATAGTTCCCAATATAAACCTGCTCATTCCGTAGTCCGTTGATTGAACTTACGCCCAACTTGAATATCAGATCAGCCGGTACGCCCGATTGAATGGCAAACATAAGTCGAGAAGGATGAAGCGGCGTCATCAGGGTCTTTATAAAGGTGTTGCCCGTAATCGGTGTAAAGGTTATTGTAGGACGGTCCGTGTATTTACCGGAGACACTTGCGCTATATGATGAAGCGACAAAACTGTTGAGCTTGCCGTCGCTCGCACCGAGGTTGACACCAGACTCCAGGGTATAACCGGCCACGATCTGCCCAACGTCGACGAAGGAGACCGGCTCAAGGTATCGTGTTTTGACGATGTTGAGTAGGATCTGCTGTTTCCACGATTCACTAATCGATGAGACATAATCGAACCGGTCCCGGGAAACGGTTCCGGGGCCGATCGATGCGCACCCTGTCACCATCCCCATTATCAAAACAGCGATTAACAATCTGACCTTTGTCTTCATGAAATCACCTCACGACAGGTTATCAGTTGTCGGCCCATACCACGGCAGGCGCCGGTGCGTATCGGCACATCATGTTATCCAGCCCACGACGGTCTGTCCCTCGGTAAAGGAACCCCCTCAATACGTCAGCCTGTCCATTATTGGAATATCTCATCCAGCCAGTCGAAAAGAACCTGACCGATCAGGCTGCGGTTTTCCATAACGCAGTGGTTCGTCGCTCCCTCGTTGGCCGGCGTGATTACCATCTTCTTCATGGGATGGGGGAAATTGTCCATCGCGATCTTCTGCTGCCGCTGTACCTCAAGACTTTTGTACTCACCCTCACCGACAATAATCAGTGCCGGAACGGTCACCTTGGACGGATCAAAAGTATAGCCCTTATTCGCCGCCACTAAGCCGGCCGGCCTATCCATCGGCACTCCCCATCGCCAACAGATCACCTTTACAACAT
>JAGPFL010000128.1 GCA_018056545.1 Syntrophobacterales bacterium
GATGGCAATAATATTCCGCAAAGATCTTCCGGAAAACATCCTTGACTATTGCCGGAAAAAAAGATAGTAAATTCAAATTTTTTAAAATAAGGCCTACAGCAAATGGAAGAAAGCGAACTCATAAAAACACGTAGAGAAAAGATCGCGGCGCTGCGCGCCGCCGGCGTGGAGTTGTATCCCAACGAGGTCCGGGTGGAGAACACCTCGGCGGAATTGAAGGCGCGCTTCGGAGCCCTGGAAAATGAAGAGCTGTCCCGGGTCGAGGAGTTCTTCAGTCTCGCCGGCCGGCTCATGGCCGTGAGAAATTTCGGCAAGGCGTCATTTATCAGTATCCAGGACCGCAAGGGCCGTCTCCAGGGTTTTATTCAAAAAAAGACTCTTCCGGAAAAGGATTACACCCTCTTCCGGCGCCTCGATATCGGAGATATCGTCTATATTAAGGGAAGGATCTTCAAAACCAGGACCGGGGAACTGACCATCGAGGCCGGGGAACTGCGCCTGTTGGCCAAGGCGGTGCAACCCCTCCCCGAGAAGTGGCACGGGCTGACGGATGTGGAGACAAGATACCGCCAGCGACATCTCGATCTGATCATGAACCCCGCCGTCCGTGAGGTCTTCCAACGCCGGAGCCGGATCATCAAGCTGATCCGGGATTTTATGGACGGGCGGGATTTTCTCGAAGTGGAAACACCCATGATGCAACCCCGGGCCGGCGGCGCAGCCGCCAAGCCTTTCCGGACCTATCATAACGCCCTGGGGATGGACCTTTATCTACGCATCGCGCCGGAGCTCTATCTCAAGCGCCTGGTTACCGGAGGTCTGGAAAGGGTCTACGAAATCAACCGTAACTTCCGCAACGAGGGCATTTCCACTTTCCACAATCCGGAATTCACCATGATGGAATTCTATATGGCCTATGCCACCTATGAGGATCTCATGCGCTTCACCGAGGAGCTTTTCCTCTTTTTGGCCGAAAGTCTCATCGGCGGCCCTAAATTAACCTATCAGGGCAAGGAGATAGATTTGTCGCCGCCCTGGCGGCGCATGACGGTGAAAGAGGCCGTTCAGCGGCATTTGGGGATTTCTCCCGACCTGCTGGCGGATCGCGACCGGGCCGTTGCCTTCGCCAGGGAGATGGGTTTGGAAACCGACGAAAAGGCCCCGCTGGGAAAAATTCTCATGACGATTTTCGAAGAAAAGGTGGAGAAGGAACTTGTGCAACCCACCTTCATCACTCAATATCCCGTGGAGGTTTCGCCGCTTTCCAGGAGGAACCCCCGCGATCCGGGATTCACGGACCGTTTCGAGCTTTATATCTGCGGACGGGAGATCGCCAACGCCTTTTCCGAGCTCAACGATCCCGAGGATCAGCGGCAACGCTTTCTGATGCAGCTCCGGGAACGGGAAGCCGGGGACGAAGAGGCCCATGAGATGGACGAGGACTATGTCCGGGCCCTCGAGTACGCCATGCCGCCCACCGCCGGCGAGGGCATCGGTATCGATCGGCTGGTGATGCTCTTCACCGACTCCCCCTCCATCCGTGACGTCATCCTCTTCCCCCAGTTGAGAGTCAGGGAAGAGTCGTAATCCATGTCCTTCGAATTCTTCATCAGTCTCCGCTATCTCCGGGCCAAAAGGAAGCAGGTGTTCGTCTCCATCATCACCTTCCTGTCCATCGGAGGTATTGCCCTGGGTGTCGCGGCCCTGATCATCGTCCTGGCCGTCATGAACGGGTTCGAAACGGATCTCCGGAATAAAATCCTGGGGATGAACTCCCATATCCTGCTCATGGAATATGCTGGTCCGATGAAGAATTACGATCAGGTGGCCAAAAAGGTGTCCGAAATAGGAGATGTAGCCGCCACGACGCCCTTCATATACAGCCAGGCGATGCTGAAGAGTCCGAACGGCGTCACGGGGGTGGTCCTGCGGGGGCTGGCGCCGGAAACCGCCTTTCGGGTAATCAGTCTCGGCAAGATCAGAGAGGGCAAGACGGATTATCTCGAGCCGGCAAAACGGGTCCGTCTGTCTCTTCCCGGTGAGGTAGCGGCGCTGCCCGGAATACTGATCGGTAAGGAACTGGCAAAAAACCTGGGAACATATCTTTATGATCCCCTTACGGTAATATCCCCCATGGGGATCTCGACGCCCATGGGCATGATCCCCAAGATGAAGCGCTTCCTGGTCGTGGGGATCTTCGATTCGGGATTTTACGAATACGATTCCACCCTGGCCTACATCTCCCTGGCCGATGCCCAGGAGTTTCTCAATATGCCGGGGGTGGTCACGGGTCTGGAAATCAAGGTCCACGATCTCTATAAGGCCGACACTATCGCCGCCAATATCGCGAAAGCCCTGGGACATCCCTACTGGGCGAGAAACTGGATGGAAATGAACAAGAATCTCTTTGCCGCCCTGAGGCTGGAAAAGCGGGTGATGTTCATCATTCTCAGCCTTATCGTCCTGGTGGCCGCCTTCAATATCATCACGACCCTGATCATGGTGGTCATGGAAAAAAGCAAAGACATCGCCATTCTCAAATCCATGGGGGCAACCGATCGGAACATCATGAAGATCTTCGTCTTCCAGGGATTGATCATCGGTGCCATCGGAACCTTTCTCGGCACGGTCGGCGGCTTGTCCATTGCCTTCAACCTGGCGGACATTTCGACCTTTGTGGAACGCCTCCTGGGGATCAAGATCCTGCCGGGAGACGTGTATTACCTCACCGAATTGCCCTCCAAGGTAAACTTCGGCGATGTGTCCCTGATCATCATCGGCGCCATGACCATCTGTTTTCTGGCGACACTTTACCCCTCCCGGCGGGCGTCGCAGCTGGATCCGGCCGAGGCTTTAAGGTACGATTAATGATTCTGGTCAAGAACCTGAAAAAAACCTTCGTCAAGGACGGCAACAATATCGAGGTGCTCAAAGGTCTGAACCTCGCCGTCCGCAGGGGAGAATCCCTGGC
>JAGPFL010000050.1 GCA_018056545.1 Syntrophobacterales bacterium
GCCCGTCATCCTGGACGTGACGCTGAACGACATCCGCCGGGAACTCGATTACCTTGAGGAACGGGAACTGGTGGCAGTCTCCCATCGGGATTACCCGGTGTGGCGGGCCAAAATCAACAACCACGGGATCGATATCGTGGAATATACGGTGGATTGCCGCCCCGGCATCGCCCGTCCCAGAAAGTGGTGGTGAGATGCCGCGCCGATCGAAGATAACGCAACTGCCGCCGGAGATCAAGGCCAAGCTGGATCGGATGCTGTTCGACCGCAGCTTCGCGAATTACGACGAGATTGCGGCCGTCATCAACGCCGAGCTCGCCGACACCGGCTATGAGATCACGATCTCCAGATCGGGATTACACCGCTACGGGCAGGCCTTCGAGGAGCGTCTGGCGGCGATCAAGATCGCCTCGGAGCAGGCCCGGGCCGTCTCGGAGGCGGTGGGCGACAACGAAGGGGTCATGAACGATGCCCTGATCGGTCTGGTGCAGGAGAAGGCCTTCGATGTCCTGGTCAACCTGCAGACCGAAGACCCGAAGGCCTTCGCCAAGATCTTCCCGAAATTAGGGATCATGGTGGCCAAGCTGAGCAAAGCCAGCGTGGATCAGAAGAAATGGATGGCGGATGCACGGAAGAAGGCTCTGGAAGAGGCCGCCGCTTCCATCGAGGCGACGGCGAAACAGGAAGGCGTTTCCAGCGAGACAATCGCGAAGATCCGCCGGGACGTGCTGCTGATGGCGGGATGAGATGATGGCGCAGGCGACGCGGCATAAAGGCAATGCGAAGATCCGGCCGGCCAATCCGGACGGGCTTTTTCTGCCCTATCAGGAGCGCTGGATTCTGGATCGCAGCCGCCTGAAGCTCATGGAGAAAGCGAGGCAAATCGGCCTGTCCTGGAGCACCTCCTACGCCGCCACGGAGCGCACGGCGGAAAGGGGGGCCAAATGGGACCAGTGGGTCTCGTCCCGAGACGACCTTCAGGCCCGCCTGTTCGTGGAAGATTGCAAGATGTGGGCGAAAATGCTCCAGTTGGCGGCGGAGGATCTCGGCGAACGGGTCATCGACGAGGAAAAGAAACTCTCGGCCTATGTACTCCATTTCGCTTCGGGGCGGCGGATACACTCCATGAGCAGCAATCCCGACGCCCAGGCGGGCAAGAGGGGCGGCCGTGTCCTGGACGAATTCGCCCTCCATCCGGACCCCCGAAAACTATGGTCCATCGCCTATCCGGGCATTACCTGGGGCGGCTCCCTGGAGGTGATCAGCACCCACCGTGGCAGCGCCAATTTCTTCAATCAACTGATCCGCGAGGTGCGGGAGCACAAAAACCCCAAGAAAATCAGCATGCACCGGGTGACGCTCCAGGACGCCCTCGATGAGGGATTCCTCTTCAAACTGCAACGGACCCTACCGGCGGGGCATGACATCCAGGCGATGGACGAAGCGGAATATTATGACTTCATCAAGTCCGGCTGCGCCGACGAGGAATCCTTCCTCCAGGAGTATATGTGCGAGCCGGCGGACGATGCGGCGGCCTTTCTGGAATATGACCTGATCGCCAAGTGTGAATACGGAGAGGGGGAGAGGTGGGAAATGGAGCTTCCCGAGGGGGGTGGAGCGACGAGTCATCTGCACCCGGACAGAGGGATGCTTTACGGCGGACTCGACATCGGACGCAAGAAGGATTTGACGGTGCTGTGGGTGTTGGAACTGCTGGGTGACGTCCTGTACACCCGCAAGGTCATCGCCCTGAAAAGCATGAGCAAGCCGAATCAGGAAAAGATCCTGTGGCCCTGGCTGGCGATCTTGGACCGCTGCTGTCTGGATTACACGGGCCTCGGGATCGGCTGGGGCGACGACGCAAAAAAGAAGTTCGGCGAATATCGCATCGAGACGGTGACCTTTACGCCTAAAGTGAAGGAAGCGCTCGCTTATCCGGTGCGGGGGGCGATGGAGGACCGGCGGCTGCGCATCCCTTACGATCCCAAGATCCGCGCCGACTTGCGGGCGGTGACGAAGGAGACGACGGCGGCGGGCAACATCCGCTTTACGGCGGAACGTTCGGAAGACGGCCACGCCGACAGGTTTTGGGCGCTGGCCCTGGCGGTGCATGCCAAGGGTAACACCACGGCGGCCATTTCGCTGGGCCGGGATCCGGAACGGCGGGAATCGGCGATGGGGCGGGACTATATGCAACGGATGCAAGGCGGATATTTCGGGAGATTCGCGAGGAAGGCGGCATAAGAAACCATATGAACATACGCGAGAAGATAGCGAGGATACTGGCCCCGGAACTGAAGGGCGACGCGGAGATTCGCGCCATCATATCCGAGGAAATCCAGCGGGCCAAGATGGCCATGCCCATCACCGCCAACTGGGACCCCAATAACGAGGGCTACCGGCGCTACGGCGATTCCATGCTGCGGCGGGATCTGCTGCCCATCGCCCAGAGCCGGATGTACGAAATCGCCTATTACATGTTCGATGCCTCCGCCATGTTCCGGCGCCTGGCAATCCTCGACCGGAGCTTCCTGTTCGCGGGGCGGATTACGGTCTCATCCGGAGAGGAAGCCGTCCAGGAGATCATCAACAATTTCTGGAACGACCCGGAAAACAACATGGATCTGAACTATCCGGAAACGGCCATGTGGCTGTCCATCCTGGGCGAGCAATGCTGGCCGGTGACGGTGAACCGATACAACGGCTCCGTAAGATTGGGATATGTCGATCCGGCCCTGATCCGGGAGGTATATGTCAACCCGTTGAACGTCCGCCAGGTCATGCAGGTGGAGCTTAACGACCTGTCCGGCCGGGGCGGTCAGAAGTATGCAGTTGTCCGCAAGGATTACAATATCTCCTCTAAAACTTACGACCGGCTGGTGGGGGACTGTTTCTTCCTGTCCATCAACCATCCGCCGAATTCCCCTCGTGGACGGAGCGATTTTCTGACGCTGTTCGATTGGATCGATTCCCTGGAGCGCTATGGCTACAATTACCTGGAACGTGCGGAATTCCTGCTGAATTTCGTCTGGGACGTGACCCTGAACGGCATGAACCCGGATCAGATCCGGGAATGGCTCCGGGACAATCCGCCGCCCCAGCCCGGGAGCATTCGGGCCCATAATGAAAGCTGCACCTGGCAGGCCGTGGCCCCGGACATCAAGGCGACGGACAACAAGGCCGGCTTCGACATGGGGAAGTCCTTCGTCATGGGCGCGGCGGGTCGTCCGGCCTCGTGGTTCGGTGAAGGCGGGAAGGCTTATCAGACCGAGGCGGAACAGTTCGGCCAGGTCCCCATCGCCGATCTGGAACAGCGCCAGGGGTATCACCGCTTTCAGATCGAGCAGATCATCCGGTTCGTCATCGATCAGGCGGTCATCGCCGGGCGGATTTCCAAGGATAAGGCGGCGGCGGGGTTCACCGTCACCATGCCGGAGATCAGCAAGAAGGACCTGACCAGGATGGTCAACGGGATCCCGCAACTGACGGCGGCCCTGGCCATAGCGGAGCAGAACCGCTGGGTGTCGCGGGAGACGGCGACCAGGATCTTCGCCTTTGCGAGCAGGTATCTGGGCTATGAGGTGGATGCGGAGGCGGAGATCGCGGCGGCGGCGAAGCTGCCCCCTGAAGACGAAACGGACTATGACAAGTTGCTGAAAAAAGAAGAAAAGGCAACAGTTGATGAATAAGGAATCCGCCTTCAACAAGAAAATCAAGGCCCTGATCAAGGAGGCGGACCGCCTGGAAGAGCAGGCGGTTGTCCGTGCCATCCGCCTGCTGGAACAGTCCCGGAAAGAAGTGGCGGCGACGGTGGCCGCTACGGAATGGCAGGCCCACAACCTGGCACAACTCAAAACCGCCGTCGAGCGGTCCTTGCAAGAGTTCGCCCGCCGGTTCGGCATGGAGATAGCAGATTCTCAAGGCCGGTTCTGGGATATGGGCGTGGAGATGGTGGATGCGCCGCTCCGGGCCGCGGGCGTCATGGCGGTAATTCCGGCGATCGATACCCAGGCCCTGGCGGCCATGCAAAATTATTCCGCACATCTGATTAACAGCCTGGGACAAGAGGCGGCGGCGAAGGTTTATAACGAAATGGCCCTGGGGATGATCGGACAGAAGACCCCCTTTGAAGTGATGGAAGCGGTGGGGAAAAATCTTAAAGATAAAGGGACTTTCCACAGCATCGCCGCGCGGGCGGAAACAATCACCCGGGTGGAGACGGGCCGCGCCCTGGCAATGGCCTCGCAAAGCAGGATGGAAGAAGCGGCCAAGGTGGTGCCGGGTCTGAAGAAGAAATGGGTTTACGGCGCCGCCCACCGGAAGATGCCGCGTTTCGCCCACATGGGGGTCGACGGCCAGGTCCGGGACGTGGATAAACCGTTCGAAGTCGCCGGCGTCGCCCTCATGTATCCCCGCGACCCGGCGGGCCCCCCGGGCCAGACGATCAACTGCCGCTGTTATTCGGCTCCGTACATGGAGGCATGGGAGGCGGCGGCGTGAAATAAGCAAAAACAAAACCCAACCCCCGAAGAAAGGAGCAACGACATGGCGAAGGAAGAAAAAAACGAATTTGGAGACAACATTTTGAAACAGGCCCGGGAGGCCTACGGGATCGACCCCCAGTATGTCCTTGCCGACCGTTATTATGCGGACACCGGCGAGGTGGTCATCGTCACCGTCGGCGGGACGAAGGTCCGTTTCAAGGCGGGAGACAAGCCGGCGAAACTGGACGAAACAGCCGTCACCGGCATTAACCCGCAGACTGCCAAGCGCAAGGTTATCGCCGGGAAGGCGAAAGAATAGCAGGAGCATGCCATGAACGAAGATGACAAGCTGATGCGTACGACAGACGGAGAGGAGACCGAGGACAATCTGAATTACGTCATGCGGCTGGTGGCGGCAAAGGACCCGGAAGGGACGGTCTGGGACGTAACGATATGCCGGCCCGGATTCACGCTGAACGGTACGTACCTTCCGGAACAAACCCTCCGTGATTCCGCAGCTTTGTTTGAGAATGCGGACGTGAATCTCTATGAGCTTCCCCAAGGGGCGACACACCTCCCCGGCCCGCTCTTCGATGTCAAGGCCCTCCTGGTTAAAAACAAGGTGGGCTGGCTGGACCAGGTCCGTTATGTCGCCGGCGAGGGTCTCCAGGGGGTGCTGCACTTCCTGGAGAGTGCCAAGTTCCTGGGGCGGAACCTCCTGGATGCCATGACGAAGGGGGCGCAGATATACGGATTGTCCTGGGATTGCCTGGTCAAGGGCGTCCCGGAGGTGATCGATGGAAAATCGGTTTTAAGGATAGACAGACTGGCCAAGGTCGATTCGGTGGATATCGTCACCCGGCCCGCCGCCGGCGGTAAATTCAACCGGGCAGTGGCTGCCATGCCGGCCCAAAACAAGGAGGAAAACATGAAAGAAAAGCTTTGGAACCTGATCAAGGAAAAGCGGCCGGACCTCCTGAACGGAAAGGATTATAATACGATTTCCGATCAGGATGTGGAAGGACTGGCCCGGATGGCGATGGAGGCGCCGCCGGCGCGGCAAGCGGACCCGCCCGATCTGAGCGGGCTGGCCACCA
Organism: Syntrophobacterales bacterium; assembly: GCA_018056545.1. GTDB lineage: Bacteria > Desulfobacterota > Syntrophia > Syntrophales > UBA8958 > UBA8958. The sequence goes on from JAGPFL010000050.1 coordinate 5,582, forward strand.
AGGAGGATTTGGAAATCTTCCGTTGCGGCATGGCCCTCGAAGCCGCCCTGGGCAAGAGCGAGCTGCCGGAACCGGCGAGGGAACGGATCAGAAAGACCTTCGAGGGGCGGGTGTTTCAGGCGGCGGAGCTGGACAAGGCGATCGCCGACGAGAAGGATTATCTGGCGCAGGTAAATAAGGTTCCACCGCCGGCGGGAGGTCAGGCGGCTTCGGGGATCTCCGTGGGGCTCGGAACCTTCGACCGGGCCTGCATGGCCGTGGATCGCATGTTCGGATTGACGCGGGAGGATATTACCCGCATGGCCGCCATGACGCGCCTCGATCATCAGCCGTTCTTCGGCGACATGCGCAACGTCCAGGATTATAAGGATTTCGACAGCGTTCCCCCGTTCCGAAGCCTCCGCGAGATGTACAACTATTTCACCGGCGATCTGGAGGTGAGCGGTCGTTTCAACCGTCGCGGCATGGCGGCGGAGCTTCGCAATCTCCAGGACATTAACAGCGCCACCTTCTCGTATGTCCTGGGGAATACGCTGGGGCGGCGGCTGGTGTCCCTCTATGCGGGATACAATTTCCAGGAAGACCTGCTGATTTCGGTGCGCAAGCCCGTCAAGGACTTCCGCGCCCAGGAAGCGGTGCTGGTCGGAGGATTCCCCGACCTCTCCACGGTGGATCCGGAAGCGGCGGATTACCAGGAAATCGCCGGTGTCACGGACGAGGAGTCCACCTATACGGTGGCCCAGAAGGGGAACATCCTGACGATCACCCGAAAGACCATCATCAACGACGACATCAGCGTCATCCAGCGGCTTGTCGCCGGGCTGGCCAGGGCGGCGCGGAGGACTCACGCGAAGTATGTGTGGGGATTCTTCATCAACAACGGGACCTGCTCCGACGGCACGGCCTGGTTCACCGGAGCGGGAGCGCACGGCAACCTTGGCACGACGGCCCTTTCTCACGCCCAGGCACTGGTCGCCTACAAGGCCCTGGCCAAGATGACGGAGAAGGATTCCGGCGAACGGCTGGGCCTGTTGGACGGCAGCGACGTCAAGCCGATTCTGATCGGTCCGGTGGATATCATGGAAACGATCCAGAAGATCGCCGAAGAGGAGTTCTATTATACCGCCAACGATCTGACGACGAAGGTCCCCAACCCGCTGCGGGGCAAGGTGGTCGGCAAGGTGATCAGTCTCCTCACCGATGCCAACGACTGGGGGATGCTCCTCCCGGCAAACATCGTCGACATCGTCGAGATGGGCTATCTCAACGGGCGGCAGGAGCCGGAGATGTTCGTCGCCGACACCCCCACGTCCGAGCAGGTATTGGTGGCCGACAAAATCCGGTACAAGATCCGCCATGAATATGCCGGCGCGGTCATCGACTATCGCAGCGGCTTCAAGGCGATCGTAGCGTAAATTTACGGGCGGGCGGGGGCGCTTCCGACCTCGACCCCACCCGCCCCTTTCTTCAAAGAGAACAACATAAGGAGGACAACATGAAAAGACATTTTGGAAAATACCTGCCGATCGTGGCCGTCACCGCGATTCTGGCCGTCATGGCTTCCGTCCCGGCCTTTGCGGCGGGATGGCAGGCGAAATATGAACGTTTCTCCGGCACGGCAGGGGCAACCTTGGGCGTGGGGGATGTGGTCTGCATCAGCGGCGCCGACGGCAAGGTCTATAAGGCCGACGCCGACGATGCCGCCAAGCGGCCCGCCGTGGGCGTCATCGGCAAGGGCGGCGCCGCCGGTGCCAAGGTTGAGATCATCACCCGCGGCATCATTTCGGGCATGACCGCGGCCACCTCCGGTAACCGGATCTTCCTGTCCGCCACCGCCGGCGAAACCGTCGACACGGCCCCGACCAACGCCCAGCTCCTCGGGTTCGTCTTGCCGCCGGAAACGGCGGCGGCCACGAACACGGTGTATTATATCAACGTGCAGCTTCCGGCCTCCACCGGGGCGGGATATTGATGGAACGGGCAGTAGGTGGCGAGCGGCAAACGTCAAGCAGCCGCCGGTTATTGCCGATATGGGAAAGACCCTCGTCCCTCCTTCCCCTCAAAGGGGTGGGAGGGATGGGAGGAGTGTAAATAATATGCCGATATTACTCAAATATCTGCTTCTCGCCTCCGTCCCCGGTTTGATGTTCTGCATCATCCCCGTGGAAGGCACGGCCTTCCGTTTTTCCTGGCAGATGGCGGCCTTGTGGATGGGCGCCGCCGCCTTTACAGCGCTGCTCTCCTCCTTCTGGTTCCGGTCTTTCTGGCTCTGCGCGCTCCTGGTCACGGTAATACAGGCCTGGCCGCCCAATTATGAGGCATATTTGAGCCTGTTGACAGTAGCGGTGTTCCTGTCTGCCGTAGAGGGATTCAGCCGGATCGATCCGCGGGCGACGCTGTATGCCATGCGCCTCGCCGCCTTCGTGCTGCTGGCCTGGATGTTTCTGCAGGAGACAGGGCTTGTACGGTCCTGGTTCCCGTCCCGCAACAACGCCGGACCCTTCAATCCGAACACGGGCGGTGTCTTTCTCGCTTTGTGTCTTCCCGCCTTCCTGACCAGCTGGTGGTGGGCGGCGGCGCCGCTGGTGGTTCTGGGGATCGCCTGCACCAAGTGCACCACGGCCATGCTGGCGGCGACCGCAGCCATGCTGACGTGGTGGTTCATCTCGCAGCGGGGGCCGAAATCGGCTTTGAAATCCGTACCTTTTGCCTCGCCGGCCATCCGAAAAACGGCCGTGATTTTCGTATTCCTGGCCGTCGTCATGATGCCCGTGGTCTGGTTTGCCAAGATCGACAGCCTTGGCGGCATCATGAAGGCGGATCGGTGGATCGCCTGGAAGCATGCGGCGATGTCCATGCAGACGGAAATGTACGGACGCGGCCTGGGCAGTTGGCGGGAGGTGTTCCCGCTATTGGCCTCCGGGGTGCCGGAGTTGAACACGGTGGTGCGGACACAGGACGGCAGGCAGGCGACGGAGGTATTCATGCAGGCCCATAACGAGTATGTCCAGGCGGCCTTCGAGCTCGGCATCCAGACGTTGGCCCTGATCATCGCCTATCTGCTGACAGTGTCCGGGAAGATATATGCCGCGAAGACAGGAGCGACTCCCATTCCGGCCGCCGGTCTGGTCGCCCTGGCAGTGAGCTGTGGTGGGTTTTTCACCTTCCATGTGGCGCCGACGGCCCTGTTGGGCGCGGCCTGGCTGGGTATGGTCGAGGGGCATTTCAAGGAGGCTTAAAATGGCGCTTAAAGCGAAGAAATCCGGCAGGGATGCAACCCTCGTAAGTGGGGGCAAAATGGCCGTGGCGGCGAAATGTGGGCGCCTGGCGGGGATAATTATGGCAACGGCGGCCCTCGTTGTTATCGTTGCCACTTTCAGCCGGGCCGAAGATCGCAAAACCCGGGTGATATCCTTCCTGGCGAGCGGGACCAGGACGGCGGCAACCGTCCAGACCACCGCCTTCGATGTCTCGGCATTTACGGAAGGGCAGATCTTCATCGACGTGACGGCGAAGGTGGACAACCCGACCCTCGATGTTACCATTCAGACCTCACCGGATAACAATACCTGGTATACACACACGGCAATGACGCAGATCATCAATACCGGGCAATACCGGCAGGCCATTACGAATTTCGGCAAGTATATCCGCCTGCAACATGTGGTGGGGGCGACGACGAGCATTACCTATTCGGCGACGGGGGTGTTCAAGAACTGATGAGCACGCGGCAAGACTATATAACGGCGATCGGGAATCTGGTGGGCGGCGAGGTGCCCCTGGGCGAGGCGGAGAAGATCATGGCCATAAATGCGGCGGTCAAAACTTACTCCGGCCATCGGCCACGGATCGTCGTCGAGGACGAGAACGGCAACGGCGGGTTCGATTACCCCCTCTCACTGCTGGCGGACTGGTCGGAAGGATTTTCCATAATCAAAACCATAGAGTATCCCGTGGATGACACGAGCGAAACGGCGTCTGTTCTGGAAGACGACGCCTGGCGGATCTATGAAAAGCCGACGGGCAAATATCTGCGATTTTTGGAAGACAAACCGACGGCAACGGAGGATGTCCGGATCACTTACACGGCGCTCCACATCTGCACGGATCTGACATGCACCGTTCCGGACGGCGATGAAGAGGCGGTTCAGGCCCTGGCGGCGGCCAACTTCTGCGACATGCTGGCCGCCTATTACGCCCAGACGCGGGACAGCCTCATTCAGGCCGACAGCGTGGATCACAAGAGTCAGGCCGGCGAATATGCAGCACGGGCGCGGACTTATCGCAAATATTACGACGATCATCTCGGCGTTAAGGGCGGTCCGATCCCGGCCAGCGTGACGCGGGACCAGGATATAAACGGCAGTTGGGGAGCCGATCGGATGACCCACGGGAGAAGGTATAGGTAAGGAGCGGTTATTGTCGGTCAAATCCGAAAAGAGTCGGTCAAATCCGAAAAGAGTCGGTTGAATGAGGCTTGAATGGAACTGAAAATCGCCGCCGATTTGAGCGGGGCGGAAAAACTGATGCAGAGGTTTCCGGAGGCGGCCCGGGCGGTGCAGATCTCCCGGATCACCGAGGCCCTCCTTTTGGCCGAAGGGGCGATCAAGGAGAAGACCCCAGTCGGCGCCGGACCGACGCATCTGCGGGACACGATCTTTCACAAGGTCCAGGGTTACGGGACGCCGATCTGGGGTCTGGTCTCCACCCCGGCGAAGTACGGTGAACCGGTGGAGCTCGGGACGCGGCCCCACTTTCCGCCCGTGGCGCCGATTCAACACTGGGTGGAAAAGAAGCTGGGCTACAGCGGTAAGGAGGCGAAATCCATCGCATATCTCATTGCGCGGTCGATATGGAGGCGGGGAACGAAAGGCCAAAAGATGTTCTCCCGGAGTTTCCGTGACCTGGAAAGCCGGATCGTCGGGATCCTGAACAGAATCCCCGACGACATCGTGGCAAAGCTGAAAACGCAATAAAAGAGCGGAGGACGAAGTTTTATCACCGATCCCCGCATAAGGACGGTCAATGGCGGTATTGGACGACATCAGAGAGCAAATCAAGGTCATCCTCCAGGGAGTGCCGGGGATCGGCGTCGTGCACGATTATTACCGGTGGGCGACGGATGAACGCAAGCTCCTCAGTCTCCTGCAGGATGCCGACGGTCGGATCAACGCCGTCATGTTTCGCCGGGAGAAGATGGTTAAGCGCAAGATCACCATTGGTACGGGGCCGTTGGAACGCGCCCATGTTTGGCTGATATGCTGTATCGAGGGGCTGAAGGACGATCAGGCAACGGGTTTATCCTTCGATTCACAGTTGGCAGGCATTGAGGAGGCTTTTGAAAGAAAGGACAATCTTAACGGCGTCTGTCTGACCATCAACCCGGATTGGGGCCCGATGGCCGGAGCGGCGGGAGTGCAGATCGATCTGAGCGAAGACCGTCAAATCGGCGGTATCTTGTGTCATTACGCGGAAATGCGACTCTGCACCGTGGAAAGAAACGAACGATAAAGGAGGATTTATGAAGAAACTCTACTATGAAGAAGGGCCGAAAATCATGGGCTGCGGCATTGCCGGGCAGTTCAAGATCGGCGTCCCGAAGGAGGTCCCCGACGACGTGGCGGCCGTCCTGCTCCGCAAGGGGAGGCTGAAGGAATACCAGGAAAATCAGCCGGAGACCGCATCCGGCCGAGGCAAGAAGGGAAAGGAGGAATAACCCATGTCTCAGCAATCAGGGGCCAACGCCGTATTGATCTTCGATACGGAAACGACCTACAAGACCACGCCGGTTTCGCCGGATGCCCATGTTTTGCCGTTCACGACCGAATCTTTACGGCTGAACCGGAATCTCATCTCGTCCGACACGATCCGTTCGAACCGCAACCCCCAGGCCCCGGTCCGGGGAAACGTGGACGTCTCCGGCGACATCAATTTCGAGCTTTCTCCTCAGTACGGGAAGCTCTTCAAGCACATCTTCGGGAGCTACGGCGTCGCGGGCGGATCGGCACCCTACACGCACACCTACAAGATCGGCGCGCTGCCGGTAGGGATGTGCATCGAGAAGCAGTTCACGGACCTGGCCAGCGACAAGTATTTTCTCTACAACGGCTGCCGGGTGAATAGTTTCAAGCTGGCGGCCAAGCCGGAAGGGATGATCGATTGCTCCGTCTCTATCCTGGGGGCAAAAGAAACCATCGGCTCCTCCACCTTCGACGCCACGGCGACCGACAACGGCCATACGCCCTTCGACGGCTTCGAGGGATCAGTCAAACGCGGCGGCTCCTCCCTGGGCACCGTCACCGAGATCGACTTCACCCTGGAGAACAATTTGGACGGCAATACCTATGTCCTTGACGGCACCGGCCAGCGCTACAGCCTTCCCGAGGGCCGGGCGAAGGTGACCGGCAACTTGAAGATCCTCTTCGAGGACGACACGCTCTACGCCCTGGCGCTGGCCCACACCGAGACGACCCTGGAGATCCACTGCACGAAGGGCGCGGGCACGGGTGCTTCCGCCGGCAACGAGAAAATGAGCTTCTATTTCGACGAGGTGATCTTCAAGCCCCAGTCGCCGGTGATCCAGGGGCCCACGGGCCTGCTGGTGGAGCTGCCCTTCGAGGCCTACTACAACGACGATGCCGACGCCTCGGCCCTGAGGATGGTGCTGCTGAGCCCGATCGGGACGTTCTAAGGAGGGTTTATGGATTACAAAACATACGATATCAACGGGAAGATTTATGAGCATCGCCCCCAGGTATTGGGGCAGCTCAAGCAGCTTGAGAATCTTCTGAAAGGGACATCCATTCCCGCCGGCGCCGATGCGTGGGGCTTGCTTTCCGCCCTGGGCGAGAAAACGCCCCATGCTCTGGCGATCATCCTGACGGAAAAAGGAAAGTCTCCCGCTGAAAAAGATATCGACACCCTGGCGGAAGAGATGGCTTGGGGCATGGATATCGGCTGCGTCCTGGAGATCGTAACCGATTTTTTTTCTATCAACCCGCTTTCTTCCGTCTTCGAGAAGGTGGTGGGATTGCTGACGATGGTCACCGATCAAGTGCTGGCGATACGGACTGGCATACCGGCCTCTGCGTCCTCCTCGGAGGAGGTGATATAACCAAGAGGGACAGCATCTCCTGGAACGTCACATTGGCCGAGGCTGAGGAATGGGCGAAGGAGGTTATCCGGAACCGTTGGTGGTGGTTGGAGGCCCTATTCGGCAGGCGGACGGAGGCGGGATCCATTGCAGGCCTGACCCCAAAGACAGCGGCTGATGAATTTTGCGCAGCCTGTAAAGCGGCGAAAAAAAACAAGGATTGCGGAAGTTGCGACAAACGGATTTATGTCAGGGCAAAGGATTGACGGCCTTGTCCCAAGCGGCACGGGCCGCGTCCCAGAGTCGGGCCTGCTCGCGATCGATCCGCCGCTGCTCCCGGTGCCAGGCGATAAACCAGGCAATGATAAA
>JAGPFL010000051.1 GCA_018056545.1 Syntrophobacterales bacterium
CCCCCGCGCCGCCGCCGTCGCTCTCCGGGACGTACGGCCGGACGCCGGAAAAAATCCACGGCCCCGGCGACGGCTTCGCCGGAGGAGCTGGAGGCCCTGACCTCGGCGGAAGACGGCCCCTGAGCACCGCATTTCCTTATGCGACCCGCCCCTCCCCTTGAGGGGGAGGGGCGTTATTTTACGCTGAAAAAGTCTTTCCCATGCTTCGCGGCGCGCCACGGGGCATGAATGTCCTTTACCGGTTCACCGAGATTGACCGGCCGGATGTTTACCCCGCCGAACACGACGGTGGAAGCCGCCGCATTGCCGGTCCGATATCGCCGCGGCGTCAGCCTCCCAGGGCCTGGGAGCGCCGTGTGGCCGCCTCCACGGCGGCCATGAGAGTCCCCCGGAGCCTGCCTTCTTCCAGGGCCCTTATCCCGGCGATGGTCGTTCCCCCCGGGGAAGTGACCATGTCTTTCAACTGGCCGGGATGCTTGTCTCCCGATAAAAAAAGCTTGGCCGCCCCCAGCATGGTCTGGGCCGCCAGGGTCAGCGCCGTGTCGCGACCGAGGCCCATCTGGACCCCGCCGTCGGCCAGGGCCTCGATCATGATGAAGGCATAGGCGGGACCGCTGCCGCTCAGACCGGTCACGGCGTCCAGGAGATCTTCCCTGACGACGACGGACTTTCCCACGGCATCGAAAATGGTCCGGGCCAGGTTCAGGTCGGCCTCGGTGGCGGTCGGCCCCGCCGCCAGGGCCGCCATGCCCTCGCCGATCAGGGCCGGGGTGTTGGGCATGGTGCGGATGATCCGCGTCCCCGGTTTGAGCCTTTCGGCGAGGAAACGGATGGGAATGCCGGCGGCGATGGAAATGATGAGCTTGTTTTTGTCCACGACGCCGGAGATATCCTCCAGAACCTCAGCCATAACCTGCGGTTTTACGGCCAGGATGATCACCTGCGCCGCTTTGACGGCGCTGCGGTTGTTTTCCGTCACCTCCACCCCGTGGGTTTTTGCCATCTCCTCTCGTTGCTTCCGGTCCACATCGGCGACGATCACCGCCTTTGCCGGAACCAGCGAACCGGCCAACATGCCGCCCACGAGGGCGCCGCCCATCTTGCCGCCGCCGATTACGGCCACTTTCTTCCCCTTCAGCATAAACCCTTCTCCCCCCTTGTGTGCGTGATGGAATTCTCTAATCTTTTTTCATTGCCGCTGTCAATAGGGGAGGGACGATAAATACCTGGTTGCGGAAGAAGCGGCAGATATGTTACGAGAAAAACCGTTTGGCGCCGGCAGGGCCGAAGCCCCGCCGGAGGGTATAGGGATGGAGTATTAGGAATTAAAAAGCGATGATGTTGCCGGATACGGCAGCCGCGGCTGTGGAGGAGGGCGTAATGATAGTAAAAAAAGATATCGACGGCGTGTCCATCGCCGGCTGGGTGAGCGGTACGGAGTGGCGTGAGGGTCTCAAACATCTCGTCTTTATCCATGGTTCCGGTGGGGATCACACCAACTGGGTGTGTCAGTACTCCGCCCTGAAGAATGACTTCAACATCCTGGCGTTGGAGCTGCCGGGGCATGGAGAATCCGCCGGTCAAGGGGAACGTACCGTGGCTCGCTATGTCGCTTGGGTAAAGAAGATCCTGTCGGCCTATGACGTGAAACGTCCCGTTCTGGTAGGACATTCTCTGGGGGCGGCCATCTGCCTCACCTTCGCCCTGCAGCACGGGGAACTGCCGTCGGGCATCGTCCCCGTCGGCGGCGGGGTTACCATGTGGGTGAACCCGGCGATTCTCGACGGCCTGCTGGCTAATCCGGCGCCCATCGTCGAGATGGCCGCCAAACTCTCCCTGGCCAAGCAGAACCGGGAAAACTTCGCCCCGGCACTCTTGGCGGGTTTTGAAAAGGCGGATAAAAGGGTGATGCAGGGCGATTTCTCCGCCTGCAACGACCTCAATCTCACCGAGGAGGTGCAGAAGATCACCGTTCCCACCCTGGTTGTCTGCGGGGCGGAGGACAAGATGACCCCGCCGGAAAATTCCGTTTACCTGCGGGATCACATCCCCGGTGCCCGGCTGGAGCTGATCGAGAATGCGGGCCATTTCGTCATGATGGAAAATCCTCAAGCCTTCAACAAGGCCCTCAAGGATTTTGCCTTGTCCCTGTAAGCTCATCTTGCGCGGAGGCCGCCATGTTCGTCGTGGGTAATTTTATCGTCGCCTTGGCCAAGATCATCGATCTGGTCCTGAACATCTATATCTGGATCATCATCTTCCGGGCGGTCATCTCCTGGGTCAACGCCGATCCCTACAATCCCATCGTCAACTTTCTATACCGGGCGACCGAACCGGTACTGCGCCCCATCAGCCGTCTGTTGCCCTTCGGCGGCACGGGCATCGACCTGTCGCCCCTGATCGTGATCCTGATCATCTACTTCCTCCAGTTCTTCCTGGTGAGAACGATGATCCAGGCGGCGGTTTACTTCTCCTGATGATCAAGGAAACCCCGGAAGGCGTCCTCGTGACGGTGAAGGTTTTGCCCCGCTCCTCCCGGTGCGAGATCTGCGGCCGCCACGGCGACGCCCTGAAGATAAAGGTCACTTCCCCACCCGTGGACGGGCGGGCGAACGAGGAGGTGGTCGATTTCCTGACGGAGAACCTGGGGATTAAAAAAAGCCGGGTGAATATCGTCGCGGGACACAACGCCACGAGGAAAGTGATTGCCGTAACCGGTTGCCGCCGGGGAGATATAGAGCGTCTTTTGGGAGAAAACGGGAAGGTCGATTAGCCGTCATTACGTCACGGAGGAGGATATATGAACATCCGGCGCCCGATATTCCGCCCTGTTGAGGTCTTTTCCCCCGGCGCTCACTTTGACCGTCCAGGCGCTGTCCCGAGAAGGCCGGTTGAAACCGGGCAACCGCCCCTGCCGGGGTGAGAAACGAGCTGATGTCGAAACCACAGGAAAAGATCCGGGAAAACGAGAAGGTCGCCAGGGCCGCGGGCGTGGTAGGCCTGGCGACGATGCTCAGCCGGATTTTCGGTTTCCTTCGCGACATGGTGGTCGCCGGTTTTTTCGGTGCCGGGCTCGTCACGGACGCCTTTTTCGTCGCCTTCCGGATCCCCAACCTCCTACGCCGCCTCCTGGCGGAGGGATCGCTGACCGTATCCTTCGTCCCCGTTTTTACCGAGTATCTCAAGCAGCGCTCCCGGGAGGAGGCCCTGGAGCTGGCCGATGTGGCCTTTACCGCCCTCTCCGTGATCCTGGTGGCCGTTTCCCTGGTCGGGGTCGTTTTCTCCCCCCTCATCGTCGCCGTCATGGCCCCGGGATTCGTCAACGACCATGCCCAGTACGAACTCACCGTCCTCCTCACCCGCTTCATGTTTCCCTACATCTTTTTCATTTCCCTGGTGGCGCTGTGCATGGGCATTCTCAATTCCCTGCGTCATTTTGCCGCGCCGGCCTTGTCGCCGGTGGTCCTGAACATCTCTATGATCCTGGCGACCTTACTGCTCCGGGACTTTTTCAGGGAACCGATCTTTGCCCTGGCGGTGGGGGTCATGGTGGGCGGGGTGCTTCAGCTCGCCATGCAGTGGCCCTTTCTCCTCAAGATGGGGGTGAGGCTCCGGCCCAATTTCCGCTTCCGCCATCCGGGTTTGAAGCGGATCGGGCTGCTCATGATGCCCGCGGCCTTCGGCGCGGCGATCTACCAGATCAATGTCTTCATCGGGACGGTTCTGGCGTCGCTCCTCCCCAAGGGAAGCGTTTCCTATCTCTACTACGCGGACCGCATCGTCGAACTGCCCCTCGGCGTCTTCGCCATTGCCGTGGGGACCGCCGCCCTGCCGAGTTTCTCTGACCAGGTGGCCCGGGGGGAGTTTGAAGACTTCAAGAGAACCATCGCCTTCTCCCTGCGCCTCATCATGTTCATTACCGTGCCCGCCACGGTGGCCCTGGTGGCCCTCCGGGAACCCATCCTTTCCGTCCTCTTCCAGAGGGGTGCCTTCGATGCCGCCGCCACCCTGAAAACCGCCGAGGCACTCCTCTATTATACCCTGGGCCTGTGGGCCTTTTCGGTGATCCGGGTCATCGTCTCGGCCTTCTATTCCCTTCAGGACACCAAGGTCCCCATGAAGGCGGCCGTCGTGGCGTTGGTGGTCAACGTGGTCGCCAGTCTCATCCTGATGCGGCCCATGCAGCACGGCGGTCTGGCGTTGGCCACCTCCCTGGCCTCGGCGGTGAACGTCCTTATGCTGGGCATCGTTCTGAAAAAGCGTATCGGTTCCTACCTGAATCGGGAGCTTTACATCTCTCTGGGAAAGATCACGGCCGCTTCCCTGGTGATGTGGGGAGGCATCCTGCTGGTGGAGGTCTTCATCCCCTGGCGGATCGCCGGTCCCCTGGATGAACGTCTGATCTTCCTTACGGCGAGCGTTGCCGCTGGGTTGGTCACATATTTTCTCATGTCCTGGCTGTTCAAGTGTCCGGAAATGGTGATGGTCGTCCGGACTATCAAGGAAAAACTGGCGAAGAGATAAAGAAGTTGACTTAGCAGCACCAAAGTGATAACTATTTTAAGCTGTTATCGGAAAAGAAAATCAAGAGGAACCGAACCATGCTGGATATCAAATTCATCCGCCAAAACACGGAACTCGTCAGGATAAAGATGCTGGAGAGGGGTCAGGAGATGGACATGGCCCCCTTCATCAAGCTGGATACCCGCCGCCGGGACATCCTCCAGGAGGTGGAGAAACTGCGCAATGACCGCAATACCGTTTCCAAGGAGATCGGGGAGAAAAAGAAGAAAAAAGAGGATGCGACGGAACTGATCGCCCGCATGGGGGAGGTTTCGGCCCGGATCAAAGGACTGGACGAGGAATTGAAGAAGGTAGAGGAGGAGCTCAACGCCCTCGTCATGGTCATCCCCAACATCCCCCACGAGACGGTGGCGTACGGCACCTCGTCGGAGGACAATCCCGTGATCCGCGTCTGGGGGGAAAAGCCCGTCTTTTCCTTTACCCCCAGACCTCACTGGGATATCGGCGAGGCGCTGGGGATTCTGGATTTCGAACGGGGGGCCAAGATCACCGGCGCCCGTTTCACGGTTTACAAGGGGTTGGGGGCCATGCTGGAGCGGGCCATCTTCAATTTCATGCTGGATCTCCATATCTTCGAACACGGCTATACGGAGGTCCTGACCCCTTTTATGGTGAACCGTGCCAGCATGACGGGAACCGGCCAGCTGCCCAAGTTCGAGGAAGATCTTTTCCGGGTGGATGTGGTGGATTATTTCCTGATCCCCACCGCCGAGGTGCCGGTGACGAACATCCACCGGGACGAGATCCTCAACGAAAGGGATCTGCCTATCTACTACGTTTCCTATTCCCCGTGCTTCCGGGCCGAGGCGGGTTCCTACGGCAAGGATACCCGGGGGCTTATCCGCCAGCATCAGTTCAACAAGGTGGAGATGGTGAAATTCACCCGGCCTGAGACCTCCTATGAGGAATTGGAAAAGCTGACGGCCAATGCCGAGGAGGTCCTCCAACTCTTGAAGATTCCTTACCGAACGGTGAGCCTGTGCACGGCGGACCTGGGGTTTTCCTCGGCCAAGACTTATGACGTCGAGGCCTGGCTGCCGGGTCAGGACGCCTACCGTGAGATTTCCTCGTGCAGCAATTTCGAGGATTTCCAGGCCCGGCGGGCAGCGATCCGTTTCCGCCGCGAGGAGACGGGGAAAATAGACTTCGTCCATACCCTCAACGGGTCGGGACTGGCCGTGGGACGGACGGTGGTGGCCGTCCTGGAAAATTACCAGCAGGCCGACGGCAGCGTCGTGATTCCCGAGGTCTTGCGGCCGTACATGAAAGGGATTGACAGGATTCCCGCAATAGGGTAAGGGCCGCCTACGTATTCTGTCGGAGACAACGGAGGGATGGCCGAGTGGTCTATGGCGGCGGTCTTGAAAACCGTTGGGCGAAAGTCTCGCGGGTTCGAATCCTGCTCCCTCCGCCAGAAAAGTTCGATCGCGGAGAGATGGCTGAGTGGTCGAAAGCGATCGCCTGCTAAGCGATTGTACGCCCTAAAAGGTGTACCGCGGGTTCAAATCCCGCTCTCTCCGCCATTTTGTATCCATGCGCGCCTGTAGTTCAGCTGGATAGAGCGTCAGACTACGAATCTGAAAGTCGCACGTTCGAATCGTGCCAGGCGCGCCAATAAAATCAAGGGGTTGGAGAGCTTTTCCGACCCCTTTTTTTAGTTCTTGAGCCGGTCGGGAGTCAGGAAGGTATGTCTTGATCAGCCGTTCTTCATCTTTCGGATTGCAATGGTCATGGTAACGCTGCTAAGCGGATAGATACCCCTGTCGGTTGTTGCGGGAAATAGCTGGACAGAGAAAATCACCCCCAACAGATGGAGACGAGTATGGACTACGAACAGGTAAAGGTTGAATTTTACAGCGGTTATAAGTTGATTGTCCGGCCGATGTTTTTTGAATATCAGGGACGGCGCCGGGAGGTGGAGGAAATAGTGGATCGCTGGTATGAAGGCGGCCCTGATCCGAGCCGCCCGGTGATTAACTATTTCAAGGTCAAGACTTCCGACGGGGAGATGTTCATCCTGCGCTACGTGTCAGAACTCGAGGCATGGTTCGTGTGTCTTTGATGGCTTACGAAGCAAAGGCTGATGACTATTGGCAAAAGCAAGGGCGGCATCTGTCCGACGCCGCCCTTAACCTGAGAGAGGCAGGCTTTGCATATCCTGTATCGTTGCCCCTCCCGGCACCCGCCGCTGCACGGCGGGTGCTTTTGCTCTCCGGCAATCAGCCTTTCCTGTAGCGATAAGGCGTAGCCATCGGGTCAACCCAACCCTGAAAAGTTTTCTTACCCTTTTTCATGATCGCTTCCTCCTCTCTCGTGAGCCGTAAATCGTTGGTCTTTTTCCTGCCCTGTGCTACCTGGTCTCGATCGGCGTACACATGGGATCCAACCAGGTCTTGCCCGCCTTTCTGGCGAATCTTTCATCCTTCTTGGTAGCAGTCTTCTTCATGGTCGTTTCTCCTCTCGCTCGGTGAATTTTATAATCCTCTGAGCACGGTCGTACGGCGACGGCCGGTCTCGTTTCTCTCGATCGTTTTTCCCAGGATGTCTTTCCCGGGGGTGAATTCAATTCTTTGGGTGCCGTTGGCGGTCATGGTTTCGATGTCTCCTTTGTCTTTCTTTCGGCCCTAAGATAATCTCGAAAACAATTTCCAACAATCAGGGGGAATCTGAATGTAGTATGGGAAAAGGGCGTTTGTTGCGGTCGGGATTTGTTTCGACGGCGCTCGGGTTTTGTCTGATATAACCGGGTAGCGTTTGAAAAAGGTTCAATTCCTCACACAACGATTTACTTCCGAAGGATCGTGAGCGGAGCGAAATAAAAAGGAAAAAGCCCCGGCCGCATCGGCAGGCCGGGGCTCGCGCCGGGATTTTTTGTGGCGTTTTACGGAACGCAGTTGTTCTTGAATTTCTCGATCAGGTAAGTGTCCTTTACCTTCAACTCTTTGACGAATCTTTTTTCTTTTTCTTTCTGCATGGTTTTTCTCCTCTCTGTGGTTGTTTGATCTTCAAGTATTTGGCACCACCCGCTGTTGCGGGCCGGCCATGTTCGCTGCCGTTGCTCTTGCCGGCCATGCCTTGACATCTTCCCCGTCGGCGAGGAAAGGCATCCAGCACATCCAGCCCGGACACAGGCACAAGACGTTCGGCTTTTTTCCCAGGGTGATCCGGATGGGAAAATCGTTTTTCCAGATGCCTAAGGTCGCCATGATCTTTGTCCTTTCTCTTTTTCGGCCCTAAGATAATCTGGGCGACTTTTTTTAACAATCAGGGCAAAGATGAATATGAGATGGGACGGTATCCGGAATGCGGATCAGGATATTGGGCACTGATTATGGGAGTTTATCTGATGGCGGCGGTTTTATTGATCCTGGGGATATGCTTTCCCTTCAGGAATATGGACCATCCGGACCACAGTGAGCCGGGCAGGAGATCCAGGGCGCCCGAAGCCTCGGAGACGGGGGTGAAACCACAGGCGGCGCAATCGATCCGGCCTCTGTTTTTTACATAGCAACCCCTGGTAATGGTGCCGTCAGGGTCCACATTGACCAGCAGGTCATCATGACAGCGCCAGTCGTTGTCGATCATGGCCCGCAGGCGGTTGGAAGAATTGAGGATCGGCAGCCCCTGACGCTTCATCCCGATCGCTGCCTCGAGAACCTCCCGTCGTTCCCGGGTGGACAGGGACAAAGGCGCCTCTCCCTGTCCGTAAGGGTAGAAGAGCTGGAGTGTCATGCCGCCGTAGGCCGGAATGTCTCGGAGCTTTTCCAGCAGTGGCCGGATTTCGTACCGGTTTTCCCGGTTGATCGTGAAATGGATGAAGAAACGACCATGACTGACCTTCTGGAGATTCGCCCACACACGATCGAAAGATCGGGAACGCAGCCGGTCTTGGGATTCTTTAAGCCCGTCCAGGCTGATCCAGAGAATATCCGCGGGGATATCAAGGGGGAAGGTGCCATTGGTGGTTACGGAAACCAGCGGAAAAAGGTTCTTGGCATAGTGAATCAGGTCGGTCAGGTTGTGGGAACCGTCTTTCCACAGAAGCGGCTCGCCGCCTTCGAAGACAACGATCATGGCGCCCTGTTGCTTAAGAGCCAAGAGGGATTCCCTGGCCTGGGACCAGCTCATGTGCGATTTTTCCTCATTGGCCCGAAGATGATAGGGGCAGGCGCGACAGGCGAGGTTGCAACGGTAGGTCAACTTGAAACTGGCCAGCAGGGGGGGCTTCTGCCCTAAAAGTTTCCGCCGGAGGAAAAAGGCGGAAAACCGGGCGATATTCTGTAAAGCACGCATGCAGGAGTTATCCCGCCATCGTCGGATCAACGGCCGGCACTAACAACCGGAAACGGTCGAAATTGGCTTTCCGGACTGCCGGTTGCAGGGACTTTTGACATGTCAGGGACAGGACGCACCGGCGGTTTTTCCATGGCGACGTGCCGTCATTCCTTGTCTTCGTAAACGAAACAGTCATTGGGCACATCGTTCACCTTTCCCCAACTATATCCTTTTGTTTTCATACAGGCCTTCAGACGCTCTTTGACGGCGGCTTTCTTGACATCCCCGTGCATCTCAGCGGTGAACTTGGCCGTTTCTTCGTGGCACTGGCTGAGATCCTGCTGAAAATTGAGGGGGTCCTTCTGATCGGGATGATACCAGACAGGCGGGGTGCAGCCGCTGATGCCGGCGATGGAGGCTATCAGGATAATCACGACCAATATCTTTGAAGAAAAGACAAAGACGCGGGGTAACATGGGTATCTCCTTTCGATATTTGTCCCGGGGTAAACCGGCGAAGGCTCCGATACTATTGAAAAATTATTTCGCAACAACTAAGAAATCCCTTTCGCTTCCGCGGCGCAGCGGGATTATATGGAAAATACAGCGGCAGGTCAAAAGAAAAACCGCGCGCATCAAGAGAAAATAGAAATATCCGCTGCTTTTATGTGTCTTACAGGAGGAGAGCGGCAGAGGGTGAGGAACACAAATAATCGCTTGCCCCGGATTTTTCTTTTTTGCTATGAAACGTGGCGTGTCCGGGAAGCTTGTTTTAGTGAAGGCAGCGAGATACACCTTCCGGGCAGGGCGGCTCGTTACCCGGCACCAGGGCGAAAGATGAAGAAGGAATTCGTGGACAGGTACGGCCGGGTCGGTGACCGTCGCTTCCACTATCTGGAGTGGGGCGGCGGCGACGGTCCCGTGTTGGTGCTTCTCCACGGCATCGGCGACGACGCCCATGTCTGGGATGATTTTTCGTCGCCTGCCTCACGGTGCTTCCGGATCATCGCCCTGGATCAGCGCGGTCACGGAGAAAGCGACTGGGCGATTCCGCCCGCATATCGCAGCGAAGACTATGTCGCGGATCTGGACGGTGTTATTCACGCCCTGGGGTTGTGTCGGATCATCCTTTTGGGGCATTCCATGGGCGCCCTTCACGCCACCCGCTACGCCGCCCTGCGTAAGGAAAGAGTGCTCGCCCTCGTTCATGCCGACATCGAGCCCCACCCGCCGGAATGGAACAAGAAATATCTGACCAACCTATACAAGCGGCTGCCCGGCGAATATGCCTCCATCGAGGATTACGCGGCGGAACTGCGCAAGAACAGCCCTTACGCCGCCGCCGCAACCCTTTTGCGGAACGCCTCCTATGCCCTGACGGAGGAAAGGAATGGGAGGCTGCGGGTGCGTTACGACCGGGAGGTGTTGGCGCATTTCGACCGTTACGATCTGCGCCCCTTTCTGCCGGAGATCAAATGCCCCGCCCTCATTGTCCGCGGTGCGGAGAGTCGGGTCATGAGCGCCGCGGTCGCCCGGGAGATGAGCACCGTCATTCCCCGGGGGAGATTCGTGGAAATTCCGGCCGCCACTCATCCGGTCCATACGGACAATCCCGGGGATTTCGCCCGGGCCGTCCTCGCGTTCTTGGAGGAAGTTTCCCTTACGATTCCCTAAAGCGAGGGCTACCGCGCCGACAATCAACCGATTACCACGTTTTCCAAAAAGAGGGCGATGAAAGATTTTCTTGGGGGCTTTACCCGATAAATCGTTTTTCGTCAATCGTGATCGAAGACATAACCAATGGAACGCAGACTCTTGAAGTAACGGGGATGCTGGGGGTCATCCTCGAAGTATTTGCGGAAACGGACGATGAAGTTGTCCACCGTCCGGGTGGGCGTGGCGCCGGTGTATCCCCATCCCATCTCCAGCAGTTCGCTTCGGGAAAGGGGTTTGCCCCGGTTGGCGATGAAGAGCTTGAGCAGTCGCATTTCCTGTTCCGTAAGCCTGACCTCGCCGGCACGGCAGCTCACGGTGAAGGTGTCGAAGTGAATGGTATTGCCACCGAAGGAATAGGTCGTTTCCAGCCCGGACCGGCCGTTTTTACCGTCGCCGGTTTCCCTGCTCCATTCCGCCCGGGTCAGCAGGCGATCCACCCGGAGGAGGAATTCGTCCAGGTGAAACGGCTTGGCGAGATAGTCGTCAACCCCGTATGTCAATCCTTTCACCCGGTATTCCGGCTCGTTCTTGGCGGAAAGGATAAGGATGGGCAGCTTTTCGTCTTCGATGCGGATATGTCTCAAAACGCTCAAGCCGTCTATGCCGGGAAGCATGATGTCCAGGACGATGAGCTGTGGCCGCCATTCCCGCCACATCCTGAGCGCCGCCATGCCGTCGGCGGCGATCGAAATATCGTAGCCCCGAAGGGACAGATTCAACCGCAGCCCCTCGGCGATATGCAGATCGTCCTCGACGATGAGGATCCTTTTCTTTGTCTCTGCCTTCATAATCACCTAAGCACGTTAAATGGTGCCCTCCATTACATCTCAAAGGGTTGTATTTCCAAAACCTGATTCGTGCACCGTGGTTTGGATACCCGGCCGCTCGCCAGGGATGGGGTGCCGATGAAATGATTCCTATTATTGCCTACCCTTGCGTCACCCCCCATGACCTCCCCTTTGAGGGAGCAGAGGAAAATCACTTTTTTATGACGTCGTCATTCCCCGGAGATCTTTCGGCGCCTATCCGGCGGGGGCGGGCAGTTTCAGGATAAATGTCGCCCCTTTCCCCGGTCCTGGGCTTTCGGCGCTGATGCGCGCCTTGTGGATCAAGGCGATCTGTTCCACGAGGTAAAGCCCCAATCCCGTGCCCTTGGCGGTCATGTCGTCCGTGCGGCCGGCCTGATAGAATTTCCGGAAGATCTTCTTTATCTCTCCCTTTTCGATCCCTATGCCGTTGTCCTCGAAACGGATATCGAGGCCCTTACCGCGGGGGACGAAGCGGATATCGATCCGCGGTTGCTCGCTGTGATTGTATTTCACGGCGTTCGTCAGCAGGTTCATGAGGAGCATCTCGAACAATGGTCTGTTCAGCCAGTATCGGGCTTGTGTCTGGGAAGGGTTGTGGATGGTGATGCGGCACTGCCGGAACAGATCGGCGTTGGCGGCGCAAAAGGATTCGATGGCGGCGACGATGTTCACCAACTCCAGGTCCTTCCGGTAAGTTCTGGTTTCGATCCTGGCCAGATCGAGGATACGATTGATGTTATCCAGGAGACGGTTCACATCGGCGCTCATGTAATCGAGATAACGCAGTTGATCCTCCCGGGGCAGTTCGTAACGGGAAAAGGTGTCTAAATAGAGGCGCAGGGACGCCACGGGGGTTTTAAGTTCGTGGGTGAAACTGTTGATGAAATTGCGCTGCATCCGGTAAAGGCGCTGCGTTTTCTCGTTGTAGACGAAGATCGTGAACACCCCGACAAGGATGAGCCCCACCAGAATGGAAAGCACGAGGATGACCACCCAGGTCTTGATCTCGAAAAACTGGGTGGGATCCAGGCTGTAGCGTCTTATTATCTTCTGTAAACCGGTGCTTACCTCCAGGTACCAGTAAATGTAAAGAAAGAGGGAGGCGGCCAGGGCCGCGATGGAAAGGACAAAGATCACCACTGGATGGAAAAACCACTTTACCCGGTTCATAGGCTTGGGGATTAGCTACCTCAGGGGGTGGTAATAGTCAATGGTAGATCTTTTCCTGCCCCTGTTAACAATGTAAAAGTATTGTAAAATCAGCAATAAATGCTTTCAATTATCCGATGATTTCTTTATGGCTGTCTCCATCACCGAAAAAAATTAGCACCGAAGGAGTACATACGAATGGTTTCCCCGAAAGTTCCCATCCATCCCTTGCGCACCAGCGCCAATGTATTGCTCACCAGCGTTTTCGGTCCCTACGCCCAGGACGACCAATACGGCAGCCGCCGCAACAATCCGATGGAGCTATACCACAATCAGGTCACGCGCCTCCAGGGGGGGTTCTCCCTGCGGATGTTTCATCGCTCCTTCGGTCTCCTGATGATCCAGGCCAACATCG
>JAGPFL010000052.1 GCA_018056545.1 Syntrophobacterales bacterium
CCATCGAGGACTGGCGTATCGGGAGCGGTCCCGGCGGTCGCGATCTGGCACAGCCGTGGGACGGCGCCGTCTTGACCCGTTATCGTCATTCGGCGCCGGACTGCATGGGCCCCTGGTTGATCTATTGGCGACAGAACTTCCCCGGTTTACATAACCGACAAAAGGATGAAGAGGGACGTCGGATGAAAAACTGGTGGCCCTTCCTCTTTTATTGAGAGAATCTTGTCGTTGTCGCATACCCTGCCGGACATAAAGGAGAAGATATTCCCCGCCCTGGAACGGCCGCCACTTATTATCGCTGCACATTATACCTTGACAGGCAAAAACAGCATCCCTATACTCCGACCCCCAAAAAGAAGGTTCTTATCCACACCATCTTGAAAATCGGCGCCTCCGGGAAACCCCGAGGGAAGACGGAGGGGGATGTGGCGGAATCTCCGACCAAGATTGCCGGCTGCCGAAGCGGCTATCCGGCAGGGCATGGTCGTAAATAACGATTTTCAGGAGGGGATGAACCTTTTGAAACCTATCCGGTACCGGTTACGGAATCGAGACCGACAAAGGGATGAGGTTCATCGCTTTGCCTGTCATTGAGAAAACTTACACGCCCGGCGTCTCCACGTCGAGCCATCACGGATAAAATGTTCATCGTCAACGCCGTCGCCATGCAGACCAGGAAATCCGGGGACTACATATACCGGGTGGAGCAGCCGTCCATCGCCATGGGGAACACCGGAAAGGCGACGGTTATGACGGTGAGCACGATTTCCCCTTGGTTTGAACCGCTTTGCCTGGCGGCGGACCTATTAATCGTCCACCTCCTGAGCGAGCACGATCTGCTGCCTATCCTTACGGAACGGAAACAACGCCGTCTGCCCGTGATATATGAATTGTCCGACAACATCACCGCCTCTCACGAAGGTGTGGGTATCAAGGGGTGGTTCTCCGACCCGGTCAACCTCGCCCTGGCCTTCCAGTACCTCCGCATGGCGGATGCCGTTCAGGTGACCGGGCCGGGCCTGGCCCAACGCTTCAACTTCATCAATCCCCGGACAATCATTATTCCCAACCAAATTGCGGTGATGGGAAGTCTTGACCGCCCGGACAGCGGACGCGTCACCATTGGCTGGGCCGGATCTTCGGGACATATCAGGGACGTGGAAGGCATCATCGACATCGTCGCCCCCCTGATCCAAGCCCACCCCCAGGTAGATTTCGCCCTCATGTCCGACGAGAAAATCCACCGTCTTTGGGCAGCCGCCCTCCCCGAAGGCCGCATACACTACTACCCCCCAGGGCCTTTGGCCGCCTATCTCGATTTCCTGCAAAGGCTCGATATAGGTCTCGCGCCCCTGCTGGACAACCCTTACAACCAATGCCGCTCGGACGTGAAATTTCTGGAATACGCCTCCCGCGGCGTGGTTCCGGTCCTCAGCCGCACCACCCCCTATCTCGATACCGTACGACACGGAGAAACGGGCTTCCTGTACGAATCACCCCAGGAACTCGGCAAATTGCTGACACGGCTCATCTCCGACGCCGGTTTGCGCGACCGGGTTCGGAAAGCCGCCTACGCTTATGTCCAGGAGCATCGCCGCGAGCAACGACAAGCAGACGAACGCCTGGGGTTCTACGAAGGTCTCCGGGACAGCAATGCCGCCCCGGGTCCCGTTCCGTCGGGCTTGCCGTTGCGGCGCCTGGAAGAAGGAGCGACCTGTTTTGAAGTGCTTCCCTCCCCGGCGGAAACGCTTCTTTTACAAGGGATTATATACGAATCAAGGGGTTTGCATCAGGAGGCCCGCCGGGCGTATCGTCAGGCGACCCAGGAGGATCGGGATTATTATCTGCCCTGGTTCTGGCTCGGTTATGCCGCCTTGCGCCACGGGACCCCTGATGCCCGTCAATGGTTTGACGAGGCCATCAAGCGCAACCCCAGGGCACTCAGGGCGCGCCTCCTCAAGGCCCAATGCCGCCGCGACGAGGAACCGGAGCGCACACTTGAAGACCTCATCGCCATGGTGAATCGCTGGCCGGACTACGCCCCGGCCGCATTGGCGATGGCGGAACTCCTGGAAAGGCACGGCGTTTATGACGAGGCATTGCACTGGTACAACCAAGCCTTGAAGATCAATCCCCTTTGCAGCCCCGCGGCCCTGGGAATGGGACGCATCTTTGAAGGCCGGGGCGACCGCGAGGGGGCCGGAAGCGCCTTCGGCACCGCCGCAGATCTCGCCCCTCCCTGGGCGGAGGCTCAATATACCATGGCCCGTTGGTGTCTTTCCCAGAACGATCTGGATACGGCCGCCGAATACTGCCGCCGGACCATCCTCGCCGACGCCGCTCATCCCCATATCGGCGCCGTTATCGAGGAAATAGAAAAGAGACGGAGGTCCCTGCACAAACAATAAGGCATGTTGACGGCGGCTGCGTAACCCTTCAAAAATGCGTATTTCTTTTCACTCATCGCGGCCGGCCTTTGTTTACCGACAACCATCAACCTACCGCAAATTGGTTTTGCCGAACCCACCCCGACATAATCCCACCAGCGAAAATACTTGTCGGATTATTGACAAAATGGAAATATTGCAGTATGCGACCCACGTTCCCTAATAGGGACTTTTTTTTGAGGGATAATTACGATGAACTTACGCATAAGCAACCGGGCCCGCCGAGGGCGGGCCTGTATGGAAAAATATCGCTTGCCGTGATCGGGTCAACCTACTCGAAGAGAACAATGCCTGTGCCGGCAAGACGATGCGGCCGTTTTTACGATATCAGCGGAACACCATCGATCGACAAAGGATTGTCATAAACCCCCGTCGCATAACCAAGGAAGGTTACGATTGCACCCCCCATTCCCAACCGCTAAAGAATTCATAAACGAGATCGACATGTTGAAGGAAAGGATCCGGGAACTGGAAAATTCCCTCGCGGAGCTGCAACATGCCGCAGAGCAATTCCGGGAGAAGGAAAAACGTTATGAGCTGTTGATGGAAAAAATGACGGATTCCGTGTGGATTCTGGACCGGGATCTGCGTATGGTCTATATAAGCCCGTCTGTCGAGAAGATGCTCGGCTTTGCTCCGGAAGAGCTGATTGCCCAGGATATTCGGGAACGACTGACTCCCTCCTCCCGGGCCGTCATCCAAGATGTCTTGGCAAGGGAAATGGAAAGGGAACGGCACGGCGGCTTTGACCCGGAACGGAGCATAACCCTCGAAGTGGAAAATTATCACAAGGATGGATCCGTCCGTTGGCTCGAAGTCATCGTCAGCGCCATCCGTAGCGACAAGGGAGAGCTCACGGGATTTCACGGCGTCTCCCGGAACATCACCAAGAGGCGGCGGGTGGAGGAGTCGCTCCAGCAGACCAGAGACAACTTCCGCCGTTCCTTTGACGATTCTCCTTTAGGGGTGCGCATCGTCAGTGCCGACGGGGAAACGATCTACGCCAACCGGGCCCTCCTCGACATTTACGGATACGCCAGCGTGGACGAACTCCGGAGAACGCCTGCCAAGGATCGTTATCTGCCCGAAAGATATACTGAATTCGAAGAGCGCCGGCAGCAAAGACGGCGCGGCGAAGAAGGGCCGAGGGAATACGAGATCGGGATCATTCGCAAGGACGGACAGATACGCCATCTCCGGGCGCTCCGTAAAGAGATCCTCTGGGACGGCGTCCCCCAATATCAGGTCATTTATCAGGACATAACCGAGCGTAAGCGTTGGGAGGCGGAGCTCCGGAAGAGCGAGGAGTATTTCCGAGAGTTGATTCAGAATATCTCGGACATGATCATCACCGTGGATGGGCAAGGCATCATCACCTATGTGAGTCCTTCCGTGGAGCGCCTCGCCGGCTACCATCCCGCGGAACTGTCCGGAAGGAGCGTCTTCGATTTCATAGTTCCCGAAGACCTGCCCCGGGCCATGAGCGATTTTGCCCGGCTTCTCCTGGGCGAAGGCGCGGAGCTTCCCAGCAGCTTCCGCGTCCGGCACAAAGACGGCAGGGTAGTGATCATGGAAGGGGTCGCCAAGAATCTCCTTCACAATCCCTCTATCGCCAGCGTCGTCGGAAATATCCGTGATGTGACGGAAAAAAGACAGGCGGACGAGGAAAGGTCGCGGCTGGTGGAGAAACTCCAATTCGCCCAGAAGATGGAAGCCCTCGGCACCCTGGCAGGCGGCGTCGCTCACGATTTCAACAACCTCCTCACCGGCATTCAGGGACACGTTGCAATGTCTCTCCAACAATGCGTTCCCGATCAACCGATTCGCGAACGACTCATGCGGATCGGGGAGATCGTGGACAGCGGCGCGAAGCTCACCCGTCAGTTGCTGGGATTCGCCCGAGGAGAGAAAAAGGAGGTCCGACCGGCAAACATGAACGATCTCCTCGATCAAACCTTGCAACTGTTCGGCAGGACCAAACGGGAGATCTCCATTCAACGGAATTATGCGCCGGAGCTCTGGGCCGTGGAGGTTGACCAGGGACAAATGGAACAGGTGTTCATGAATCTGTATGTAAATGCCTGGCAGGCCATGCCGGTATCCGGCGAGATCTACCTGGAGACACAGAACATCCTTTTAGACCACAGCGGTCTTGACCTGCCCGGAATCTTGAAACCGGGAAGATACGTCAAGGTATCCGTAAGCGACAACGGCATCGGCATGGATGCCAAGACAAAAGCACAGATCTTCGATCCCTTTTTCACGACGAAGGACAAGGAGGGAGGGACAGGCTTGGGTTTGACGACGGTCTACACCATAATCAAAGGTCATGAGGGAACGATAGATGTCGTCAGCGCACCAGGTCAGGGCACGACCTTCAATATCTATCTGCCGGCATCGGAAAAACAAATCGACGGGCCCCGGCAGGAGGCAAAAGAGATATTGACGGGAACGGAAACGATTCTCATTGTGGACGACGAAGACCTGAACCGGGAAGTGACGGGGGAGCTGCTGGAATCCATGGGATACAAAGTCTATAAGGCCGGGAGCGGCCAGGAGGCCGTTGCCGTCTATATGGAGAAAAAAAACAGAATCGATTTGATCATGTTGGACATGATCATGCCGGGGATTTCAGGAGGTGAAACCTTCGACCTGCTGCGAGAGATAAATCCGAATATCCCCGTGCTCCTGACCAGCGGCTACAATATAAACAAACAGGTACGGCAGATCCTGGACCGGGGGTGTAACGGTTTTCTCCAGAAACCGTTTCATCCGGAAAAACTCTCCCGAAAGATAAGAGAGATTTTAGGCTGATTTTTGCCGCACCTTATCCCTCGACAGGCAAAACGGCACCCCTTTGTCGGCGAATAATCGCAATTGCCGGGGTATATTCGTTATTACTTGTGTCCGCCGGCGGGCAGGGGGATCGGGGCAAGCACAGAAAAGAGGTTCTTATCAATTTCTAACGTTTCCCCCGCCGGTTCCTGAACCAGATTATCCAAGGAGCCAGTCCGCCCAAAAGTGCCGCCAGGGAGGGGAGGCCCAGAAAGAGCATGAAGAAAAGCCGCCATCCCTCCTCATATTCCCGGGAATGGCCCATGGTGTCCGAGGAGGGCAGGAGGCCCATCTTCACCACCATGACCAGGCCATAGACGCCCGCCACCACGGAACAGGCACCCAAAAACAGCAATGCCGCCCCCATGATCCCTTTCATTCGGTCTCTCCCGATCATCGTCCGAGTCCCTTTCCAGTCAATAACAACCCGTCATCTTTATTGCCTGCATATCACCTCCTGAGGTTGTCCCGAAGCTCATACCGGAGATTATTTGCATTCCAGGCAGTAAGCCCCGGTCTTGAAAACAGGGTGATAGGAGTTTTTTGACTCCGCCAGGGAGGGAATCCCCATGTCGCTCTCCTTGTTGATATAGCGGTACCCGGAAAAGAGCCGCCGCGCGCACTCGTTGTCCAGGTATTGATAAAGCCCCCGGATATGGGGCAGGGCCTTTTCGAAGTTCATCACCCCCATGTCGGGGCGCAGATAGGAGGAGATGCAGAAGGCGCAGACCTCGCCGTCGATGCGGACCAACAGGCCCGGCATTTCCAGGACGTCGAGATGGTGCAGGGCGTTGACGGCCGCTTCCTTTTCACAGGCCATGCTCAAATCCTGATCGACGTCACACTTCCTGATTTCACACCATTTCTCCAGACATTTCAGACACTCGGGAACGTCGGCGGCGGTAATCCTCTCCGTAACCACCCTCCCCGGCTGGAGATATTCCCGGGTGAACTGATGGAGCAGGTTGCGCTTCTTCACGTAACGGTTCCCCCGGAGGCGGCTCAGATCCTCCGTGAGATAGACGTAATCATCGTATTCCGGCCGGGCATGGATCGTAAAACAGTCCCCGACCCTGTCCCGGCCGATATGCGCGAGATAATCCTCCGGCACCGATTCATAGCGTCGGTAACCCGTTCTCGCCGCCAGAGCGGCCAGTTCTTCCGGCAAGGGCAGCCCCTCCGGTTGGATGGGCAGCAGGAGGTGGCTTTCCTCCGGCCGACACCGGCAATCGTTGGCCACGACGACCCGGCCGTTCTCCAGGAGGTAGGAGGTCTGGAAGACGTGATTGTTCCAGACGATCAGCGACGGCAGGGAATAGGTACAGAGGCCGTAAGGCTGAGCGGCGAAGTAGGGCTTGAGCAGCGGATAGTCTTCCGGGGAGATCCTCTTCATCACTCTTGGGCGGCGCCTCCCCGTTCGATATTGATCATCTTGAGCATCGCCGTGGCCGCCGGCATCTCTTCAAAACCCAGCCGGCGATAAAAGGGATGGGAATTGCCGCCGGCGACCAGGCCGACCCACTGCAGGCCGTCGGCACGCAAACGCCGGAGGATTTCCCGGACGATCCGGGAGCCCACGCCCCGGTTGCGGAATGCGGACCGAACCGTGACATCCTGGAGATAAGCGTCGCTGGCCCCGTCGCTGATCGCCCGCCCCATGCCGATGATCGTCTCGCCCTCCCAGGCCAGAACAAAGCAATGGCTGCCGGCCACGATCCGTCTCACCAATTCCGGGGTTTCCCAAGCCAGCCCGGACCACCATCCCGCCTCGCGATAGAGGTCGATGATGGCGGCGATCTGCCGGGCTTCCGGTTCGCGGAGGAAAGTACAGGTCGGGTTCATGAACGGTTTCCCGCCAGGAATTCGTCGTGCATCTCCCAGAAGGTCTGGGCGAGGGAGACGATGACCGGCCCGATGACAAATCCGGAGATCCCGAAAAGCGACAGTCCCCCCAGGGTGGAAAGAAAGATCAGGAGGGGGTGCATCCGGATGGTTTGCCCCAACAGGATGGGACGTAGAAAGGTATCTACGTGACTGATGACGGTGAGGCCGCAGACAAGAATGATCAGCCCTTCCCATATATAGCCCAGGACAATCATGACGATCCCCACAGGACCCCAGACGATGGCGCAGCCCACGGCGGGGATGATGGAGGTGAAAACCATGAGCACCCCCCAGGTGAGGGCCCCGTGGACCCCGGTGAGGGAAAAGACGATGCTCCCCAGAATCCCCTTTAGTCCGCCGATGATCACCGTCACCTTCAGTGTCGCCAGGGTCATGGCGGCGAATCGGTCCAGGAGCTTCTCCTCCTTTTCCTCCCCCAGAGGGAAGAGCCTCATCAGCATCCGCACGAACCGCTCGCCGTCCCTAAGAAAGAAAAAGAGGGTATAGAGCATAATGACGAAATTCACGAGGAACATGATGGTGTTCTGCGTCAGATTCGTCAGGCTGTTGAAGATGAAGCTGGTCGCCTTCTTGGCCATGGCGGTGAGATTTTCACTGACGAAGGTCATATCGATGTGAAGATAACGCAGGTAGGGTTCGGAGGTTATCTTCTTCGTCAAGTCATTGATCCGTCCCTCGACCTGGGAGGCATCCATGCTGAGATAACCGTAAAGATTGAGGGATTCGTTGAGCAAAATGCTGCCGACAATCCCCGCGGGAAGGATGATGATCATGATGATCGCCGTCAGCGTCACCGTCGCCGCCAGGTTGGGGGAAGGGATTTTTTCCCGCAGGCGCCGCTGGAGAGGTTTGAAGACGATGGCCATGACCGCCGCCCAGAAAATGGGATAGAAGAACGGCTGCAGAAGATAGAGCAGCAGGAGGGTGGCCAGACCCAGGAGGACATAAAAGGCGATATGCCGGGGCTTCTCCATCTTCATAGGTAGGTATTACCTAACTTTACCTGTTTTCGCAATCCCCAATTCCCCGACGGAACAGTTTTGCGAAATCCCCCTCTTTATGTTAGAGGTCAATCATGGAGACGCTCTGGACAGAGAAGCGCCGCATCCTCGTCACTTGCGCCCGGGGAATCGTTCCCTATTTACGGCGTGAGCTTCAAGCCCTGGAAATGCCGATCCGCAAGGAATCGGAGGCGGCGGTGGAGACGGAAGGAAACATGGCGGATGCCATGCGCCTCAACCTCTGCCTGCGGACAGGACAGCGGGTCCTGTTCCTGCTCCATGAAGGGGTGGCCCGGACCCCTGGAGATCTTTATGCCGGAACCTTCCAACTTCCCTGGGAGGAAATCATCCATGTGGACGGCTACGTATGCATAACCTCGGCGGTGGATACCCCGGAGATCCGCGATCCCCGGTACGCCAACGTCAAGATCAAGGACGCCATCGTGGACCGCCTCCGCCGGCTCTTCCGGCGACGGCCGGACTCGGGGGCGGACCGCACCGGCGCCGTCGTGCACCTTTACTGGCAGAACGACCGTTATCGGATCTTTGCCGACACCTCCGGGGAGCCCCTTTCCCGGCGCGGTTACCGGAAGATCCCCCTGGCGGCGCCCATGCAGGAAACCTTGGCGGCGGCGCTGATCATGGCCACCGGCTGGACAGGAGAGGAAACCCTCCTCAATCCCATGTGCGGCAGCGGCACCCTGGCCATCGAGGCGGCGCTCATCGCCCGGCGGCGACCGCCGGGCATCCTACGGGAAAACTTCGGGTTTCTCCACCTCCGGGGATTCGACGACGATCTATGGCAGCAGCTGCGGCTCCAGGTCCGCAAGCAGGAACGGAAGGAATTCCCCGGCCGGATCATCGCCACGGACATCTCCCCGGAAGCGGTGCGCGCCGCAGGCATCAACGCCGCCCGGGCGAAGATGGGCCGCCATATCCGGTTTCATGCCTGCGACTACGCCCTCACGCCGGCGCCGCCGGCGCCGGGGGTGGTGGTCATGAATCCCCCCTACGGCCAGCGCCTGGGGGAAAAGGACGATCTGGCCGGGCTTTACGAAGGAATGGGCGATTTCCTGAAGACCAGATGCCGGGGTTATCGCGGCTATATCTTCACCGCCAATTTCGAGCTGGCAAAAAAGGTGGGGCTGCGCACCGCGCGCCGCCTGATCTTTTACAACGGCGAACTGGAAAGCCGCCTCCTGGAATACGAACTCTACGAGGGCAGCAGAAAACGGTTCCTGCCCGGTGCGGCGACGGCCCCGGAAAACGCCGGGGTTGCCGGGGGCGGAGACGGGCGGCAGGCGAAGGAGCCGGAGTCGAGACCGGGAAAAGGTCCGGGGGATGCCCGACGGGAAAGGACGCCCCATGGGTCCGGGGCCCGCAAGCACGGCCGTCACAACCATCCGGCCAAGCCCACCCCCAGGCGCCGCGGGGAGAAGCGGGAAAGGGCGGAGGGGGCGACAAGCCCCCGACACAAACAGGGAAAGGAAAAGTGACATGGATCTGCGTCTGGTGCATCCCATCGGCGTTTTCGATTCCGGCATCGGCGGTCTGACGGTGGTCCGGGCCCTCATGGAACGCCTGCCTTTCGAGAATATCATCTATTTCGGAGACACCGCCCGGGTTCCCTACGGCGTCAAATCCGTGGAAACGATCACCTCCTACGCCGCGGAGATCACCGATTTCCTGTTGAAACAGCGGGTGAAGCTCCTGATCATCGCCTGCAACACCATCGCCTCCGTGGCCTACGAGGCGGTGGTGGAAAGATCGCCGGTGCCGGTCCTGGATGTCATCGAGGCCGGGGCCCGGTGCGCCGTGGCCAGTACCAAAACGAAACAGGTGGCGGTCATCGGCACCCCCGCTACGGTGAACAGCAACGCCTATGCCCGGACGATTCACCGGCATGATCCGGAAATCCGTGTCTTTTCCCAGGCCTGTCCCCTCTTTGTACCCCTGGTGGAGGAAGGCTGGCTGGATCATCCCGTCACCCGTCTGACGGCCCAGGAGTATCTGAAGCCGATCCTGGCGGAACATACGGATACCCTGGTGCTGGGCTGCACTCATTATCCCCTCCTCAAATCCCTGCTGCAGGATATCGTCGGCACCGCCATGAAACTCGTGGATTCCGCCGAGGCCATGGCGGACATCACCGCCGGCCTCCTGCAGCAGCAGGGGCTGGCCAATCCCCTGCGCATCCCTCCGGAATACCGCTTCTGCGTTTCCGACGTCCCCTTTCGTTTTCAAACCATCGCGGAGCGCTTCCTCGGCCGGAGTCTTAGTCGCATCGATGTAGTGAAGCTTTCCTCCTGACCACCCCGGTTGTCCTCTTTCTTGACTAATTCGGTATTACTTAGTATTAAGCAGGGCAAATTTCCGGGAGGAGGCACGACCGCACATGAAGAAAAAGGAAGGAATCATCTCCTTCAAGGTCAACGGCGATCTGTTGGAGGTCATCAAAAACATCCCCAACCGCTCGGAGTTCATCCGGGCGGCGATCATGACGGCCCTGGAAAGCGTCTGCCCTCTGTGCAACGGTACGGGGCTCCTGTCGCCCAAGCAGAAGGAACACTGGGAAGGTTTCGCCCAGCATCATGCCGTCCGGCGCTGCGAGGACTGCGATGAGCTTTTCATCGAGTGCGGGAATGCCGTGTCCCAGGTCAAATAGGAAAGGAGCGGCAAGATGAGGGAAGGTGTCTTCGCCTGCTGCCTTGGCCTGCTGCTGCTCCTGTCGCCGCCGACTTTCGCGGGGCAGGAGTTAAAAGCAAAGGGTGCGTCGAAATTGGCCGTTTTTGCCACCATCCTGCCCCAGGCCTACTTCCTCGAACGGATCGGCGGCCGCCATCTACAGATCGAAGTTCTCGTGGGTCCGGGACAGTCTCCCCATACCTACGAACCCACCCCACGGCAAATGGCGAAGCTCACCGCCGCCCGGGCCTTTTTTGGCATCGGCGTGCCGTTGGAAACGGGGTTGCTGCGCAAGATCGGCAAGACAAACCCGCAGTTGACAATCGTGGAGACCCAGCGGGGCGTCCCGCTACGTTACCTGGATGCTCACGATCACGGCGTAGCTGAGGAAGGGCGTCATGGTCACCGACAGGCCGCTTTGCCGCGCGAGGGAAAGACCGGTACGCCCGACCCGCACATCTGGATGAGCCCCCGTCTGGCGAAGATCCAGGCCCGGAACATCCATGATGCCCTGTGCCGCCTCGATCCGGCCCATAAACAGGAATACGGTGCCGGACTCCGGTCCTTCCTGGATGACCTTGACCGGGTGGACACCCGGATCGCCCGGGCCCTCGCCCCGTTGCGCGGGGGCAAGATATATGTCTTCCACCCGGCCTTCGGATATTTTGCCGAGGCCTACGGCATGACACAGGTATCGGTGGAAAAAGGGGGCAAGGAACCCAGCGCCCGGCAGCTGTCGTCCCTGATCGCCGCCGCCCGGAAAGACGGGGTCAGGGTGATCTTCGTACAACGCCAGTTTTCCGCCCGGAGCGCCGCCGCGGTGGCGGCGGCCATCGGGGGGACCGTGATACCCATAGATCCCCTGGCCAGGGATTATCTTACCAATCTGGAGAAGATCGCCGCCGCGGTGGAGCGGGGGCAATCCTGAGCCGGTTATCCCCGACCCCCGTTGCCGCGGTAGGAGGCGGCACCGGTCGGTAACCGAAGACACAACACCCGTTCCTGGTGGTATTTGAGGACAAGATCATGGACGAAAAAAAAGAACCCCTGGTGGAATTCCGGGACGTCTCCTTTTCCTACAACGGGGCCGTCGTTCTGGAGGGGGCCAGCTTCACCATCCCGGCGCAAACATTCGTCTCCATCGTCGGACCCAACGCCGGAGGGAAGACGACACTGCTCAAACTGATGCTGGGACTCCTCAAACCGAACCGGGGGCAGATCACCGTCTTCGGGATCCCCCCCGTCAAGGCCCGGCCCCGCATCGGCTATATGCCCCAGTATGTCCAATTCGACCCCCACTTCCCGGTGAATGTCCTGGATGTGGTCCTCATGGGACGCCTCGGCGCGGGGACCCGCCTCGGACCTTATCGCCGCCAAGACCGGGAGGCGGCGCTCCTCGCCCTGGAGAGACTGGAAATGGCCGACCTCCGGAACCGTCCCTTCACCGCCCTTTCCGGAGGCCAACGCCAACGTGTTCTTATCGCCCGGGCCCTGGCCGCGGAGCCGGAGCTGCTCCTGCTGGACGAACCGACGGCCAACGTGGACATGGCCGTGGAAACGGAACTCTTCGAGCTGCTGCATGGCATGAGCCGGGAAGTTACCGTCGTCGCCGTCAGCCATGACCTGGGTTTCGTCTCCCAGTATGTGGAAAGCGTCATCTGCGTAAACCGCCGCGTCATGGTTCATCCCACCTCCGCCGTTACCGGCGAGACGATCAACGCCCTCTACGGCACCGACGTCCGCATGGTCCATCACCGCCACCGGAACCACATGGGAAACGACCCTTAAGCGTCCTCCAGAGGCATCGCAAAAAAACCTTGACACAAGCATATGGACGGATGTAGGGGAGGGTCTCTGAATGAATGTTCATTCAGATGTCCGACAACAACCACCCCCATGAAATGTACGGAAAAGCGCAATGAGATAATGAGCGT